>CANCBK010000012.1 GCA_947374315.1 Burkholderiaceae bacterium | reverse complement strand
ATCGCCTCCATACGAAGATGTTGTGCCTTATGCCCAAGCCCTGATTGCTGCTGCGCCTGAACGATGTATCTGGGGCTCGGATTGGCCTCATGTAGCTAATTGGGCTTTTATGCCTTCGATAGCGCAAATGCTCAGTGCCTTAGCTCTTTATGCGCCAGAGGAGTCCATGAGAAATCGCATCCTCTGCTCCAACCCACAGCAACTCTATGGATTTGCCTCTGAAGTTGCTTAGATGATTTTCACAATGTGAAAAGACATTACCATACGTAAAATGCAGTGCAACATTTCAACCTGGGCGTTCTTCCACCCCTTGGATTAACATTTCATATGGCAAAAAATAGTATTTAAGATATTGAATTTATTGGATTAATTTATTTTAATTAATCACCAAATAGTGCTTGCATGCTTTTTCCAGATCCTTAAACTCTTATATAAGACATAAGACTTGAATGTCCAAATATTTGAAGTACTTGTTTAACTTAGGGAGAAAAACATGGCAGATCGCAAAGCAGAAATCGCAGCACTACAAAAAGACTGGGATACCAATCCACGCTGGAAGGGTATTACTCGTGGCTACACAGCTGAGGACGTCGTACGTCTCCGTGGCTCATTGAAGATTGAGCACACTTTGGCCAAGCATGGCGCAGAGCGTCTGTGGGAATTGGTTAATAACGAAGCTTATGTGAACTGTTTGGGTGCTTTGACTGGTGGTCAAGCAATGCAACAGGTTAAAGCTGGTGTTCAAGCAATCTACTTGTCAGGCTGGCAGGTTGCTGCAGACGGCAACTCTTACGCAGCGATGTACCCAGATCAATCCTTGTATCCGGTTGACTCAGTTCCAAAAATGGTCGAGCGCATTAATAACTCATTTCAGCGTGCAGACGAAATTCAAACTGCCAAAGGCATTAACAAAGGTGATGCTGGCTATATCGAGTACTTCGCCCCAATCGTTGCTGATGCGGAAGCTGGTTTCGGCGGCGTATTGAATGCATTTGAATTAAGCAAGGCATTGATTAAGCAGGGTGCTGCTGGTGTTCACTTCGAAGATCAATTATCTTCGGTTAAAAAATGCGGTCACTTAGGCGGCAAGGTATTGTTGCCAACAGCTGAGT
Organism: Burkholderiaceae bacterium; assembly: GCA_947374315.1. Next base: position 36,031 of record CANCBK010000012.1, on the reverse strand, counting down.
CAGTACAGAAATTGATTTCTGCGCGTTTGGCTGCTGACGTAATGGGTGTTTCAACTATTATTTTGGCCCGTACCGATGCTGAAGCTGCCGACTTGTTGACATCTGACTACGATGCAAATGACAAGCCATTCTTGACGGGCGAGCGGACACCAGAAGGGTTCTACAAAACACGTAAGGGCTTGGATCAAGCGATCTCTCGTGGGTTGGCATATGCCGCTTACGCGGATATGGTTTGGTGTGAAACAGGCACGCCTGATTTGGAATTTGCTCGCCAATTTGCGGAAGCTATTCGTGCGAAGTTCCCAGGCAAGATGTTGGCTTACAACTGTTCACCATCTTTCAATTGGAAGAAGAACTTGGACGATGCAACCATTGCGAAGTTCCAGCGCGAATTAGGTGCGATGGGTTACAAGTACCAATTTATTACCCTCGCTGGCATCCATTCCATGTGGTACAACATGTTCGATTTGGCTCAAGACTACATGCAACGTGGTATGACTGCCTACATCGAGAAAGTACAGGAGCCAGAATTTGCTGCTCGTGATCGTGGTTATACATTCGTATCGCATCAGCAGGAAGTGGGTACTGGTTACTTCGACGACGTGACTACCGTTATTCAAGGAGGCAAGTCTTCAGTAACAGCATTGACTGGCTCTACAGAAGAAGAGCAGTTCCATTAAGAATCCCTAAGTAGTATGTAGTAGCAGTAACACCCTTACTGCCTCGGCATCTAAATTACCCCACAAGGGTGACTTAGATGCCGTTTTCGGATACATTCTTCATATGACAAATTGCGTACTCTGTAAAGAAGCACTCAAGCCCGAAGAAGGTCAATTAATTTGGCGCGGTGATGACTGTCGAATCATTCTTGTAAGTGATCCTGAGTTACCTGGTTTTTGTCGTGTGATCTGGAATCACCATGTCACTGAAATGACCGATCTCAACAATGGTGAGCGTGAGCACCTAATGGCTTTAGTTTTCACGGTTGAAGAGGCGGTGCGCCATGTCATGCACCCAGACAAAGTGAATATCGCCGCACTAGGCAATATGGTTTCCCATATTCATTGGCATATCATTCCCAGGTACAAAGACGATGCATTTTTCCCTGGATCGGCGTGGTCAGCCAAGACTCAACAAACACCATCCGCAACTCTTGAAGCGCGCACACAATTGGCTAACGAACTACCCGCTGCAATCAAGGCTGCGATCGCAGCGCTAGCCTAAATCTGCCGCCGCACTATTTTTCTGATTAGAGTCTAGAATGGCCGATGTTGTATTTCATATTGAGACTCTTTAGTTCTCTTCCATTAGCAGTTCTTCAGATTATCGGCGCTGGCGTAGGGTTGTTCGTTTACTTGTGCTCCTCTCGTTACCGTACACGCTTAAATAGTAATCATCTCAATGCGGCGAATGTCTCGGGCTTTAAATCCACTCCGTGGAGAGTCGCTGCTGAGTCTGGGATGATTTTTGCCGATACCCTATGGATTTGGCAGCATCCCCAAGCCGCCATCATCAAATCAACAGTAGAGAATTTGGCGCAACTGATTGAGTTATCTAAAAATGGCAAAGGTCTGATTGTCCTGGCCTCGCACTTAGGTGGTTTTGAAATTGTTCCCCGCATCTTTGCTGAACATATGAAGGCTACTGTGATGTATCGGCCCGCTAGAAAACCTTGGGTAAATACTTTAATGCTCAAATCCCGGGAACATCCAGAAATGGATTTTGTTGAAGCCAATCTTGGCGGTGTTCGAAAAATTAAACGCGCACTTCTTAAGGGCCAAGTTGTCGGTATCTTGGCAGACCAGGTCCCTAGTGCAGGTGACGGTGTTTGGGCTAAATTTTTTAATCAATATGCTTACACCACATCATTTCCGGCAAAGCTCGCACGCCAAGCAAATGTAGCCACACTCTTTGTTGGCGCAGAAAGGTTAGCGCTTGGTAGGGGCTGGGTCATCAAGACCACGCTGATGGCAGAAGAGTACCCTGCGCGTATGAACGAGGCGTGTGCGTTAATGAACCAGTATTTTGAAGCAATGATCATTTCCAAACCACGACAATATATGTGGTCTTACAACCGCTATAAAAGGCCCGTAGGTGCGGAGTTGGCACCAATTGGATGTTAATTGCGGTGGCTTTATCGCTCAGCAAGCGACTAGTCCATCATATAGATTTATTGCAGAGTAACTAAGCCTGAAATCAGGTTGATTGCCAATGCCAGTAGGGAGGCGTTAAAGGCAAAAGCAGTAATTCCCTGAATCATTACCCAAAATCGCATTCTTGAGTTTGCAATGTTGACGTCGGCGGTCTGGCAGGTCATACCGATTACCATGGAAAAATACAGAAAATCGATATAGAGTGGCCTTACTTTGCCCTCAAAAAGCAGTGGGGGATTTTTGGTTTTTTCTAGCGCAACATAGTAAGCATGGGCATAGTGCAATGCAAATGCCGTATGCACTAGGAGCCAGGAAATAATGAAGGTTAGTAGCACTAGGAAAACATGTTGAATGACGTCCCCGGCAGGAAGCCCCTTCAAGCTAGCCAGAATAACCACAATCGTTACCAGGCTGGTAGTGGATGCCAATATGATAATGAGTAAAACAAGTGCCGCACCCGCATTCTCTTTATGGGACAGTAGCAATATATTTTTCTCACTTGAAAAATACATCATCAGATAAGTCAGTAAAAGGTAAACGCTTCCAGAGGCAATCCAAGAGATTGCTAAACGGACTGGCGTGGAGAGCTCTGCGGGTAGGAAAAAAAATACAGCGATTCCAAATAGGCTAATGATTGAAAGCCGGCTACTAGCGCTGATTCGATGCCAGCCTTGAGTCCAGTGAGTTGATTTCATGTGGCCTAGTATGCACTGAATGAATTGATCTACCCTGATTGATGCCCAATATAGACTTAAAGTCGGGCGCCTTCTTCTGATTGATTTAAATGAAAAATCCATGCGATCAATTGAGCAAGAGCGCTAATATTTAAATTCAAAAAGTAGATATTGGCGGCTGGATTGACCATGAATTCTGATGACTTAGGTTGCTGGGCATTCCAAATGGCCAGCCTCAGAGGCTAATTTATAGCCAGTGATCCCCATTTTGGTCATTAGCCATCAAAATGGCGCCCCATTAAACGCGCCAATCGGCCTGGTTTTCTGGGGTTTGTGTTTGGTGTTTCATCCCGCATAATTTAGGTATAGAATTCAGCCTATGCGAACTAGAAGTAGATCTCTTGTGATTCTTCTTTGCCTCTTCTTGATTTCATTTAAGGTGGCGGCATCTAGTATCTTTATTGATGCTGCTATTGAGCGAGCGCAAATCCATCAAGCTGTATTTGCAGGCTTTGTAGCTGAAAAAAGCCACGCTAGCAAAGAAACCTCTGAAGGTCAGCAACAAGTCCACACACTATTTCTGATGAGTCATGTGATCGCCAATTTGAGCGATACCAGCATCATCACTCCATTTCGTTCTCCCAAAGCCACTGTCTTTAATTACTCTGGGGACATCCTTTGTACGCAGACTTTTCCGGATTCAGCGTTCAAACCCCCAAAATCGATCGCCTGATTCTCTTGGGTTTGGGATTGGCTAAGTAGCGCCAATTCTCCTGTATCGATTCTGCTAATTATTTTTAGCCTCTATTGGGAAATTTCGTCATGTTTAAGTTGGTAAAAGTCTTGCCTTTGGCAATGCTGGTTTTATTTATTTCCGCCTGCAGTAGTGTTAAGTTGGATGATGTTAATGGGGTTGCTTCTGTTCATGCTGGCGGTTCTATGTCCTATGACCCTATTAGCGATCCAAAGTCTAGTGTGTATGGCAAAAGATCTATCTATTTTGAATTTGATGATTACGCTATTGATCCAAAGTACGCCTCTACGATTGCTGCTCATGCCGCATATCTGAAGGCATTTCAAAAGCAAAAGGTCTCCATCATCATTCAGGGTAATACCGATGATCGTGGCACTGCTGAGTACAACTTGGCCTTAGGTCAAAAGCGCTCCGAGGCCGTAAAGCGGGCGCTTGTCACTCAGGGGGTTAGCGATTCCCAGCTGGAGGCAGTTAGCTTTGGTAAAGAGAAGCCCCAGAATCCAGCACAAACCGAGGCCGCCTTTAAAGAGAATCGTCGCGCTGACATTGTTTACCAGTAATCCTCTTTAACCTCTTCGCATTATGTTTCTGTGGAGAGGTTTTTATTCTCTAAGAGTCTATTTTCTATACAGGATTTGTATGAATAAAATTTATCGTAGCGTTTTATTGTTTGCCATTGCTTTAACCGGTTGTACTGGTACTAAGTTGCCATCACCTCCAGCAATAAATGAAATATCTCAAGCACAGGTGGACGTCATTCAGAAGAAAATTTCAGAATGTATTTCTGAGGCAAGCACGACAAAAGATGCGAAGTACGTTGATCAATATGTCATAGCACTCACCGCCAACAGCCCTAATGCAAAAGAGTTATTTAATTCAAGCGATAAAATTTCTGGAGATCAGGTAGTAGTCTTGAAGCGGTTTAAAGAATCCACCTTAAAGTGTCGCGCTATTAGCGATGAATTACCTAGTCCAGCTTTAGTGGCCGTATACGCCAATTTTTACGAAAAAATAGATGCAGTCTATGCGGACCTCATTGATGGACGCATCACCATTGGTGTTGCCAATCAAGAAAGATCAATGCGCATCCACTATGCAAAAGAAAGATGGGCGCAGATTATGAAAACGCTAAAAGCCAGTCAATAAAATGATGACCGCGGAATACCGGTTTGTCTGTGTGCCCTGTAAATATGAATGTATTTGCGGTATCGGGGTAGAAAAAGGCCCTCATTATTTAAAGGCACCCATGGTTTGCGAGCTCTGTAAGGAGCTCGGCGCCTTCATTTTGGCAAATCCAGGGGCAATGCTAGACCCCCCTTCGGGAGCTGCGGTTTGCAAAAAATGTCAATCAGCTGAATATCTCGTGCAATGGGATGGGATGACGTGCCCGCAATGCAAAATGAAAATGAAGGCGACTGGTTCAAATATAAGGGCTGAGCGCCCATTTAAATATTGGTAAGTTATAAAAAATGCATAAATTATTTATTAGTTGCGTACTGGGTCTGCTGCTCCTTCATACATCTGTATTTGCAAGAAATAGCCATGGGGATGATTTCCATTCAAATATTGCTTATGTAGTTGATGTGGACTCTGGAGATGTGCTGGTTGACAGGAACTCTTCAGCCATTTCTCCGATTGCTTCAATCTCTAAGTTAATGGCCTCCATAATTGTTTTGGAGTCGGATCAGGGTTTAGCAGACCCCATCACAATCTTGCGGGAGGATATTGCCTGGCAATCGAGCGCTAAATGGAAATTAAGAGTGGGGACCGAGATGAGTCGTGAAAGGACCTTGAGGGTTGGATTAATGTCATCGGAAAATAGAGCTATCAACGCCTTGGCTAGATCCTATGTAGGAGGTAAAAATGCCTTTGTCGATGCCATGAATTTAAAGGCAAAAGAACTCGGAATGACGCATACCCATTTTATTGAGCCCACCGGACTTTCTCCGCAGAATGTTTCTACAGCACAAGATTTAGTGCTCTTATTGAGAGAGTCCATGCGCTACCCATTAATTCAAGAGCTTTCAACAACAGAAAAGTTTAACGTAATCGATGGAGTTCATACCCCCCAGCCATTTGTTAATACCAATCCGATTGTTCGCAATGAAATTATGAATGTTCTAGTCCAAAAGACAGGCTATATCGCTGCCGCTGGACGATGCTTGGTGATGGAGGTGAAGATAAAGGGCAGAAATATTGCGATGGTATTTCTGCAGTCGAAGGGAAAAAATACCCGATTTAACGACGCTCTTTTTGCGAGAACTGCCTTGGAAAGAGTCCTATAGTCTTGAGCTCACTATGGGTCACCGCCTATACTTAATAAGAGTTGTTGGTCGCATAATTTCAGATCAGGGGTCCATTGAATACCAATGTTAACTTTGCACAGTTTTTTCATTTAGTATCGAATTACACCAGCTGAGTGATTGATGCATTGGTAAACCGTTGAAAACTGGACTGCCGCAGTGAATGAATTAGTGATGCCAATTTTATATTCTTATCGTAGATGCCCTTATGCTATGAGGGCTCGTATGGCATTGAAATACGCAGGCATTCAGGTGGAGCACAGAGAGATTTCATTGAATAACAAGCCGCAATCCATGCTGCTTGTATCACCCAAGGGAACTGTTCCAGTGTTGTGTGTCGATGGACTCATTTTGGATCAAAGCTTGGATATTATGCGTTGGGCTTTGACAAAGTCCGATCCGGATGGCTGGGGAATAGTTGATGAGTGCATCTCCAAAGCTTGGATTGAGAAAAATGACGGCCCATTTAAGGCGCTCTTAGACCAATATAAATATCCAAATCGATATCCCGAGCTGAATCAGGGAGATGTTTTACATGCTGCAATAGCGTTGATGCTGGAGCCCATGGAGGCTGCTTTGCGGGCCAGCGGGTACTTATTGGGAAGTAGGATGACATGGGTGGATGTCGCTATTTTTCCATTCATTAGGCAGTTTTCAATCGTCAATCCGCAACGTTTTGAGGGGTTGCCATTTACGTTAATCAAACAATGGCTTAATCAGTTGCTTGAATCTGAGCTCTTTAATTCAGTGATGGATAAATATCCAAGCTGGATCGACTAAGCAATATTCACGAATGTCGGTGGTTTGGTGATCAGTTTTTGCATGGCAGCTACCTACGACCAATCAGCATCATATTCAGATGCAGTGCTTGAGCTGTTTCACCAGGATATTTTTGAGCCTATTCGATAGGTTTCAAATTCGCTTAATAGATAGTCAACAAATACTCTCGTTTTCGCGGATAAGTTATTTCTCGTTGGAAATACTGCATAAATATCTGCGCTAGGTAAATCCCAATGAGTCAAAATGAGTTTAAGTTGGCCGTCCCTAATATATTGCGCGGCATCCCAATACGATCGAACCATGATTCCTTTGCCCTCTAGAGCCCAGTTCATGACGGACTCTCCATCATTGCTGGTTAATGGACCTTGCACCTTCACGGTCTCTGTTTTTTTGCCCTGATGAAAGTGCCAAGTTCCGTAGGATTCATCTGCTTCACGAATAAATAAGCATTGATGCTTACTGAGTTCTTTTGGGTTTTCAGGCTCGCCCATGCTCTCTATATAAATTGGGGATGCGCATAGTACGCGGTGATTATGGGCTAACAGTCTTGCCGTTAATCGAACATCAGGAAGCTCTCCAAATCGAATCACTACATCCAAACCTTTTTCAACGATATTGATTGGACGATCATTGAGCGTGAGCTGAATTTCCACCTCTGGATAAAGATCTGAAAATTTTGAAATGGCCGGAGCGATATAGCGGCGACCAAATCCCAGGGTGGCGCCAATCTTAATAACCCCCTTGGGCGTGCTCCCGCTTCCCGAAACAGATCGCTCCAACTCTTCGAGATTGGCAAGAACATGAGCTCCCTCAGTAAGGTAGATCTCTCCTTCTGGTGTGAGGCTGATTTGCCGAGTCGTCCGTTGTAGAAGTCGAACCCCAAGTCTTTTCTCAATCAAGGCAAGTCGCTTACTGACTGCGGGCGGAGTAAGGCCCATTTCTTGGGCGGTCGCAGCCATGCTGCCTTGTTTGATTAATAGGGCAAAAAAGGCGATATCTGAAAAACTATCCATGTTCGTATTATTAACTTATAAGAAAGAAAGTTGTAATTTAAATGATATTAAGCTTGTTTATTTTACGGGTAGGATAGGGGGATAAATACATTGGAGGAGACATCCATGAAATATAAAAACGCTTTGATCGTTCTTTTAGGTATCGGCGGTTTAATGGCTTCGGCGGTAGCCCAAACGTTCCCAGAGCGTCCGGTGAAATTGATTGTTCCTTATGCGCCTGGGGGCAGCGCAGATATTACTGCTCGTATGATTTCAGAAGATTGGGGTAAGTCACTTGGTCAGTCCATCATTGTGGAGAATAGGGCGGGCGCTGGTGGCAATGCTGGTGTTGATGCAGTTGCTAAATCAAAGCCTGATGGCTACACCATTGGCATCCATACACTTTCATTGGCAGTAAACCCAGCTTTATATTCAAAGATGCCTTTTGATACGCTTAAAGATTTGACTCCCATTGGTATGGTTGCAAGCTCGCAGCATGTGCTGGTCGTCAATCCTAAGGTGCCCGTTAAAGACTTAAAAGAGTTGCTAGCATTGCTGAAAAAGAATCCTGGAAAGATGACTTATGCCTCTGCCGGTAATGGCAGTACCATGCACATTGCCCCTGAATTATTTAAAGCAACCTCCAACACTTTTATCACGCATATTCCCTATCGGGGTGGTGGCCCTGCATTGAGTGATACTGCAGGCGGTCAGGTGGATATGTGTTTTCCTGTGGCGTCTGCTGCCGCTCAATTTGTACAAAGCGGCATGTTAAAAGGCATTGGGGTCACGGGCACTAAGCGTTCACCATTGATGCCGAACGTCCCAACATTGGCCGAAGCCGGTCTACCTGCATACAGCTTTGAGACTTGGTTCATTGTGTTTGCGCCCGCAGGAACATCACAGTCTGTCATCGACAAGCTCAATTCGACATTAAATGTGGCGTTGAATAATCCCGCCCTCAAAGCACGCATGACCAAAGAAGGGTTTGATCCAACCCCATCTTCCCCCGCACAAGCTCGTCAGCGTTTAGAAAAAGAGATTCCTTTGTGGGCAAAGTTAATTAAAGAGCGCGGCATTACCTCTGACTGATAAGCCCTAAAACTGTTATTGAAAGTATTAAATGAGCGCTAAAACCTTGTATCAAAAGTTGGTGGATTCCCATACGGTTGCGATACTCGATGAAGAAAATGTATTGCTATTCTGTGATTTACATCTGATGAATGAGTACACTAGCCCACAAGCATTTGCGGGTTTGGATGAGAAGGCGCGTGGAGTGCCTATCCCGGGTCAGAATGTATCTGTGGTTAGTCATATTATTCCGACGCACAATGAAACGCCAAGACAGATTTCTGATCCAGCATCTTCATTGCAGGCGCTGAATCTAAAACAGAATTGTGTAAAACACCATATCCCATTGTTTGATACTAATGACTCCTTACAAGGCATTGAGCATGTGGTCTCACCAGAGCATGGAATGGTAAGGCCAGGGATGGTGATTATCTGTGGCGATAGTCATACAACCACTTATGGAGCCTTAGGTGCGCTGGGATTCGGGATTGGGACTTCCGAGGTCGAGCATGTCTTGGCTACTCAAACACTGGTTTATCGCTTGGCCAAGAACATGCGAATCAAAATCAACGGTAAATTACCTATAGGCACTACATCTAAGGACATGATTCTCAATATCATTAGTCAAATTGGCGCTAAAGGTGCGATTGGTTATGTCGTTGAGTATTGCGGTAGTGCCCTTGAGGACCTAAGTACTGAGGCGCGCTTTACTATCTGCAATATGACGGTTGAGGCGGGTGCACGCGGCGCATTGATTGCCCCTGATAGCACGGCCATTGATTATGTTCTGGCGCGGTGTCCAGATATCGTGGGTGATATTAAAGAGCGCGCACTACAGCATTGGGCAAGTTTATATTCAGATCCCGATGCAAAGTTTGAAAAAGAGTATGTATTCGATGCAAGTCAGATGGCCCCCTTTGTCACTTGGGGTACTAGTCCTGATCAAGCGATTGCGATTAATGCCAACATTCCGACCAAGGATTCAATTCAGAATCCAGTTGATAAGTTAAGTCTGGAGCAGGCTTTGAAGTACACCAAATTGATTGACGGGCAGATGTTAGAGGGGGTGCCTATTCAGCATGTATTTATTGGCTCCTGTACCAATGGGCGTATTGAAGATTTGCGTAATGTCATTGCCACCATCGGCGATAGAAAAGTGGCGGCCGGAGTTCGTGCCATGGTCGTACCGGGTTCTGGAGCAGTAAAGGCTCAAGCAGAAAAAGAAGGAATCGCGGATAAGCTCATTGCTGCCGGATTTGAGTGGCGAAAACCTGGCTGCTCGATGTGTCTCGCCATGAATGATGACGTTCTCGCCTCGGGCACTCGCTGTGCTTCAACAACCAATCGTAACTTTGAGGGTCGCCAGGGTAGGGGCGCAATTACTCACTTAATGAGCCCTGCAATGGCTGCAGCCGCAGCAGTAACTGGAGTGATTACGGACGCACGTAAATTACAAGGAGTGATTCATGCTGAAGCAATCTAAGATTCATGGGCATGCTGCGGCCTTACGTATTGCCAACTTTGATACTGATCAAGTGATGCCAAAGCAGTTCTTGCGCGGCATTGATAAGTCAGGTTTAGCGCAGGGATTGTTCTATGACTTGCGTTTTGACGAGTCTGGAAAGCCAAAGCCTGATTTTTTCTTAAATCAAGCGGCCTATGCATCAACTGATGTCTTGATTGCAGGTCCAAATTATGGATGTGGCTCAAGTCGTGAGCATGCGGTTTGGGGGATGCAGCAATATGGTTTTAAAGCGGTGATTGCATCCAGCTTTGCGGAAATTTTCTATTCCAATGCAATGGGTAACGGCTTGCTATTGGTGGTACTCCCTGAAGATCAGGTGCAAACCTTAATGAAAGAGGCTGACGATAACGGTAAACCCATCGCAATTGACATAGATATAGAACATGGTCTTGTTAGAGCGGGAAAGCATGAATTTTCATTCACTCTATCGGCAAGACATCATCGAATGTTCTTGGAGGGGCTTGATGTTATCGGCTTAACGCTCAAATACAAACCTCAGATCGATACCTTTGCTCAGAAACATTGGAGCGATCAGCCTTGGGTGAAGGATGTCGCCAGAAGAACCATTGATAGATTGGCCTCATGCGATAGCTAGGAATTCTCTTTTGCTGACTCTGCAGAAGCGACGGCTCTCGCTGGAAGTAGTGAAGATATTTAACTTTTCAAGCGCTACCGAGTGATTTAAGGTGCGCGTAATAAATCTCAATTTAGTTATGCTGGTTGAATTTAACGCTTTAAGAAATGTGGGCATATGAATCGTCATGTTTTATTAGGGGCTGGCGCCCCCTCAATAACCTGTAAATCTTAAAAATGATCATGTAGATTCACAATAGAAAAGCAGCCTTATGGTTGCTTTTCTATTGCCGGTAGGTCGGGCAAGGCTTGAGATCGTGACCTGCACCATTTATGCAGAGCTTCATCTTTCTAGTGCAGTGTTTGAAAAGACCCATTCAGACTATCGCCAACAAAAAATCATGAAATCCAATAGAATTAGTTGACTAGTCAATTAATTCTATGAAGATCACCCCTCAACCCACAACAAAGTTCTATACCCCTGATAGTTATCGTCTTGAGGGTAGCGTGGTTTATCTCATGGTGCGTAATAAGTCGATATATCAGCGCTTGGCTGATGCGAAGCTAGTTGACCTTGGTATTACGGCCTCTCAAATGAGTGTTTTGATGATGGTCGCCCACACTGAAGACGCAACGATTTCCTCGATATCGCACTTATTGGGCAACAACGCTGCTGCGACCGTCCGAATGATTCATAAGTTGGAATCGATGGATTTCATTAAAAAAATGCCATCACAAAAGGATGGGCGAGTCATTCATTTGTCTCTTACTTTGGCTGGAAAAAAATTGGTGAAATTAATCCCATTTCGATTGTGCGATCTGTTGAATCAATCTTTGGCTGGATTCAGCCCAAAGGAGTTTGAGCAGCTCAAAGATTTTATGTTGAGAATAGAAAAGAATAACTTAGCCTCCTTGGATCAAGCACCATGAATAATGTAGTGAGCATCACAAAGGTTTTCATTGCTTCAATGCTGTGTCTTGTGCTGTCTTCGTGTGCCTTATTTCCGAGGGATAGCCTGCCCGAGCAATCAATCAAGCGCCTAGAAGCACTTGAGCCGCAGTTAGATAAAAATACCAGTCAAATTCAAGATCGTTGGTGGGCTGCATTTGGGGATTCTCAATTAGATGAATTGGTGAACTTGGGGCTGAGCCATTCTCCCAGTCTAGAGATTTCGGGCGCGAGGGTTGTTGCAGCCCAAGCCATGTTAGATACTGAAAGGGCAAATTTCTTGCCTCAACTTGGTATCGCAGGTCAGGTAGATCGCCAACAACTATCTCAAAATTATATTTTCGTACCGGGTATGCCGGTCTATACAGGCTATGGCCTAGTAAACGCATCTTTGAATTGGTCTCTAGATATTTGGGGAAAGCAAAGGAAGTATTTTGATGCGGCAAAAAATCAAGTATTAGCAGCGCAAGCTAGTCACAAAGCTTCGGAGCTTCTACTTTCCACAACCATCGTACGTATTTATTTTGATTACGATCGTATGGTTCAAGCTCAGGCGCTGTATGCGCGTGATGCGGAGGCTAAAAAGATCCTTTTTCACATATCTCAAGAGAAACAAAGAACTGGTCTCGTAGATGTGATGGTGGTAAATCAGCGAAAGGTGGATTATGAAAGTGCTTTGGTGAATTTGAGTCAGGCCAATTTGAGTGTCAAGATGATTCAACACCAGCTTGGCGCTTTGGTTCAGGAGGGCCCCTCCTGGAGTGAAGCGCTCAAAGCCCCGGCCATCACAGTTAATGCTCTCCGCCTTCCAGAAATTATTCCATCTAATTTGCTTGAACGTAGACCTGACTTACAGGCGTTATTGATTCAAATTGATGTCGCTAAACTTCAGCTTGATGGTGCAAATTTAGAGTATCTACCTGATATTAATTTGGCTGGATTTATAGGCGTTCAATCGTTCGGTTTATCGCAATTATTTGCTAGTAAGAGCCAACAATTTAGCGTTGGACCAGCCATTAGTTTGCCAATTTTTGATGGTGGCGCTATTGCTGCGAATATTACCGGTAAAGAGGCGGGTAGAAATCAAGCGATTGCCAATTATCAGGAGCAACTTGTCCAAGCCCTTAGGGATGCATCGGACGGCATGGTCTCCATAAAAAACGCACAAGCAAATTACGAGAGTTATGCATCTACGTATCAAAGCGCTAAATCCAATTATGAGATTACAAAGCGTAGAAGTGAAGTTGGAATTAGCTCTCAAGAGGCTGTACTTGCGATGGAGGAAGCATATCTTCGTCAAGGACAAAACTATGCAGAGGCTAGGGCAAAAATGCTCACGGCAAATGTTGTATTAGTGCAGGCCTTAGGTGGGTCGTATCTGCAAATTAAAAATCAATCTCAGCAACCATTGAAATAAAGAACTCATTCATGGATACTCCATCCGAAAACAAAAAATTTAACCGTCCCAAGGCCTTCCGAATCTTTCTGATGGTATTGGCTTGCGTGACTATTCTTTCATTGGCTTATTGGCTCATTTTTAGTCGAAATACCGAATCTACAGATGACGCCTATGTTGCAGGCTCACAAGTCCAAATTGTTTCCCTGGTTGATGGGGCAGTCTCAACTGTAAATGTCTCTGAGACTCAGTCCGTAAAAGAAGGTCAAACTCTTTTTAAAATTGACCCAACTGAAGTCAAAATTGCTTCTGAGAAAGCTGATATTGATTTACGTAACGCCAATGCGGATTATCAAAAGCGTAATGCACTCCGGGGCGATGCGGCAGTTTCTAAAGAAGAGCTGGAGCATTCAGAGCTTGCATTGTTAAAGGCGGCAGCGAATGCAAGGCAATCCTATATCAATTTATTGCGGGCTAATATACAAAGTCCAATTGACGCAATACTTGCAAAGCGCTATATCCAGGTAGGTCAGAGAGTAGCCCCTGGAACCCCTCTCGCTTTGATTGTCGATAATAGCGAAATTTGGGTGGATGCCAATTTCAAGGAAGACCAGCTCAGAAAAATGAGAGTGGGTCAGACGGCTAGATTGCAATCGGATATTTATGGAAATGCAGTGGAGTTTCACGGTAGGGTAGTCGGCTTTGCGCCCGGAACTGGCTCAACACTGGCACTATTGCCCGCACAAAATGCTACTGGTAACTGGGTGAAAGTTGTGCAACGCTTGCCAGTTCGAATTGCCTTGGATTCTGATGAACTTAAAAAGCATCCATTGCACATCGGTCTCTCCATGGATATTAAGGTGGATACCAGTAGCTTGGATGGACTCCCTTTGCAGGCCATGCAAAATGGACCCGTAAGCGAGACGGGGATATATCAGAAGCAATTTGATCAAGCTGAAAGTCATATTCAGTTATTGCTAAAGCGAGCGCAATAAGCGCGCAAAATATGTCGGGAAATCAAGAGCTAAAGCCGTTATATGGATATAAGTTAGCGCTAGGAACTTTGGCCCTAGCATTGGGCTCATTCATGAATGTGCTCGATATGTCGATTGCCAATGTCGCATTGCCAACGATTGCCGGAGATTTTGCAGTGAGCCCTACCCAGGGAACTTGGGTGATCACCTCCTATGCAGTGAGTGAGGCGATTTTTTTGCCGTTAACGGGATTTCTATCTAAAAGAATTGGTGAGGTGCGACAGTTTTTGTTTGCAACGATCTTATTTGTATTGGCCTCAATGTTGTGTGGATTGGCTGGAAATTTTGAGTTGCTAGTGGTTGCCAGAATTTTGCAGGGAATCGTTGGGGCATCCATGATCCCCTTATCCCAAGCCTTATTAATGAAGTCTTTTCCACCGGCGAAGCGGGGTATGGCCTTGGGAATCTGGGCTACGACAACAGTAGTTGCGCCTGTACTTGGGCCATTGATTGGCGGATGGTTAACGGATAACTTAGTTTGGCGCTGGGCTTTCTACATTAATCTACCATTTGGCATTTTGAGTACATTTTTGGTGTATTGGTTATTCGGGTCACCCAAACCCGCCCCATCAAAGGAAAAAATTGATTTGCCTGGCATTGCTTTGCTGATCTCCGCCGTTTCAACTATGCAGATCGCCTTGGATAAGGGTAGTGAATTAGATTGGCTATCTTCGCCATTTATTTCGTGTTTGATGATTATTTCCTGCGTCTCGTGGATTTCTTTTGTCCTATGGGAGCTGGGGGAAGAGCATCCTATTGTGGATCTACGTATATTTAGGCTGGTGAATTTTCGAATGTCCGCTATTTGTTTGGGATTGGGTTCGTTTGCTTTTTATATATACATCGTCATTGGCCCCTTATGGCTGCAAACCCAGCTCGGTTATACGGCATTCAACGCTGGCAAAGTAATGGCCATTACCGGGGTATTGGCTTTATTCTGTGGACCGCTATTTGGCGCCAATATTCACCGTATCGATGCACGCATCATTGCGAGTGTTGGCTTTCTTGCTATGGCCATTGGCTGCTGGATGGCTGCGGGCTTTACAACGGGTGTCGATGAAAAAACACTGATGTTGGCGCGCATCATTATGGGCGTAGGAATTGCGGGATTTTTTATGCCAATGTCTGCTATTTCTATGTCGCAGTTAAAGGGACATCAAATTGCATCAGGTACTGGTATCTCTAATTTTCTGAGGAATGTGGGTGCAAGTGTAGGTACTGCTGTCTCTACAACGCTCTGGCAGGATAACGCGATTCGTCACCACGAAATCCTGACTCAGAATATACAGCCAGGAAATTCGGCTTATGTCCAATTTTCTAATCAGGCGACCCAATTAGGAATGACGGAGATGCAAAAAAATGGATATATCGATAACCTGATTACCTCTCAAGCATATATGCTCTCAACTAATCAATTAATGCTGATGGCCACTTTAATTTTGATTATTTTGATGCCGCTGATTTGGCTATCGAAACCTCCATTTGGATCAAGTAAAGCGGCGCATTAATTCCTGCGCTCCATAGCCATAATCGCCTAAGTCGACCATTGAGGTAATTATTTCTAATTTAACGAAAACTTGGGGCACTTCGTATGCTTTCTGCCCATCTGGAATATGACCTATGGGCACGGTAGATCCCAATAGAATGCTTACTGCAAAAAATAAGAGAGATGGGAAAAATATCCCGCCAGGCAAAAGATCAATGACGCTTATCTCTCTTCGCAGTATTGCATGCAATACTGCATCATAATGTTTAAATTGTATAAGCAGCCTACCCTTTACTAGTTTGCAATAAACTGTATTTATTGGATTGAATTGATTAAGGATTGATCATTTTCCCCCATTGATATTGAAATAATAGCTGGATGGGTGAAGTTAAAAGATACCCCCTTAGTCGATTTATGGGATTTAATTTTTTGAAAAATGGGGCTTATGAAAGCTGCTAACAGTGATGACATATTTTTGTTATATGGGCAATAGAGCCTAGAAGCACTATGAATTTACGAGCTATATGGGCACGCATTAAACGCCACCCACTTGCTAGGGTAGGCCCTGGTTTAGTCACGGGTGTTGCCGATGATGATCCAAGCGGCATTGTTACTTATTCTCAGGCTGGGGCACAGTTTGGCCTCAATATGCTGTGGACAATGCCGATTACCTATCCATTAATGGCGGTTATTCAAGTTTTGTGTGCGCAAATTGGTCGGGTCACAGGCCGTGGATTGGCTGCAAACATCAAAACTAGTTTTTCTCCGGCGATTTTATTTGTTCTCGTTTTTTTGCTATTGATAGCTAATATTCTCAATATTGCCGCTGATATAGCCGCAATGGGGGAGGTATCCCAGCTGGTCACGGGGATTAACTGGCACGTGATGACTGCTGTATTTGTTTTCACTACATTGGCTTTGCAAATCTTTGTGCCATATCACCGCTATGTATTCTTTCTGAAATGGCTTACGTTGTCTTTATTGGCTTATGCAGCAGTGCTCTTTACAGTCCATGTTCCCTGGAGTGAGGTCCTTTGGAGCACTTTGTTGCCAAAGCTATCCCTAAGCTCTGAAGCTGCTGCCATGGTAGTGGGAATTTTTGGGACCACTATTAGCCCTTATCTGTTTTTTTGGCAAGCCTCCCAGGAAGTTGAAGATATGAGTGTTTCTGGTGGCAAGGCCTTGGTTCGAGAGAGCCTAGCAGTTGGGAAATCAGAGATTCGTAGAATTCAGTGGGATACCTGGAGTGGCATGCTCTACTCAAATGTTGCCGCTTATTTTATTATCCTGGCTACGGCGGTGACTTTAAATGTCGCGGGTGTAACGGATATCACTACAGCTGCTCAAGCTGCCGAAGCATTAAGACCTCTTGCTGGGGAGTTCGCCTATCTTCTGTTTGCATTGGGTATTTTGGCTGTCGGCTTGATTGCGGTTCCGGTCTTGGCTGGATCGGCCGCATATGCTTTATCTGAAGTCTTTGGCTGGCGCGCTAGCCTAGAGGACTCGGCTAAACAAGATAAAAAGTTTTATCTCATTATTGCCATCAGCGTTTTAGGGGCTCTAGTTATTCAGTATTCACCGATTAATCCCATGAAGGCTCTTTTTTGGAGTGCCGTGATTAATGGGGTAGTAGCGGTTCCGCTGATGGTCGCTATTCTTATTCTTGCCTCAAGGACTTCGGTGATGGGTTCTCATGTCGCATCAAAGCCTATTCTGATAATAGGTTGGTTTGCAACAGCGCTGATGGGTGTAGCTGCCCTGTTGATGTTCATTGTTTAGATTTCGTGCATCAGTGAGTTTTCTTTCTACTTTGTTGAAATCTACCTCAGCCTTTTTGACTGGCTGTCTTGCCTTTTTTGCTTTGCATGCCCATGCGTATGAACCGTTAAATACAGATGATGCTGGCACAGTAAAGAAGGGGGGTAATCAAGTTGAGGTGTACTTTGACATTATTAATAATTTAAATCAGCCTAGTGGATCAACCCAGAACGTTGTAGTGCCAGGCGAAGACTTTATTGGCAAAGGTTCTTCTAAATTTTTGCCGTTAATGTATACCAGAGGGGTGGCTGAGGATGCAGAATTATCTATTGGCACGACTTACTATTCATCTCCTCGCGGAAACTACTCGCCAATATCCAATAACACATTAGCGGTAAAGTGGCGTTTTTTTGGGGATGATGGCGTTGGGTTGAATTTTGCTATGAAGCCCACCCTTCAGATTCCCGTGAGTGATCGACAGCAAGCCGTTGGCTTCGGTCAAGCCGCCACGAATTATGGGGTGAATTTCATTGCCTCTCACTATTGGGGGGATACCGTTCAATTACATGTAAATGCGATGTACATGCGTTCCCCATACAACCCGAATTACTTAAATGGTGGAAGCTCAACCCCACTCAGAACAAATATCTTTACGCTTTCTGCGGCACCTGTATTGAAAGTCTCCAATCTGCTTAGTCTGGCCTTAGACATGGGCGTACAAACAGATCCCCCAAGCACAGGACAATACTCAGTGATGTACGGCATGGTAGCTGCAATTGTGACATTAACTGATGATGTGGATTTAGGCTTATCCATACAACGCAGTGCGTCAAATATTGGCTATGTCATGGTTGGAAATGGGCAAAATACGACTCGCTCCTATTGCGGTCTTACATGGCGATTTGATTAAGCTAGCACTGTATCAACACCTTGATTTAATATGAATCTCTGAATGAGTATCTTTATTCGCATTTAACTGGAACACATGATGGCCTCACATATTCATAGAACACATCGATCTGGGTGGTTAAGGGCTGGCGTACTTGGTGCAAATGATGGTCTATTGTCGATTTCCAGTCTTATGCTTGGCGTTGCTTCTGCTCATATGCATTCAAGTGAAATATTAGTCGTAGGGATCGCCGGTCTTTGTGCTGGAGCGCTCTCAATGGGTGCGGGAGAATATGTATCCGTTCGTTCGCAAGCCGATACAGAGCGAGCGGATATCAATCTTGAACGTGTAGCACTTGAGCGCGAATATGATGTAGAAAAAGAGGAGCTTCGTGATATTTATATTCGACGTGGCCTTGATCAAGCGCTTGCAACGCAGGTTGCGCATCAGTTAATGGTTTACGATGCGCTTGGCGCCCATGCTCGAGACGAAATCGGGATTACGGATGCGTTGACGGCACGCCCATTCCAAGCTTCCGCCATATCGGCCGTCAGCTTTACCCTTGGGGGAATGGTTCCCCTTTTAGCAAATATCTTTGCGCCTGCGGGTGGTCGCATTTCAATTATCGTCATTGTGTCTCTGATTTTTTTGAGCCTGCTGGGTGCTATAGCCGCTTATGTGGGTGGAGCTTCTATTCTTCGTGGAGCCGTGCGCGTATTTATTTGGGGTGCATTGGCTATGACTATCACCAGCTTGATAGGTAGAATTTTTGGGGTGACCGCATAGTTTATGCAGTAGTTAAGGTGCAACTAGAGGCTTGTTGGCAATGCTAGAGGTATTCATGGCCTCAAAAGGGTCGCCCGTCTAATCTGATATAAATAGGGTTATCAGAAATAATTATTGAACCCATTATGAATAGATCTTCCCGTCGCACTTTCTTAAAAACTTCCGCAATTAGCGCTGTTGCCGTAACAGGCGCTTCAGCGTTGGCGCAAAGCCCTTCACTATCAAAAAAGGTGATTACCGAAGTTAGGGCGCTAGAAGCCAAAAATATTCAAGCAACTACTGCTGGCTGGAATGATGGTTTGGCTCACCCCATTCCTTATAAAAATCCTCCCGGTGTTGGTAAGGATAGGGCGATTGTTCTGGGCGGTGGTTCGGAGTATATGAGCTCATTCTTGGTCGGGTATTTTCATGCGATGCTGAGCAATGGCATTGATCTGCGCTTAGCTGATATTGTGGTCGGCACATCCGCTGGGGCAGTTTTAGGAAGCGCTTTGTTGGGCAGTCGCCTTGATCTATTTTCCGCCGAATTTAATCTTTTGGCTGATTATCCTAAGATGATGGCTAAGCTAGTGCCAACCAAAAAGTTCTTACCCAGTCAAGAACGGGTAATGAAAATGGGACTTGAGGCTAAGGATGGAAGTCCAGCCACAATTCAAGCAATTGGTCATGCAGCGATGGCTGCAAAGTCTATCCCTTCCGAGAAATTTAAAACGAATATAAAAGTATTTTTAGGGGATATGAAAGATATTCCTCAAAAAATGTACATCACTACGATTGATTGTTATACCGCTGAACGCTTGGTTATCGCCCCCGAATCCGATGTATCTGTGATTACTGCATGTGCCGCCAGCGCTTCGGCGCCTGGAGTGGCTGGGCCAACCTGGGTAAAAGATCGCGTGTGTATGGATGGCAGCATAGGCTCCACCGAAACGCACTGCGATATTATTGCCGGGTCCAGGAGGGCCTTAGTGGTTGCATTGGCCGATACGATAGAGCAAGAAAAAGAAGGGCTTCGCTTAAATCATTTGCCCAATACGATTTTGCAGGAGGTGAAAGATTTAGAGGCGGGCGGAACAAAGACAAAGCTAGTGGTTGTTGGCATGCTACCTGGCAGAAAAACTATGAGTGTTGTAGATCCTGAAATGATGGAGCCTGCAATTAAGTATGGGTATGAGCGGGGGATGGCAGATCTTCCAGAGATGAAGCTTTTTTGGATGTCCGCTTAGATTTTGATATCGTCAGTGATTAGTAAATATCCAAATGGCTGTGATGAAGTGTGTTGCACCCCTATATATGATTTGGCTGGGCCAAGCACTCGCTGATAGTTGATCTATTCTCTCGAGGCCTCTAAGGCGATATTCAGTGTTACCTCATCACCAACCAAGGGTACATATTTTCCTAGATCAAAATCAGTGCGACTAAGCTTGGCTGTCGCATTAGCGCCGCAAGTGTATTTGAATGTGAGTAAGTTTCGGCCACATGAGAAGTTAGTTACTTCAATGGCGATTGGTTTAGTAATGCCTTTAATGGACAAGCTCCCATCAATAGCAGAGATATCACCTTTATTAAAAATAATATTGTCCGATTTAAAAGTGGCAACTGGAAACCTCTCAGCTGCAAAAAAGTCGTCTGATTGAAGCAACTTATTGAATATGGTTGAGCCGGTGCTAGCAGATTTCATATCTATGCTCATGTCCATGGTGCCGCCATTATTCTCGTCATTTAGTACGATGATTCCACTGACGATATCGAAGCGGCTGGTCTGGATCGAGTAATTCAGGTGTCTGTAGCTAAAGCTTACAAAGGTGTGCTCTGGATCAGTTTTGTATGTCTCGCTAGCCTGAAGTAGGCTAGCCATAGAGTATGCAATGATAAATAAGACTGTTGATTTCAAGCTCATATTGAATTTAAAGCGTTATTTGTAGTAACGCTTAAAAATACTATTTCACTGTAATTTCAATCGATTTTTCTAATTTAGGGCCATAGGATTGATGGGCTCCATTAGCAAATTGCATAGTTAGCCTGTATTTTCCTGGAGGGAGATTGACTTCAGTTTCGGTTTGACCTTTGCCAAAGTGTTTATGTGTTTCATCCATTGGGATTACGACGCCTTCTGGGATGCTCTCGGCATTAATCAGCAGGTGATGATGGCCCGTCTTGGCGGTCATATCACCAGCAGGAGCGACTGCCATTCCAGCTACATTAAAAACAACCTTAAAGGGGCTTGTAACAGTGGCCCCATTTTTGGGCTCCACGAAATCCACTGACTGGGCTAAGGCGGTATGAGCACAAAAAGCCACTAGAGCGCCTACAAACAGGTTTGTTAGTTTCATTAAGGATTCCTTTGAGTTGCAAAACTGCCATGACATTCGGAAGCGGAATGTATACCCATACTAATGATGTTTGAGAAGAATTGCTTGTGAGCGGTTCGGCGCCTATTATCTTGTTCGCAAACGCTCTAGCCCTTGGGCAATGTTCAGAGCAATTTCATGTGAAGGACTTTTGCTGTTGCACCATTTAGATGATTGATGCATGTAGTAAGAAATTTACGCACCACATGCAAGCACTCTGCAATTTTATGCATGCAATCGAATGTAAACATCGGTTCATTAATAATTTTCAGCAAGCAAAAAAAGGAAAATCCAATCAAATGAGTCTCCCTGCGGTTCAGCTCTCCCTCAAGCAGGTCTATAAATCGTTCGGCGGTAGCGCTGGATCGGTTCCGGTGCTCAATGGCCTCACTTTCGATGTTATGGAGCAAGATTTTATTAGCATCATCGGCCCTAGTGGATGCGGAAAATCAACCATTTTCAATATTATTGCTGGACTTCTAAACGCCGATAGTGGCGAGCTCATTTATCGTGGAAAAAAAATAGAAAGCCTTCGGGGCAAAGTCGGCTACATGATGCAAAAGGATCTTCTCTTTCCGTGGAGAACTGTTCTTGAGAATGTCATGCTGGGCTTAAAGGTACGCGGTGAGGATGATGCTAATGGGGTAGAGAAGGCAAGGGATTATTTAAGTACTTTTGGATTATCTGGGTTTGAAAAGTCCTACCCTCAAACTCTCTCAGGCGGTATGCGTCAGCGCGTTGCATTAATTCGTACCTTGCTGATGGACCCCGACATCTTATTGTTGGATGAGCCATTCTCAGCGCTAGATTACCAAACAAGACTATATCTTGAGAGCGTATTGTTGGATGCTGTGGCGAAGTTTAAAAAGACAGTCATTTTGGTAACCCATGATGTTGATGAGGCTGTAGCACTATCAAAACGCGTAGTTGCCCTCAGCGGACGCCCTACGGTAGTTAAGAATGTGCACCAAATAGACATTGAGCGATCTTCTCCAATAGAGGCTAGATCACATAAGAACTTCGGTGAATACTTTCATTTGCTCTGTTCGGAGTTAGATATTCAAACCAAAAAGGATGAAGTTGCATGAGTATTAGAAACCGCGCCACCAGTCAGTTTTTAAATACCAGCCTTGGAAAATCACTGATTCAAATCCTATCGGTTGTGATCTTCTTTGCCATTTGGCAGTTGTTGGCTGAATTGGGATTTATTTCAGAATTTTTGGTTGGGACTCCTTTGGGTATATGGAAGCGATTTGTCGCTAGTGCTCTTGATTACTCCATTTTTATCGATACTGGATACACCCTGTGGGAAGCTTTATTGGGGTTTGTAATCGGTACCATCGTCGGAACTAGTATTGGACTATTGCTGTGGTACTCGAAGTGGGTTTCTCAAATTGTGGAGCCATTCATTGTTGCCATTAACAGTGTGCCAAAAATTGCTCTAGCGCCAATCATATTGCTTTGGTTTGGAACTGGCTTGGGAGCCAAGGTTGTCTTGGTTGTATCGATGACGGCAATTATTGCCTTGATTGCAGCCCATCAGGCTACTAAAGATGCAGATAAGGATCTGCAGTCATTGCTTGACTCTATGGGAGCGGATAGAAAGCAAATATTTCGCGAGGTAGTTGTGCCCTCATCCATGCCGGCAATTGTTTCAAACTTTCGAATTAATGTCGGCTTTGGTTTAGTAGGTGCGGTGGTTGGTGAGTTCATTTCTTCCAGGGCCGGCTTGGG
This sequence comes from Burkholderiaceae bacterium, assembly GCA_947374315.1. The sequence continues at coordinate 12,823 of CANCBK010000012.1, read as the reverse complement.
ACACATGATTTACAACGCATCAAGCTTATACGAATTAAATTCAGTATGGGTGGGGCTATTCATGTTGATGATTGTCGGATTCCTTTTGTATTACTGCATTGATGCTCTTGAGCGCTTCTTATTTCCATGGCGCGGTGAGAGTGGACGTACACAGATTCGGATGTAATTTTTAATAACCTTACGGAGATATTGATATGAAATTGATTTATAAAAGAGCGCAATTGATATGTGCGGCATTGGTTATTGGCGCTACATCGCTTAGCGCAAGCGCGGAAGTGAAGACTGTCACGATTTCACAGGCCTTTCAATCTATGCTGTACCTTCCCTTGTATGTTGCAATCGATAAAGGATTTTTTCAGGATCAGGGCTTAAGCGTTATCAAAGAAACGGCCGGATCCCCAACTGCAGCGTTATCTTCAGTGTTATCTGGCAGCTCCCAATTTTCCATTCACGGTCCCGAGTGGACAGCTATTGCGGCTTCCAAAGGCGCCAATGTGGGCGTTATTAGTAATGCTGTTAATGGCGCCGCTGTATGGATCGCTACTGCCCCCGATGTTAAATTTACAAGCATCAAGGACATCAAAGGTCAAAAGGTCGTTTCTGGTTTAATGCCCACAACAAGCACTTCATTGTTTTTAAAGTTGCTTAAAGAAAACGGGCTCAATGAAAAGACCGATATTGATCTCATTCAGGTTCCTCTAGGTACAGAGCCAGCTGCCTTATTAGGTGGTCAGGCAAAAGTTGCCGTTCTATATGAGCCAGGCTTAGATCAAGTCGCTATTAAAGGTATGAAAGTAGTGCTCGGTTTTCCTAAAACTTATGGTCCATATGCATTTTCATCCATTACTGCAATGAAAAATGTGGATCCAGTAGCCGCACAAAGAATGGTCAACGGCATGGAGATTGCGATTCGCTACATGAATAAAGATCCAAAGGGAACCATTGAAGTTGCTAAAAAGCAATTCCCAACACTAGATCCGCAGGTTGTAGAAAATGCAGTTACCCGTATGATGAATGAGAATGTATTTCCGAAAAGCGTTCAAATTACACCGGCTGCATTAAAAATTGCCATGGATACTCAAATTGCTTTAGGCAATCTTAAGGAGCAGCCTGTTTTTGAAAATTTTATTAATGAAACGTACATTCAAAATGCGTTGAAATTGAAATAACAGTATTTTAATTTCCAATACGGGGCGTGATATTTGCGCCCCATTTATTTTTTAAATGAATTGTGGATATGAAAAAAATTATTGGCCTTACAGAAGCTTGCAATGCTATCGCCTCGGATCAGTTGAGTCCCGCTGATTTAATACAGGGTTGTGCTAGTAGGGCAAATGAGGTTGAGCCGGTGCTCAACGCGTTTGTTTGCAGATCCTCAATCGGCTCTATGCTGAAAGATATTAAGCCTGGACTACTTTCCGGCATTCCTGTGGCGGTGAAGGACATCATTAACACCGCTGATCTTCCCACTACCAATGGATCCCCCATCTATAAAGGTAATGTCCCCATTCAAGATGCTGCAATTGTGGAAAAAATCCGCAGTCTTGGCGGTATTATTTTTGGAAAATCTGTAACGACTGAATTTGCATGGCGCAATCCCGGTCCAACAACCAATCCTTTTCATCCGGAACACACCCCGGGAGGATCTTCCAGTGGATCAGCGGCGGCTGTTGCTGCGGGTATTGTTCCGCTGGCCCTTGGCTCCCAAACCCAGGGCTCAATTATTCGTCCGGCAGCGTATTGCGGAGTCGTTGGTTATAAGGCAAGCTATGGAGCGGTATCTAAGGAGGGCGCCCATCCTCTGTCATATTCGCTGGATCATATTGGGTTTTTCACCCGCTCTGTTGATGATGCGGCCTACGCATTTAATTGTTTAAAAAATAGCAACACATTAGATCCGGAGTTAATTGTCATTCCCGATTTAGTCTTCGGCGTTAACAAAGACTTGCCTTCATTTTCTAGGCCAAAGATCGCCATTCTCGAAACGCCCATTGATTACATGATGAGCGAGGAGCAGGGCGTGGCATTGCAAATGGCAGTTCAGCATCTTGAAGATGCTGGCGCGATTATTCAGAAATTGACATTGCCACAAGAATACTGGGATGCCATCCAAGCCATGAATCTGATCATGGAATGCGAGGCCGCTGAAATTCATGCAAACCATATCAAGAATGAAGGCGATTTACTCAGCATCCATATCAAGGAGTTGGTAAGTAGAGGCTTGCAGCATAGCGCGCCATCCTACATTGCGGCCAAATTTCTACAGAAGAAGCTTCGCGCCTCTATTGGCGCTTATTTTCAGGAGTTTGATGCATTCATCATGGCCCCAGCAAGTGGAGAGGCGCCAAAAGGCTTGGCTTCCACTGGAGACCCCATTTTTTGTGCTCTATGGAGCTTTTTAGGTACCCCCTCCATCACGATTCCAGTCAAAAAATCAAAGAATGGTTTGCCGCTTGGGGTTCAGTTTATTGGCGATTACAAAGGTGATGCTAAGTTATTTAGTGTCGCTAAATTTGCTGAGAATGCTTTGGTTTAGGAGCTAGGTTTTTTGGGGTGTGCGAAGAGGGGTGCCCTCCCTTCGCCATCTTCATGCTCAGCGAAGGCCTTGGAGTATTCTAGTTTTGAGGTGGCTCGCCTCTTCGGGTTCTTGCCAAAGTACGCTAAGTAAAGCTAGTGCACCCTTGAAATTCATATCCGCATGTTGTCAGTGCGAGATGCACCAATGTAGGGAATGGATTGGCATAAACCCTAAGCATCTTCTCCATAATCACTTCATAAATATTGCTTTGACACTTTTATCAAGGCGAAAATCAGGAGATATATATGAGTTCAGTATCAATGAGTGGGGTGCCTGTTAGCGCCAATCCACTGAAATCTAAGTGGGTGCAACTAGCCCTTGGCGTCATTTGTATGATGTCTATTTCCAGCCCTCAATATGTTTGGGCTTTGTTCACAAAACCTATCATGGGTCAGCTCGGCGTCACTTTGACAGAGCTACAGGTTACTTTTTCGATTTTGATTGTCTTGCAAACTTTTTTCTCTCCATTTCAGGGTTACTTGGTCGACAAGTTCGGTCCGCGTCTCCTGTTATCAATTGGTACCGTATTAACGGGTTTGAGCTGGGTCCTCTCGGCCAACCTCACCACTGTTTCAAATCTCTATATTACCTACGGTGTATTGGGTGGATTGGGTACCGGTATTGTTTACATTGGTGTCGTTGGATTGATGGTTCGCTGGTTTCCAAGTAATCGTGGCTTTGCTGTAGGCATGGTTGCTGCCGGTTACGGCATTGGTGCCTTATTAACCACCTTCCCGATCGCTGCTAGCTTGACTGAGACTGGACTACAGGGTACTTTGACATTCTTTGGCTACATCATCGGCGCTGTTGGCCTGTTGGCGGCGCAAGGTATTCGTGTGCCACATGCTGATCGTGTTCAGACCGCTGGACAAATTAAGGATGCCGCCTCTGGAGTTGCGCCTAAGACAATGTTGAAGACGCCCGTGTTTTGGATCATGTTTCTCATGATGTCCATGATGTCGACATCAGGCTTGATGGTGATCTCTCAGATGGGAGCATTCGCAAAAGACTTCGGCATTACCTCTGCATTGGTTTTTGGAATGGCTGCCTTGCCTTTGGCATTGACCATTGACCGCGTTACCAATGGCTTAACTCGTCCTTTATTCGGTTGGGTTTCAGACAAAATTGGCCGTGAATACACCATGACTCTTGCATTCGGTCTCGAGGCTGTGGCAATGTTTTTCTGGGTAATGACACGTTCTGATCCAGTCATGTTTGTACTTTTGTCAGGAATCGTGTTCTTTGGTTGGGGTGAGATTTTCTCTTTATTCCCCTCAACATTGACAGATACTTTTGGTCAAAAACATGCAACAACAAACTACGGCTTCTTATATATGGCTCAAGGTGTTGGCTCCATCATCGGTGGTCCAATCGCCGCTTATATTCATGGCGTTACTGAGAGCTGGATTCCAGTGTTTGCAATCATGATTGCATTAGATGCAACTGCAGCATTGCTGGCATTCTTTGTATTACGCCCAATGCGTGCAAAGTATTTAAAGACCCAGTCTCTTTAATTCACTTTACCTATAGCAAGAAAAAAGAGCTGCCAATTTGGCAGCTCTTTTGTTTGAGGCATCTACAAAAAGCTCGGCATATCAAAATGCGCTAACAGCGCCATCGCTACGCGGATCCCATCCTCCGTGAAGCGTGCCAGATGGATCTCTAATAATGCAACCAGCATGCCCTACGGTTTCATCAAAGGCATCTAGTAATTCAATGTCATGCCCGAGTGAAGCAAGTTCCTTTGCAACCCAAGGGCTAAAGCGTGATTCAAGTTTAAGACTATCGCTCGTTTGCCCCCAAGTGCGACCTAGTAGCCAGCGGGGTCTGCTAATGGCATCCTGTGGATCAAGCCCATAGGTAGCGGTCCGAGTAAATACGGCGCATTGGGTTTGAGGTTGTCCATCGCCACCCATCGTGCCGTAAACCATAGAGCGACCATCATTAAATAATGCGAGCGCGGGATTCAGCGTGTGGAATGGTTTTCGATAGGGCTCAAGATGGTTGAGTGTTTTTGGGTCAAGTGAGAAGCTACAGCCCCTGTTTTGCCAATTCACACCGGACTTAGGCAGAACAATACCAGCGCCAAATTCGTGATAAATACTCTGAATGAAGGAGACGCTATTTCCATTGCTATCAATCACGCCCATCCAAATGGTATCGGCAGGTCCCTTGCCTTGCCCCCACGGCAATGCTTTTTCTGGATCAATATTTTTAGCCAGTTTCTTCAAAAATGCTGGGGCTAAGAATGACTGTGCATTCTTGGTCATATAGGCTGGATCGGTGACAAACTTATCTCGGATCATGAATGCCTGCTTGGTGGCTTCAACGCAATGGTGAACATATTCTGCGCTGTCGACTTTAAATCGCTTTAAATTCAGCTGGTCTAGGATGCCAATAATCATGAGAGATACGACACCTTGGGTAGGGGGCGTCATGTTGTAGACCTTACCCATGCTGTGTTTTAACTCAAGAGGGTCTATTAATTTTGCTTGATGGCGATGGAGGTCGCCTAAACGCAATGGGCTGCCAATGTCGGTAAGCTCTTTGGCCAGCAGATCCGCTAAGTCGCCACGGTAATAATCTTCAGTCCCCTTTTTGGCAATCTGCCTTAAGGTTTTGGCTAGTCGCTCTTGCTTGAAAATACTGCCTACTTCCGGCGCCTTTCCATTGATCAGGAAGGTTTCTGCAAATCCAGGAATCGGGCTTAACTCATCTCGTTTCTTGGCGGTGAGACTTGACTGACTGAAGGTGACTGGAACGCCTTTTTCGGCATAGTGAATAGCGTCGGCCAATAAGCGGGACAGTGGAATTTTCCCGCCCAGCGATTGTTTTGATAGTTGTTGGGCTGCGCCCCAGCCAGAAATTGTTCCGGCGACGGTATTGGCGGCAATGGCGCCGCGAAAAGGGATGGATTTGGTGATGCCTTGATCTGCGTACCACTGCTTAGTTGCCAGTCCAGCCGCTGCTCCACAGGCATCAATCCCTCCCATAGCCTTACCTGGGGAATGAATCACCCAGAAAGAGTCTCCCCCAATAGAATTCATATGGGGATAGACCACTGCAATGGTTGCGGCTGCAGCTACCATTGCCTCAAGTGCATTTCCACCTTCGCGCAAAACTGCCAATGCAGACTCAGATGCTAAGGAGTGTGGCGCTACAGCCATTCCACGGATACCCCATTTTTGTTGCATATATTTATCTCCGAATAATTATTTTTTCACAAGGGATATTGTAAGACTTACCCCATTGATCGGCGCCTAATTCAACCGCTTCAGGGCCTCTAGATACTTCTCGGGACTCAGCGGCTGACCTTCGCGTTGTGCTTCCCACATGACCTGTCCCAGGCATTCCATCATGGCGTGTTGCGCTTCATGTTCAGAGCCTAGTTTCTGGGTGAGCTTTTCCGCAACCGCTTTAATGCCGGGCGGTTGGTCAATCGAGATTTGCTCGCTGATCGATAAATGCATCGAGAGATGCAGGAAGGGATTGGTCTCCCCACGCTCTGGTGTGTAGTCTTGTGCTACCGCAGTCTCAGGGTCGGCCAAGAGGGGGTGATATTCCGAATGCTGAGCCATCCAGTCACTAGCAAGTGTTTCCATTGGGGTCAGAATATGGTTCTCAGTTTTCTTTTTCCAGGTGTCGCAGAAAAAACGTCGCACCTCTTCGCGGGTTGGATTAAATATCGCCACGGACTTTTCCTTTGCCGGTTTTTTCTTTAAAGCTGCAGAGTGGTTCAACAATGCATTGCTCGCAGTCAGGCTTGCGGGCCTTGCAGGTATATCTGCCATGCAGAATAAGCCAATGATGCGCGTCTTGTAAAAATTCTTTAGGCACCCGCTTGAGTAATTGCTCTTCTACCTCCACAACATCTTTACCTGGCGCTAAACCTGTGCGATTGGAGACTCTGAAGATGTGCGTATCGACTGCAATGGTCGGCTGACCAAAGGCGGTATTCAAAATGACATTAGCAGTCTTTCTGCCAACACCAGGAAGTGCCTCAAGATCTTCTCGGTTCTGCGGAACATCTCCACCATGCCTCTCTAAAAGCAGACGACAGGTCTCTTGTATGTGCCTACCTTTGGAGTTGAATAGGCCAATGTGTTGAATGTACGGTTTCACGCCTTGCTCTCCTAGGCCTAGTAGGGCTTGCGGCGTATTAGCGACCTTGAAGAGTTTGCGAGTTCCCTTGTTCACTGAAACATCAGTAGCTTGGGCGGACAGCAATACGGCGATGAGTAACTCAAATGGTGAGCTGTATTCCAGTTCAGTTGCTGGATGGGGATTGTTTGCTCTGAGTAGTTCAAAGAAGGCTCGACGTTTTTCTAGGTTCATCATTTCTTTTGCTGCGCTCTCGCGATTGCCGCAGCAATGATGGCGCGCTTTCTCTCTTGTTCGCTCTTAGCTTCTTCTGATGCTGGATCTTCAGCATTCACGGCAGCCAATTTAGCAGCCGCTTTCTTCGCTAAGCGCTCGTCGTTATCCCGTTGTTCGCGCTCCAGTCGAATGTCACGCGCTTCATACCTTGAGCGGGCCATATTAGCTAATTCAGAAGACCAGGCATCCCAACCCGTTTTCTGACCGGTGACATCAATCATCGTGATGCAATCTACAGGGCATGGTGGGATACAGAGGTCACAGCCCGTACACCAATCACTTAAGACCACATGCATTTGCTTTGAGGCGCCCACAATTGCATCTACCGGACAGGCCTGTATACACAGTGTGCAGCCAATGCAAGTCTGGGGGTCGATGAAGGCGACTGGGCGAGGGCGCTCTAAGCCGCACTCCAGATTAATTGTCGGATGGAGATCAAAGGCATCTTGAGGATAGATGGGACTGAGAATGCTACTCAGTCTTTTAATGCCCTCTATACCACCAGGAGGGCAGCGATTAGGCAGTGCTTCACCAGTGGCGAGCGCTTCTGCATACGCTCGGCAATCGGGGTAGCCACACTTAGTACATTGGGTTTGGGGGAGAGCATCAACCAGGCGGTCGGTGAGTTGATTGTCCTGGTTGATATTCATTGCGGTATGCAGCGCAAACAGCATTAGAGGCTTGATTCAGCCGCTAATGTGTGCGAATTACTTAGCTGCCAACTTAGGCAGTCTGGCTTTAGTCTTTTTTTGCGCAGGTTGATGTTCACGAATAAAGGTTTTGATCTTCGGATACACCTTTTCACGCCAACGACGACCGGAGAAGATTCCGTAGTGACCGGCACCCGCAACTTCGTAGTGGTCTTTATTGACCTTTGGAATGCCTGCACACAGATCGTGCGCTGAACGTGTTTGTCCGCTACCAGAAATATCATCCAGCTCACCTTCAACAGTGAGAAGGGCGGTTTTCTTAATGTCTTGCGGCTTCACTAATTCACCGGCGACTTCCCATGTGCCATTTGGCAGTGAGTAGTCTTGAAACACAGTCTTAATGGTGTCTAAGTAGAATTGCGCATCCATATCAAGAACGGCGTTGTACTCATCGTAGAAACGAATATGAGACTCGGCATCTTGCTCATCGCCACGTACTAAGTTTTGGAAATAATCCCAATGGGACTGCAAGTGATTTTGTGGGTTCATTGCAATAAAGCCAGTGTGCTGCAAGAAGCCTGGATAAACCTTGCGCCCGGCACCGGGATAGCTTGGCGGCACCCTGTAAATCACATGGCTTTCAAACCAGTCATAAGACTTTTGATCAGCCAAGTTATTAACCGCAGTTGGCGATTTACGCGCATCAATTGGGCCACCCATCATGATCATGGAGGCAGGTGTTTTTTCACCAGCAGAGGCCATCAAGGAGATTGCGCCTAAAGTGGGCACCGTTGGTTGGCAGACCGAAATCACATGCAAGTCTTCTGCGCCAATCGCGCGGATGAATTCTTGCACATAGTGCACATAGTCATCCAAGCTAAAACTACCATCTTCAGCCGGAACAATGCGGGCATCGATCCAATCGGTGATGTACACCTTGTGATCTTGTAATAACGTGCGGACAGTATCACGCAATAAAGTCGAATGGTGACCAGAGAGTGGTGCGACCACCAATACCGTTGGATCACCCTTTAACTTTTTGATGACTTCAACATCATCAGAAAAGCGTTTGAAGCGAATTAAGTTGCAAAACGGTTTAGCAACAAGCGTTCTTTCATGAATTGCTACTTCACGACCATGCGCTTGCACAGAGCGAATGCCGAATTCTGGTTTCTTGTAATTTTTGCCTAAGCGGTAAAGGAGTTCATAGCTAGCTGATAAGCGCTCAGAACCTGGAACCTTGGACGCTGGATTTGAAGCATTGATAAATGCTTCAGACGCTGCGCGAGCCCAAGAGCTAACGGGTTGAAGTAGGGCTTTTTGAAATTCATGTAACTGATATAGCATGATGCCTCCTGATAATGCGGTGTAACTACTTGTTACGCTAAAACGCGGGCAATTGCTTTGGCTACCTTATCAATATTTTTGGTATTGAGGGCGGCCACACAAATACGACCAGTTGAGAGGGCGTAAATGCCATCTTCTTTTTGTAAGCGCTCCACTTGCTCAACGCTTAAGCCTGAGTAAGAAAACATCCCACGCTGCGCCTCAATGAAGGCGAAGTCTTGCTTCACGCCGGCAGCAGCGAGCTTTTCTACGAGACCATGGCGCATCGCTTTAATGCGATCACGCATCTCAGCCAATTCATCTTCCCAAAGCTTTCTGAGCTCTGGTGAATTGAGAACGGCTGCTGCAATAGCGGCACCATGGGTTGGGGGATTGGAATAATTTGTGCGAATCACGCGCTTCAATTGAGAGAGTACGCGAGTAGATTCATCTTTACTTTGAGTCACGATCGACAATGCGCCAACACGCTCACCGTAGAGCGAGAAGGATTTGGAAAATGAGCTGGAAACAAAGAAAGACATTCCAGATTCAGCAAACAAGCGTACCGCGATGCCATCTTGCTCAATGCCGGCGGCAAAGCCTTGGTAGGCCATGTCCAAGAATGGAATCAATTCTTTTGCTTTGCAGATCGCAATCACTTGACGCCATTGGTCCTCAGTAATATCTGCGCCAGTTGGGTTATGGCAGCAAGCGTGAAGCAACACAGTCGTGAACTTTGGAAAGGACTCTAACGATTTCACCATGCTATCAAAATCAACGCCGCGTGTTTTGCCGTCGAAGTAGGCGTACTCAACAACTTCAAATCCTGCGGATTCAAAAATGCCGCGGTGGTTTTCCCAGGTAGGGTTGCTGATGGCGCAGGTTGCATTTAAATTCAGGCGCTTAATAAAGTCAGCGCCAACGCGCAATGCACCGGTTCCGCCAAGGCACTCAGCAGTCACAACGCGACCATCTTTAATGAGAGCGGAGTCAGCTCCAAACAATAGGTTCTGTACCGCACTGTTATAGGGATTTGGACCTTCGATTGGGATGTAGCTTCTAGGAGAATGTTTGGCAACAATCGCCTCTTCGGCTTTAATAACAGCCTTCAAAAGAGGTACTTTGCCTTCGTCGGTGTAATAGACTCCCACTCCTAAATTGACTTTGTCGGCACGTTGATCGGCGACATAGGCTTCTGTGAGGCCAAAAATAGGGTCTTTAGGGGCTAATTGGACGGAGGTAAAGAGGTTCATTTGAGGATCAAAAGGGTAGGTGGAAGGAGTATTTCAGGGTTAATTGACGTTAAATTCAGTTAAATTTGCTATAAATAGCTGTTTTGGAGGCTAGATTCAACTATTTCCAAATAAAAACGGCAAAATCAATGTTTCTACAAAATTCGCTGTGCACTAAAAACGTACAGATGAAATGATAGCTGAGATGCCCCCTAAGTTGCCGAAAAGTTCCTCAAATTCTAAAGTTGCCGAAAGCAAGAAAAGCCCTGTGGCCGATCCTTTGGGTGAGGCAGGTCACGACCTAGATCCAGCAAAATTTGTTTCCTTCCCGGATTCGCCATTTCACCTCTATCAGCCGTTTCCACCTGCAGGTGATCAACCGGCCGCAATTGACGCTCTGGTAGCTGGAATTGAGGATGGATTAACCTTTCAGACACTTTTAGGCGTCACCGGCTCGGGAAAAACCTTCACCATGGCTAATGTGATTGCGAGGACGGGTCGTCCTGCCATCATTTTTGCCCCCAATAAGACCCTGGCCGCACAACTTTATAGTGAGTTTCGGGAATTTTTCCCCAAAAATGCGGTGGAGTACTTCGTCAGTTATTACGATTACTACCAGCCAGAGGCATATGTCCCTACGCGTGATTTGTTCATTGAAAAAGATTCATCAATCAATGAGCATATTGAGCAGATGCGACTGTCTGCCACGAAGAGTTTGTTAGAGCGACGTGATGTCATTATCGTGGCAACCGTCTCGGCAATTTACGGTATTGGCAACCCTGGCGACTATCACAGCATGGTGATGACCTTGCGTCCCGGCGATAAGATGAGTCAGCGCGATATTTTGATGCGCTTAATTGCGATGCAGTATGACCGTAATGAAACCGACTTCAAGCGCGGTGTTTTTCGAGTGCGCGGCGATACGATTGATATTTTCCCGGCTGAACATAATGAGTTGGCAGTGCGCGTTGAATTGTTTGATGATGTCATTGAAAGCCTGCAATTTTTCGATCCGCTTACTGGGAAAATTCGCCAAAAGATTCCTCGGTTCACGGTCTACCCAAGCTCGCACTATGTGACACCCCGTGACACTGTCCTCAAGGCCATTGAAACGATTAAGACCGAGTTGCGTATGCGCTTGGATGAGTTCGTCAAAGACGGTAAATTGGTTGAAGCGCAGCGCTTAGAACAGCGCACCCGCTTTGACCTAGAGATGCTGAATGAATTGGGCTTCTGCAAGGGTATTGAGAACTATTCTCGCCACCTCTCTGGCGCTATGCCGGGCGAGGCGCCGCCTACTTTGGTGGACTACCTACCCAATGACGCATTGATGTTCTTGGACGAGAGCCACGTCTTGATTGGGCAGCTGAATGCGATGTACAACGGCGATAAGTCTCGCAAACAGACCTTAGTAGAGTTTGGCTTCCGCTTACCTTCTGCGATGGATAACAGACCACTCAAGTTCACTGAATTTGAAACTAAGATGCGTCAAACCGTTTTTGTTTCAGCGACACCGGCCGATTATGAGAACACCCATACTGGACAAGTAGTTGAGCAAGTAGCCAGACCAACGGGATTGGTTGATCCAGAAATTGAAGTCTTGCCAGCGAGCACACAGGTGGATGATCTGCTCGGTCAAATTCATGAACGTGTCAAAGTGCATGAACGGGTGCTGGTAACGGTATTGACAAAACGCATGGCCGAACAGTTGACCGATTACCTCTCTGACCATGGTGTGAAAGTGCGCTATGTACACTCCGATATCGATACGGTAGAGCGTGTAGAAATTTTGCGCGATCTACGCTTGGGTGTCTTCGATGTGCTGGTGGGTATCAATTTATTACGTGAGGGCCTAGATATTCCCGAGGTATCACTGGTTGCGATTTTGGACGCGGACAAAGAGGGCTTCTTACGCTCAGAGCGTAGCCTGATTCAGACAATTGGTAGGGCGGCTCGAAACGTTCGAGGCAAGGCCATTTTGTATGCCGACCGCATTACCGACTCCATGAAGCGGGCGATGGGAGAGACCGAACGTCGCCGGATCAAACAAATTGCGTTTAATAAGGCCAACGGTATTGAACCTCGAGGCGTCAAAAAGCGAATTAAGGACATTATTGATGGGGTCTACGACGTCAAAGAGAAGCGTTCTGAGATGCAAGTGGAGCAGGAGCGGGCCCACTATGAAGACATGAGCGAAAAGCAGTTAGCGGCTGAAATCAAGCTCCTAGAGAAGCAAATGAACACTGAGGCCAAGAATCTGGAGTTTGAGAAGGCTGCGGCCACCCGAGATCGCCTTACTAAAGTTAAGGAAATGGCCTTTGGAGCACGTTCTCGTGATGCCATTTGATGTTTTGAATGGGATTCCCTTGGGATTTTTGCGATAATTCCCGAGCGGATTGGTGGGGTATATGGTAAAGTTGAGTGGAATGGTCGGGTATTACCCGCCCGACTGTTAGCTGTCCATAACAATCCATTACCAAGGTGACATATGAGACTTACAACTAAAGGCCGTTTTGCAGTAACCGCAATGATTGATTTAGCCCTCCGCGAAACTCACGGACCGGTAACTTTGGCCGGAATCAGCCAAGGACAGAAGATTTCCCTTTCCTACTTGGAGCAGCTGTTCGGCAAATTACGCCGCTTCAATATCGTTGACAGTA
>CANCBK010000011.1 GCA_947374315.1 Burkholderiaceae bacterium | reverse complement strand
TGTTGAGAACGGTTGGATGACCCGGTGGTCATCCACGCCAAAACAATTACTTAATAACTGCGAGCAGTGGGTTTGCGAAAGCAAACAACATTGCAACACCAACGCCGATCAAGAACGCAGCGTCGATCAAACCAGCCAAAAGGAACATCTTGGTTTGGAGTGGCTCCATCAATTCTGGTTGACGTGCACAGGCTTCGATGTATTTACCACCCATCAATGCAATGCCTAAACAAGCACCGATCGCGCCGAGGCCGATGATGATGCCGATTGCAATTGCTGTGAAACCTTGAATGTTTGCGAGAAATGCTTGCATGTTGCTGACTCCTGAAGTTAAAAGAGGTAAGTTAAAAATAAAATCTTAGTGGTGGCTATGCGCTTGCCCGATGTAAACCAAAGTCAACATCATGAAAATAAAGGCTTGCAACAAAATAACCAAAATGTGGAAGATGGCCCAAGCTGATCCAGCAATAACATGGCCCACCAATCCGAACAGGGTTAAATCTAAATTAAATGTCCAAACGCTACCAAGCAGGGCAATCAATAAGAAAACCAACTCGCCGGCATACATATTGCCAAATAGTCGCATTCCCAATGAAACACCTTTAGCAAGATATTCGATGATATTCAAAGCGAGGTTGAATGGGGCTAGATACCATTTCGCGCCAAACGGTGCGGAAATGAGTTCATGCAAAAAGCCACCGAAACCCTTCACTTTGAAGCTGTAAAAGAACACGAGTACCAAAACAGACATGGACATGCCCATGGTGGCATTGAGATCGGTCGTGGGGACCAATCTATGGTGCGGCACATGAACACCAAAACTCTCGATGAAGTGGTTTACACCCAAAACCCAGTCCACAGGTATTAAGTCCAAAGTATTAAGGAGGATGATCCAAAAGAACACAAACAGGGCGAGTGGGGCGATAAAAGTACGATCGCCATGAACAATGCTCTTGGCTTGTGTATCAGCCATTTCCACAATCATTTCTACGAAACACTGGAAGCGACCTGGAACACCTGGAGTTGCACGGCGCGCTGCGATTAACAAAATAAATACAGTAAGCAGGCCCATGAGGGTAGCCCAAAAAATAGTATCTAAATTGATGATGCTGAAATCGATAATAGAAGCTTGATGCTCGCCAGTGCTGGTGAGGTTTTGCAAGTGCTCAGAAATGTACGCTGTTGGCGTCATTTGCTCGGCTGCCGCGTGGGCTTGGTTTACTTCGCTAGACATCTCTTAACTAGTCCCTTGGTTCAATCTCATTTATTACTCTTAGCGCCACAACCACGCCAGCCAAACACACTTTAAGGCAAGTACATAAGTCACCAACAGGGGGACCCAAAGCACGCCAGGGATCAAAAATGCAACCCCAATAAACAACATCACAGTAACGGCAATTTTGATAAATTCACCCGAAACCAATGCCGCCAAATAATGACCTGGATTTAATAATTGCGATTTTTTTGCCAACTCCAGTCTTAATAAAAACAAGGCTGAAGGCAAGACGCTAATTAAACCACCTAAAAAGGCCGCTTGAGTATAAAGGCTTACCCCTACCGGCTCCCCAAAAAATGACCAAATCGTCATGCTAAGCGCAGTAACCGCCACTTGTGCAGCCAAAATCTTCCAAGGTGATAGTGAGGGGTATTTCACCGCATTGCTTTTTTGCAGTGCAGCCATCTCCGCCTTACTTAAAGCCCTATAAACCTCTTCTTCAGGCTCATCCCAATCATTTACCTCGGAAAATCGATTTTTTTGAGGAATCAATTTAGCCCCGAGAGTTTAATGTGTGCACTGCAATAGGTCAAATGTTTTAGGGTCATTTCTTCGAATTCTTAAGCTTCAACGCCTAGCTTCTTTAACAAAGAATCAAGCTCATCAAACTGGCTAAAACGAATTCTCAGCTCGCCACCTTTGCCTTTGAACTTAAATTCCGCACTTAGTCCGATTAAATCAGCAATTTCTTGTGTTAGGCGGCGCATATCCGGGTCGCGACTAGGGCTACCGGCCTCTACCTTGGCTTTAGTTTTTTTATCTCCAATTTGACCGCCAGCAAGCGCCAATGCGGTAGACATTCTTTCCGCCTCACGAACTGATAGGCCCTGAGCAGCAATTCTTTGGGCTAAAGCCACTTGACTAGCTCCAGGCAGCGGAAGTAATGCGCGCGCATGGCCCATATCAATCTCGCCCGCCAATAACATTGCTTGCACCGGTTTTGCCAGCTGACTTAAGCGCAGCAAGTTGGTAATAGCGCTTCGGGACTTACCCACCGCTTTAGCGGCTTGCTCATGCGTAAAGCCAAACTCCGCAATCAGCCTTGCCAAGCCTTGCGACTCTTCAAGCGGATTAAGATCTTCACGCTGCATATTTTCAACCAGTGCCATTGCAGCTGCAGCTTGATCATCCGCCCCAGAAACTAAAACAGGGACCTCTTTTAAGCCAGCTAAAGTTGCCGCCCTAAAGCGACGCTCTCCCGCAATAATTTCGTATCTACCGGGAGCAACCAACCGCACCAATAATGGTTGCATCACTCCCTGCTCACGAATGCTGTCAGCCAACTCTTGCAGTGCTGCCACTTCCATTTTTTGACGGGGCTGATATTTACCCGCCTGAAGTGCGGTCAGCGGCAAACGATTGATATCCGCAACGTTTTCTTTTTGCGCCTTATCTCCGAGCAATGCCTCTAGCCCACGCCCTAAACCTTTTTTCTTTATTGCGACCATAATATTTTTACTATTCCTAGGTTTTACATTTGCTCAATGCGTTCAATCATTTCAGCGCCGAACTCTAAATAGGCCTTGGCGCCCCGCGATGACCTGTCGAACGCCACCCCAGGAAGCCCGTAGGACGGGGCTTCAGCCAGCCTCACATTGCGAGGAATGATGCTCTTGAATACTTTGTCGCCGAAATGCTCTAGCAATTGATCTGACACTTGTTGTTGCAGTGTCATGCGCGCATCAAACATCACCCGCAACAAACCAATGATGACCAAGTCAGGATTTAAATTCGCATGCACTTGCTTGATGGTGTTTACCAAATCAGACAAACCCTCTAATGCAAAATACTCACACTGCATGGGAACGATGACGCCATTCGCTGCACACAATCCATTTAAGGTTAGCAACGACAATGCAGGCGGGCAATCAATCAAAATAAAGTCATAATCATTGGCAACAACAGCAAGCGCGTCTTTCAAGCGTTGCTCGCGTGAGTCCAAGTCGACCAACTCAATTTCTGCGCCAGCCAAATCACGATTGGCGGGTAAAACATCGTAGCCCGAACTCTCACAACGTAGCGCACATTCTTTAACTGAAGAAAGACCGATGAGCACTTGATACACAGTAGCGCTCAAGCCTGCCTTTTCAATGCCCGACCCCATCGTTGCATTGCCTTGGGGATCTAGATCAACCAATAAAACACGTTGGTTATGCCCAGCTAAACCGGCGGCCAAATTCACTGCAGTTGTAGTTTTACCTACACCGCCTTTTTGATTCGCTATACAAAATATTTTGGCCATAATTTTCTTAAAAAATGTCGTGCTTTAAAGGGGTAATTTTCTCATCGGGGTCAAGACCAAAAGTCGGCGCTCCACTGCCAGGTTCGGTATATGGAGCGGTACATCCGCCACCAATTGCCAGTCGTCCATACAAACATCTTGCAGCTCTTCATCGGCGCGCTTGGCCTTCATTGCAAAAACCAGTCCACTTGGTTTCAGTAGCGGCAGTGATAGCTCTAAAAAATGGGCAAGATTAGTAAATGCCCTGGAAATCACGGCATCAAACTCACTGGGCTGAGTTTTTGCAACCGCTTCAACGCGCTCACTTAGGACTTCAATATTCTTCAAACCCAATCTTCCGCGTACATGCTGCAAAAATGCCGTCTTTTTGCGAATCGCCTCAATCAGAGTTAAATGCCAATCTGGCTGCAAAATCGCGATAGGGATAGCAGGTAATCCACCACCGGATCCCAGATCGGCAATCCTGGGGTTTTCCGCAGTTAAAAATTGACGCATTATAGGTAAAACTGTAATAGAATCAATGAGATGCAGTCGAATAGAGTTTTTTTCACCCTCTATTGCGGTCAGATTATGCACCCGATTCCAACGGCCCATTTCCTGCAAAAATAGCTCTAAATCAGCAATATCTTTGGAGTCTAGATTTAAACCCAATCCTTCTATCCCCAAAGACATTAGCTCATTACTCATGCGCATCTTCTTGGGTCCGGCCCAAACCTTTTTTCAGGTGCACCAATAACAAAGAAAGTGCTGCAGGCGTTACCCCAGAGATCCTGCCGGCCTGACCTAGGGTGCCAGGTTTATGTAAATTCAGCTTTTGTTGAACCTCTTTGGACAAGCCAATCACCTTGGTGTAATCCAATGATTCAGACAGCGGAAAGGTCTCGTTATGTTCTTGACGCGCAATCTCAACTGCCTGTCGATCTATATACCCTTGATATTTAATGGAAATTTCCACCTGGTCGCTAATCTGTTGAGCCAAACCTAAATCGTCATCTAAGGTTCCTGGTGACCAGATTCCGCCCGCCAACCTCATCATTGCCTCATAGGTGATGCCTGGGCGCCTCAAAATATCGGCCAAACTGCATTCATGCGATAAATCTTGGCCCAAAAGCTCAGAAACTGCCACGGCAGAGCCATGTTTCGGACCAACCCAAATCTCTTGTAAGCGGGATGTTTCACGTGAAACAGCCTCCCGCTTCCTGCAAAAGGTATTCCAACGATAGTCGTCAACCAGCCCAAGCTCACGGCCAATAGTGGTTAAGCGCATATCAGCATTATCTTCACGCAAGCTCAGACGGTACTCAGCTCGACTAGTAAACATCCGGTAGGGCTCTTGAACACCTAAAGTAATGAGGTCATCCACCAAAACACCAATATAAGACTCACTACGCTTAGGCAGCCATGGCTCTTTTCCTTTGGCGGCTAGACCAGCGTTAATCCCAGCCAGCATTCCTTGGGCAGCAGCCTCTTCATAACCAGTTGTGCCATTAATTTGGCCGGCAAAGTAGAGGCCAGTAATTGCTTTGGTTTCTAGACTATGGCGTAAATGGCGTGGATCAAAGAAGTCATACTCAATGGCATATCCTGGCCGCACAATAACCGCAGACTCTAAGCCACGAATGCTGCGAACCAGACTCCACTGCACATCAAAGGGTAGACTAGTGGAAATTCCATTGGGGTAAAACTCGTTGGTTGTTAAGCCCTCGGGCTCTAAAAAGATCTGGTGGCTATTTCTAGAGGCAAACCGATGAATTTTGTCTTCAATAGAAGGGCAGTAGCGGGGACCAACCCCCTCAATAACGCCGGTATACATAGGGGAACGATCTAAACCACCCCGAATAATGTCATGGGTTTGCTCATTGGTATGTGAAATCCAACAAGGAACCTGCCTAGGGTGCTGTTCCGGCCTCCCTAAATAGGAAAAGACGGGCACCGGATCTAAATCCCCGGGTTGCTCCAACATAACGGAAAAATCAATAGTGCGCCCATCAATTCTCGGTGGGGTGCCAGTCTTCAACCTTCCTTGCGGAAGTTTTAGCTCTTTCAATCTAGCGGACAAAGAAACCGATGCTGGATCACCAGCGCGACCGCCCGCATAATTATTTAATCCGACATGAATCTTTCCATCTAGAAAGGTTCCAGCAGTAAGTACGACTTTTTTAGCCGTAAACTCCAGGCCCATTTGAGTAACCACCCCATGAACCTCGTCGCCTTGAACCAGCAAATCCTCTACTGCCGCTTGAAATAGGCTAAGGTTCGGCTGATTCTCTAGACGACGGCGAATGGCCGCCTTATACAGAACCCGATCACCCTGGGCGCGAGTTGCACGAACCGCCGGACCCTTGCTGGAGTTAAGGATTCTGAACTGAATGCCAGCCTCATCAGTGGCGGCGGCCATAGCGCCACCCATTGCATCAATCTCTTTAACTAAATGGCCCTTACCGATACCACCAATCGAAGGGTTACAACTCATCGCACCCAAGTTTTCAATACTATGAGTAATTAAGAGGGTGTCACAACCCATGCGCGCAGCCGCAAGCGCAGCCTCAGTACCGGCGTGACCACCACCAACCACAATGACATCGAAGTTCTTTGAATAACGCATGATTTGCCTCAGATAGGGCGATGATCATAGCATTTTGTTGGTTTCACGTGAAACAAATCTGAGACCTAGGACAAAAAACTGACAATATATTCCATAACTATTTGATTTAATTGAATATTTATAAAAAAGATTGTTTGGGATGCCAATCATGATGAGCGGATTCAATCGGCGCCCACAAATGAGTACGGCGCCGAAGCGCCGCACCAAAACTATATTAAAGAAAACTCATTCAATTTTTGCTTTTGAAGAAATGGGAAATTTCACCAACTACGCCGCGACGGAAGGCCAAAACACAAATGACAAAAATGAACCCGGTTGCGATAGTGCTCCACGATCCGATATTGGCGAGGTAATTTTGCAGTCCCACCACGATGCCAGCACCGACTACTGGACCCAAAATAGTTCCCATACCGCCAAGCAAAGTCATCAACACCACTTCACCAGACATATGCCAGTGCACATCGGTCAATGTTGCCAACTGGAAAACTAAAGCCTTTAAGGAGCCAGCCAATCCAGCAAGGGCGGCTGAAATTACAAAAGAGATTAACTTAAAGCGGTCAACATCATATCCAAGGGAGATTGCACGCGGCTCATTTTCTCTGATTGCCTTGAGCACTTGGCCAAAGGGAGAATGAACGGTGCGGACAATTAATGCAAAACCCAATAGGAAGACTGCTAGGACAAAGTAATACATGCTGATGTCATCTTTTAAGTCGATGAACCCAAACAACATTCCACGCGGCACCCCTTGAATTCCATCTTCACCACCAGTAAACGGGAGTTGAACCGCCAGGAAGTAAACCATTTGGGAAAGGGCTAATGTCACCATTGCAAAATAAATACCTTGCCTACGAATTGCTAGGGAGCCCATTAAATAACCGAGCGCTCCCGCACCAAGAACGCCCAAAATAATTCCAAACTCAGGTGATAGCCCAAGCTCTTTGCAAAGATAGGCCGTAATGTAAGCAGAGGTTCCAAAAAAGGCTGCATGACCAAAGGAGAGGAGGCCCGTAAAGCCCAATAACAGATTAAAAGCGCATGCAAATAAAGCAAAGCACAGCACCTTCATTGCAAACACTAAATAAATGAAATCTTGAAAAGGGAGAAGTAGTGCAATTGAAACAAGAATGCCGTAGAGTAATTTTGTTTTTAAATTCATCCTTACTTCTCCCGGCCGAAAAGTCCAGCAGGCCGAACAAGCAACACGATTGCCATAATCACAAAAATAACAACGCCCGATCCTTCTGGATAAAAGACTTTGGTTAATCCTTCAATCAAACCCAAAGCAAGGCCAGTCAAAATGGATCCCATAATTGAGCCCATTCCACCAATGACAACCACCGCAAAAACCACAATAATTAAGTTTGAGCCCATGAGCGGGTTCACTTGAAAAATTGGTGCAGCCAATACACCAGCGAAACCGGCTAGACCCACACCATAAGCATAAGCCAAAGAAATCATCAAGGGGACATTGATACCAAAGGCCTGAAGGAGTTTTGGATTTTCCGTGCCTGCACGAAGATAGGCGCCCAATTTAGTTCTCTCTATTACATACCAAGTGGAGAAACAAACCACCAAAGAAGCAACAACAACCCATAAGCGGTATTTCGGCAAAATAATGCCGATGGCATCCAAGGGAATCGCGCCCTGCAATAACTCTGGGGCTGGATAACTCTCACCAGAAATGCCGTACCAATGACGGAGCATGCCCTCAATAATGAGCGCCAAGCCGAAGGTAAGCAAAAGGCCGTATAAGTGATCAAGATGGTAGAGGCGCCGAAGCATTGTGCGCTCCAAAATTAAACCAAAACCCGCCATCACCAGCGGCACAAGAATTAATGCAAACCAGTAATTAATTGAGAACTCAGGAAATCCAAACCATTGACCAACTTGAGTTAGCCCAATCCAAGCAACAAAAGCACCCATGGTGTACTGGGCACCGTGTGAAAAATTAATGATATTGAGTAGGCCAAAAATAATGGCTAAACCCAAACTCAAAATGGCGTAGAACGAGCCATTAATAAGCCCCACTAAGAGCTGAGCAATCAGCCCTTGTGGGGTGATACCAAGAAGTTCAAACATGCTTGATTTCTAAAAATTACTTGTTAACCAACTTACACTTCGACTGTGAAAGCGGCAGAGTCGCTTCAGCAGCAGGAATTACTGCGCGAACATTGTAGTAATCCCATGGGCTCTTGGAGTCTGATGGTTTCTTCACCTCCAGTAAATACATATCGTGCTCGAACTTGCCATCAGCGCGGATTTTTCCCTTAAACAGTCCATCATCGATATTGGTGGACTTAAGAGTCTTCATCACCGCTTGAGTGTCATCAGTGCCGGCTTTTTGAACTGCGTTTAAGTACGCAAGAACGGATGAGTAAACGCCAGCCTGAACGCTGGTTGGCATGCGCTTATGTTGCAGAATGAAGCGCTTAGAAAAAGCACGGGTCTTCTCATCCCTATCCCAATAAAAGCCTTCAGTTAAGTACATGCCTTGTGCGGCATTCAAACCCAAAGAATGAACATCAGAGATAAACATCAATAAAGGAACCACGGTTTGCTTTTTGTTAATACCAAACTCAGATGCCTGCTTAACCGTATTAATGGTGTCTTGCCCTGCGTTTGCCAGAGCAACCACATCAGCTCCGCTGGCTTGGGCCTTTAAGAGGTAGGAAGAAAAGTCACTATTGGGGAATGGGTGTTTACTTGTGCCCAACACCTTGCCACCGTTAGCAACCACTACATTGGTGGCGTCTCTTTCTAAAGCAGCACCAAACGCATAGTCAGCGGTAATGAAATACCAATTCTTTTTACCCTGCTTGACAACGGCTTTGCCTGTTCCGTTTGAGAGCGCATAAGTGTCATACGTCCAATGCACATTATTGGCGGTACACTTTTCATTTGTAATGGGCAAAGAACCGGCACCAGAGACTAAAGTAATTTTATTTTTTTGTTCAGCAACTTCCATTACGGCCAAGGCAACGTTTGTTGATACCAACTCAACAATCACATCTACGCCATCTTTGTCATACCACTCGCGCGCTTTGTTTGCGGCAATGTCAGCTTTATTTTGATGGTCTGCACTCACTAGTTCAATTTTTTTGCCGATCACTGTGCCGTCTTTTGAAAAGTCAGCGATTGCCATTTTTGCCGCAATAACTGCGCCGGGACCAGCCAAATCAGAGTAGGTTGATGATAGATCGGTTAATACGCCAATCTTGACAACATCTCCACTTACTTTTGATGTTTGTGCAAATGCCGGGTTAGACCCAAATATGGCTCCAGCCACCAAACATGCAGTAATTTGCTTTAACTTCATTTTTGTCTCCTCTAAACAACCACTAAACACCAAGATACTCATTTAATAAGCTTGCTTTTTCGGTAAGCTCGTTTTGATTTACAACCTCAACCACGTTTCCATGCTCAACGACATAATGGCGATCAGCCAAAGGTGCCGCAAAGCGGAAGTTTTGCTCCACCAAGACAATAGTGAAACCCTTATTGCGCAGATTAGTAACCACCTCGCCGAGTTTTTGGACAATCACTGGAGCCAAACCTTCAGTGATTTCGTCCAACAATAATAGTTTTGCACCCGTCCTTAGAATGCGCGCCATTGCCAGCATTTGTTGCTCACCGCCGGATAGCCGAGTGCCCGGACTATTGCGCCTCTCGTAGAGGTTGGGGAACATTTCATAAATTTCATCTAAACCCATGCCGCCAGAGGCAATCTCCGGCAACAACAATAAATTCTCTTCCGTGCTTAAGCTCGCAAAAATACCGCGCTCTTCTGGGCAAAAGCCAACACCCAAGCGGGCAATTTTGTACGTTGGCATGGAAATGGTTTGGGTACCATAAACCTCTACAGATCCCGCTCTTTTGCTCGTTAGACCTAAAATGGTTTTCAGAATAGTGCTGCGACCCGCACCATTTCTACCCAAGAGGGTGACAACCTCACCATCACGAACAGCAAAGTCCACGCCATGAAGAATGTGAGACTCGCCATACCAAGACTCTAAATTTTTAACCTCTAATGCCATATTGCTCATATGGTATCGCCCCCATGACTACCCATGTAGGCCTCAACCACCAATGGGTTGCTTGATACCTCGTGATACGAACCTTCAGCCAAAATGGAGCCCCGCTGTAAAACGGAAATTCGATCAGCGATTGAGGAAACCACCTTCATGTTGTGCTCCACCATCAAGATGGTGCGGCCCTTGGCCACGCGATCTATCAGCTCCGTAACGCGCTCTACATCCTCATGACCCATGCCTTGAGTGGGCTCATCCAACAGCATCAATTCAGGCTCCATTGCCATTGTGGTAGCTATTTCCAAAGCTCTTTTACGGCCATAAGCTAGATTAAGGGTTTCTTCCTGCGCAAAATCAGCCAAACCAACCTCACACAAAAGCTCCTCAGCGCGCTCATTAAGCGCATTAAGAGATTGCCCAGATTTCCAAAAGTGAAGTTCAGTGCCCAAACCTTGTTGCAGTGCAACACGAACATTTTCTAAAACACTTAAATGTGGGAAAACGGCTGAGATTTGAAAGGAGCGCACAACACCCCGACGCGCAATTTGGGCAGGCTTCTCTTTGGTAATGTCAAAACCATTAAATAAGATTTGCCCGCTTGTTGGCTCTAAAAATTTTGTAAGAAGATTAAAGCAGGTGGTTTTGCCAGCGCCGTTTGGCCCAATCAAGGCGTGGATAGTTCCACGGGTGACATCCAGATTGACATCACTCACCGCAGAAAAACCTTTAAAAGTTTTTCCAAGGCCAATTGTTTTTAATATTGTTTCTTGCAAGCTCAAGTCCTTATACCCTTTGTTGGGCAAGAATTTGAGGATACATTAAGAACCCAGTTACCAATATAGCGATAACCCTACACCCCAAAAGGAATGGGGTTTAGTTTGTTTGGATAGTTTTTAAATATTGATGAATTGCAGATTTTGCGGCCTCATCCAAAACATCCATCAGAACCCTTTGTGAGCCTTGAATGATCATGAGCGCATAAGGTTTTGCAAGAGCACCGGCCTCTGGGCATAAATGAAGCTCTTCCCCAAAGGCTGGTGACTGGCTGCGCCAATAATTAATCGCGGCCTCTAAATCTTGAATGGTAATGAATAGCACTACAAAAAACTTTATTTATTGTCGAGAGACAGCATTGTGCCCCGACACTTTTTAGCACCACAACGACACTCATAATCTTTTTTCATTTTTTTTGTTATGCGCCCCTCGACATCAAGAGAGTAATCATAAAAAAGCTCTTCACCCACCTTAAGATTGCGCTTCGCATAAATAAAAACGCGAGGCTCTCCAATAAAACTATCTTCGCGGGTTTCACAGCTAGGGCTGCAAGAGTGATTAATCCAGCGTGCCGCATTACCGCCGTATTTAGCGTCAATGCAACGACCATCCTCCAGTGAAAAATAAAAGGTATGGTTTGGGTCTTTTGGGTCATGAGGGTGCCGCTTCTCAGCGAGCTTCCAACTGATGCGCTCACCTTTGTATTCAATAATGGCTGCACCTTTTTTAATTGGCTTAGCCGCAAAAACACCCTTGCCGTGAATCGGTGAAGATTTCACAACAATACAAGACTTGTCCACACTGGGTGGCGATAATTTCTTTTTAGCCATTTGGTTTTATACGTCTAAATTGCGGGCAATTAAGGCGTTCTTCTCAATGAAGGCGCGACGCGGTTCAACCTCATCCCCCATTAGTGTTGTGAAGACTTGATCAGCAGCAATAGCATCCTCAATCCTTACTTGAAGCAGGGTACGTGTTGAAGTATCCATGGTGGTTTCCCACAACTGCAAAGGGTTCATCTCGCCCAAACCTTTATATCGTTGACGACTTAGAACGCGCTCTGCCTCGGAAAGCAGCCAAGCAAACGCCGCCCTGAAGTCTTGAATGGATTGTTCTTTTTGATTTTTATCTGGGTCGCCACGGCGAACCTTTGATCCTGGCAATACTTTGCCAGAAAGAACGGCGGCGGCATTGGCCAAGCTTTGATAGTCGTCGCCATGAACAAAGTCCGAATTAATCGCAGACAACTTCAGGTTGCCATGAATGCGGCGGGATAACAAAAGCTTGAAGCGATCTGTGCGCTCTTCTTTTTGCACAATAATTTCTGGGGGAAGCGCTAAGGCAGTTAAAGAGTTGGCAAGTGCAATACGCAAACGCTCTGCAGACTCTTGCGCAGAACCCTCAGTATCTAAGTTTAATTGAGTGCCAGAGGCAATGGCGCGCAAGGCGTCCTCATCAATCGTACGCGATAAGCGATCAACTATTGACTGAATGACTTGGTAGTGTTTTGCCAACTCCCCTAATGCAGCACCCTCAATAATCTCACCTGAAGGGGTTTGAAGCGATGCTGACTCCAAAGCAATTTTCAATAAGAGTTGGTTGAGCTCAACATCATCTTTAATATATTGCTCATTCTTGCCAAACTTTACTTTATATAAAGGTGGTTGAGCAATGTAAATGTGGCCACGCTCAATTAACTCTGGCATTTGTCTATAAAAGAATGTGAGTAGTAGCGTGCGAATATGGCTTCCATCGACGTCCGCATCGGTCATGATGATGATGCGGTGATAACGAAGTTTGTCGGCCTTGTATTCCTCAATGCCAATACCAGTACCAAGAACGGTAATAAGCGTAACCACCTCTTGGCTGGCTAGCATTTTGTCAAAGCGCGCCTTCTCTACATTCAGGATTTTTCCTTTAAGTGGAAGAATTGCCTGAAAGCGACGATCGCGCCCCTGTTTTGCAGAGCCTCCCGCAGAGTCTCCCTCAACAATAAATAACTCAGATTTGGTTGGGTCCTTTTCCTGGCAATCCGCCAGTTTTCCAGGTAAGCCTAAGCCATCCAATACACCCTTGCGACGAGTCATGTCACGCGCTTTACGCGCCGCTTCGCGAGCACGCGCAGCATCAACAATTTTTCCGCATAAGATTTTAGCGTCTGCTGGGCGTTCTTGGAGATAGGCGCTTAAGGCCTCCGCAACAATCTCCTCTACCGGTCCACGAACCTCACTGGACACCAACTTATCTTTTGTTTGACTAGAAAATTTTGGTTCTGGGACCTTGACAGATAAAACACAGGCAAGGCCCTCACGCATATCATCACCGGAGATCTCTACCTTTGCTTTTTTGGCAACCTCGTGCTCATCAATATATTTATTAATGACGCGAGTCATCGCTGCGCGCAAGCCGGTTAAATGGGTTCCTCCGTCACGCTGGGGAATGTTGTTTGTAAAGCAAAGCACTTGCTCGCTAAAACTATCATTCCATTGCATAGAGACTTCAGCGGTAATATTGCCACCTAAGTCTGACGGACGAATGCCTTCCGCATAAAAAATATTTGGATGTAAAACATTTTTAGCTTGATTAATGTACTCAACAAAACCTTTGACGCCACCAGAAAACGCAAAGTCTTCTTCTTGCCCAGAGCGCTGATCAATCAATTTAATGCGCACGCCGTTATTTAAGAATGAGAGCTCCCGAATGCGCTTTACAAGAATTTCATAGTGAAACTCCACATGTCCAAAAATAGTTTCATCGGCTAAAAAGTGAACCTCAGTGCCAGATAAAGCGGTATCACCAGTAATAGTGATAGGGGAGGTGGCAACACCATTCTCGTCTTGGATATTGCGGTTTTGTATAACACCACGAGCAAATTCCATGTAGTGGGCTTTACCATCACGACGAATGGTAAGTTTTAACCATTTAGAAAGTGCGTTTACGCAGCTCACACCAACGCCGTGTAACCCGCCAGAAACTTTATAACTGTTCTGGTCAAATTTTCCGCCAGCATGCAACTCCGTCATCACAATTTCAGCCGCACTTCTTTTTGGCTCATGCTTGTCGTCATATTTGATGCCAGTTGGTACACCACGACCGTTATCAACTATAGAAATAGAGTTATCAGTCTGGATCACTACCGTAATTTCAGAGCAGTAGCCAGCTAGCGCCTCATCAATAGAGTTATCTAGAACCTCAAAAACTAAATGGTGTAAACCTGTCCCATCGGAGGTGTCTCCAATATACATGCCCGGGCGTTTACGAACAGCCTCAAGACCCTCTAAGATTTGAATTGATGATGCACCGTACTGCTCTACTACTTTTTTTTCTTCAGTCATTTTTTTCTAAATTAAATACGCATTGGCATCACAACATACTTGAAGTCTTCAGAACCGGGAAGGGTGATGACAGCACTACTATTGGCGTCGCCCAAGCTGATTTGAATTTTTTCATTCTTCAAGTTTGATAAAACATCTAATAAATAACTTACATTAAATCCAATCTCAACAGCGTCACCACTGTATTCCGTTTCAATTTCTTCTTGCGCCTCTTCTTGCTCGGCATTGGTAGATTGAACCGTGATGCGATTAGGTGACAGTGAAAAGCGCACACCTTTAAATTTATCTGTCGTCAAAATTGCTGCGCGCTGAAGTGCGGATTGCAGCACATCACGACCTACAATTAAAGAGTTTTTATGCCCCTTTGGAATAACTCTTTGAAAATCAGGGAACTTACCTTCAACTAATTTAGAAATTAATTCAATATCACCAAAAGTAAACTTCACCTGATTGGAAGTAAGGCTCATCTCCAACAACTCATCGGAATCCTCAAGAAGGTGTTGACACTCCAAAATCGTTTTACGAGGAATAATGATTTCCTGTTTTTGTCCGGAACCTGTAGGGGCCTCCGCTAACTCAACCTGGGAATAGGCTAAGCGATGACCATCTGTAGCAACCGCGATAACTTGTTTACCCTCAACCACCAATAACATGCCATTCAGGTAGTAGCGAATGTCTTGTTGTGCCATCGCAAAGTGAACTTGGCTAACCAACTGACGAAAGCTTTTTTGAGTCATCTTCCAATTGGCAGTCACCTCGCCAACACTTTGCATTACAGGAAACTCGGTTGCCGATAGGGTCTGCAAAGAAAAACGGCTTTTTCCACTTTGAACAACCATCTTGTTGTCTTTAAGGTTAAGAGCAACCGGGCCCTCTGGAAGTGCGCGCAAAATATCAAGTAATTTTCTAGCAGCCACTGTAGTGGTTACATCCTCAGAACCAACACCGAAACTGGCATTTGTCGTAATTTGAATTTCAATATCGGTAGACACAAAAGACACTTTGTCACCTTGCTTTTTAAACAATAGGTTTGCCAAGATAGGTAAGGTGTGTCGACGTTCAACAATCCCACTAACAACCTGAAGGGGCTTTAACAAACTGTCACGTGAAGTGTTTACGAGTTGCATTGCTTTTAAATCCTTGTATATATCTTATTAGTAATAGTAATAAGGCTCGTTATTTCGGTGGATAACTCAAAAACTATATATAAATCAATATGTTAAAACCAAAAAAACCTGTGGAAAACTTTTGTATAAGCACTGCATAAATATTGGATAACTTTCTATTGGCACCCTATTTTTGCATGAAGCACAAGTTTTCCACAATTTATCCACATGCTATCCCCAAAGTTATCCATTGAGCTATCCACAGCCTTATCCACAGGGAAAAAACCTAAGACTTTAAGGTTTGTTCGATTACATGGATCTCATGGTTCAGTTGGCCGTCATGTGAGCGCTCCTCACCAATCTTCCGTACGGCATGTAAAACGGTGGTGTGGTCTCGTCCACCAAATAACTCCCCAATCTCTGGGAGGCTTTTTTGGGTCAATTCTTTGGCCATAAACATGGCAATTTGTCGTGGGCGAGCAATATTTGCTGGACGCTTCTTGGAATACATATCAGCAACCTTGATGCTATAAAAATCGGCCACTGCCTTTTGGATGTTTTCCACTGAAATCTGTCGATTTTGAATAGAAAGTAGGTCTTTAAGGGCGGTCCTAGCCACATCAATAGTCACCTCTTTCCCATGAAAGCGGACGAAGGCCAAGATCTTGCGTAGAGCGCCCTCTAGCTCACGAACATTTGAGCGCAAATGCTTAGCTACAAAGAAGGCGACATCCTCACTCATGGGGATGCCCTCTATTAAGGCTTTTTTCATCAAAATGGCGACGCGCATCTCCAACTCAGGCGGCTCAATGGCCACAGTTAAGCCGGAGTCAAATCGAGATATCAGCCGATCATCAATTCCAGCCATTTCTTTAGGGTAGGTGTCGCTCGTAATAATGACTTGGGCCTTATTACTTAAGAGGGCCTCAAAGGCGTAAAAGAATTCCTCTTGGGTCCTGGATTTCCCGCTAAAGAATTGAATATCGTCAATTAACAAGAGATCCAAAGAGTGGTAGTAACGCTTAAACCTGTCAAAAGCCTTTTGCTGATAGGCCCGCACCACATCTGACACGTATTGCTCAGCATGAATGTAGCGAATGCGGGCATTCGGTTTTTCTTTTAAAAGGTGATTTCCAATGGCGTGGATCAAATGCGTTTTACCAAGCCCCACACCCCCATATAAAAACATAGGGTTGTAGGATGTGCCGGGGTTGTGGGCAACTTGAATCGATGCGGCCCTTGCCAGCTGATTGGCTTTGCCGGTTACAAAAGTCTCAAAAGTGAGGTTGGGATTGAGCTTAGAGTGATCTTCAATCTCAAAAGCCTGCTCCTCAGTTGAGGTGCTATCTGGATTAATAAGTGTCTCGGAGGGCTCAAATCTTTCTTTTGGGGTGCTTATTTCGGGGGTTTGTGCCCCCACCCCATCTACATTTAGTACAAAGCTTAATGTAATTGGGTGGCCGAAATATTGATCTGCCATCTCCTGGAACCGGTCGGAAAAAGTCTTCTTTGTCCAATCAAGTTTGAATCTATTTGGAGCTCCTACTGTGAGTAATTGCTCACTTTCATCATAGGAAACCAGGTTTAATGGTTGAATCCAGGTTTTAAATTGTTGGGGGGAGAGCTCGCGCGCAAGCATGCCAAGGGCGTCGTCCCAAAACCTCAGTGGGCTAAGTGAATTCAAGGTGGGGGGATTCTGTAAGTTGCTCATATTTTTGGAGGATCCATTGTAGCGATCTCATAAAGTTATCCACAAGCCAGTAAATCGTGGAAAACCTGTGGATAACTTGTGGATAAAAGAAAAAACTTCATTTAAATCAATTTGTTATAAAAAATCCCCCTATAAAATAGAGAAAAATACCTATATATTCATCAACACTGGTTGACCTTTTGCTGCGCAACAAGGAAAATACTGGGTTTTGCAGGATGAATCATGAAAAGAACGTACCAACCCTCAGTAACACGTCGCAAACGCACTCACGGATTTCGTATTCGTATGAAAACAAAGAGTGGTCGCGCAGTATTAAACGCACGTCGCGCTAAAGGCCGCAAACGTTTGGCTGTTTAATTTAGCAGTTGAATAGCGCTAGGATTTCTGAGTTACTAAAGACGCGCCCCAAGACAACTTTGTACTGGGGCATGTATTTGGCATCTTCGAGTCAGGGCGCAAAACCTGATCTAGGAATTGCGGTTGCTAAAAAATTAGCAAAACGTGCGGTAGATCGCAACCAATTAAAGCGCATGATTCGAGAAATCGTTCGAAGCGCTCAAGCAGCTACCCTCAACAGCGATGTTGTTGTGAAGCTGAAAAAACCAATTGGTCGTGAAACCCGCGGCAGACTTAGAAAAAAAGAAAAAGATGCTCTGCGGACGCAAGTCACAGGATTAATCTAGCGTGCACCCATTGAACAAAGTCGCCGTCAAGTTTGTGAGGCTTTATCAAATTACGCTCAGTCCTTTTGTTGGGATGCAGTGTAAGTTTGAGCCTTCTTGCTCCCAATATGCATGCGACTGCTTTGCCCATTACGGATTTTTCAAAAGCCTTAGACTGATGACTTGGCGCATTTTGCGCTGTAATCCATGGTCAGAGGGCGGCTATGACCCCGTTGTAAAACAAACACCTCATTATTAAGTGAACGCAAATGGACTTTAAAAAAACGATTCTTTGGGCAGTCTTCTCCATGTCGGGTCTGATGCTCTACAACAACTGGCAGGTTCATGAGGGTAAGCCATCCATGTTTGGTGGTGGCGTCACAAATAGTGTCCCGGCGAACCAGGCGTCAACAAGCAAGGTGGACATACCTTCACCAGCTCAAAATCCCAATATTCCGACTTCAACCCAAGCACCAGCTGTCAGTGCAAGCGCGATCGAATCGTCAGAAAAATTTGTTTTACAAAATGATGTGCTCGCTCTTGAGATTAGCGCCAATGGTGCCAACATTATTGATGCCAAGTTGCTTAAAGAGCTCACCGCAGATAAAAAGCCGGTTGAACTTTTTCAATACACGCCGACACATAAATATTTTGCACGTTCGGGTTTAATCGCGTTAGGCAACACAGACCTACCAAACCACACCAGTACATTTAAGTTGGCTCAGTCAGGCAAAGACGGGTCTGGTCGACCATTTATTGTTTTGGTAAGTGAGCGCAATGGCGTCAAACTAGAAAAAACATTCTTACTAAACCCTGGCAGCTATGTTGTGGATGTTGGTCATCGGGTTACACAAGCCAGTTCAAATGCTACGCCACTTGTCCTGTATACCGAAATCGTTCGTGATGCTTCCCAAGAGAAAAAAATCGGCCCTTTCAATGGCGCGTTTTCAGCAAGTACTTTCACTGGGCCTGCTGCATACACGGGCAAAGAAAAATTTGGAAAGTTAACCTTTGCGGATATTGATAAAAATAAAATTACCATTCCATCACAGGTGCCAGCTGGCGATCCAGCATGGGTTGCGATGGTGCAGCATTACTTTGCGAGCGCTTGGATCCCCAGCGACAAATCTACGCGCGATATTTATGCCGGAAGAATTGATGATGGCTTGTATCGTATTGGAATGCAGACCCCGTTGGGTGTAGTTGCTCCAGGCACGACTGTAGTTGAAAAGGCAAGACTCTTTGTTGGTCCGCAAGAAGAAAGTACTCTGGAGACTATTGCCCCTGGGTTCGCCTTATTAAAAGATTATGGCTACCTCACCATTCTCGCCAAACCCATTTTTTGGTTGTTGGAAAATATTCATGCTTATGTTGGCAACTGGGGTTGGTCAATCATTCTTCTCACTATCCTCATTAAGTTAGTGTTCTTCCCTTTATCTGCCGCAAGCTACAAATCGATGGCGCGCATGAAAGAAGTTCAACCCAGATTGCTTGCCATGAAAGAGCAGTACAAGGGTGAGCCACAAAAACTGAATCAAGCGATGATGGAAATGTATCGCAAAGAAAAAATTAATCCTTTGGGTGGATGTTTGCCCGTGGTAATTCAGATCCCCGTGTTTATTTCTTTATATTGGGTTTTGCTTTCGTCTGTGGAAATGCGTGGCGCACCTTGGATTGGCTGGATTCATGATTTGTCAGTTCCGGACCCGTATTACATCCTACCAATCATCATGGCAGCTTCGATGTTTGCGCAAACTAAACTAAATCCAACCCCGCCTGATCCAATTCAAGCCAAGGTGATGATGTACATGCCACTTGTTTTCTCCGTCATGTTCTTCTTCTTTCCCGCTGGATTAGTTTTGTACTGGGTTGTAAACAATCTGCTATCTATTACCCAGCAATGGCAGATCAATAAATTGTTTGGAAAGAAGTCGGTTAAATAAACTTTAGCTGCTTTGATACCAACAGAGGGTGCCCGCAATGATGACTAGAAAGCTGCCCATCATTGCGGTTGCCACTGCCCCAGGCAAGGCCGGGGTGGGGGTGATTCGAATTAGTGGCGCTAACCTATTGCCGATGGCGCAGGCTCTATTTCAGAAAACACTGAAACCACGCCAAGCAAGCCTGCTAACACTTCGAGATGGTGATGGCGCATCCATTGATCAGCTGATTGCCATTTACTTTGCTGCCCCCGCGTCTTTTACTGGCGAGGATGTTCTAGAGTTGCAGTGCCATGGTGGACCGCAGCTCCTTGAGTTGGTAATGAGGCGTTGCCTTGAGCTGGGTAAAGAGCAAGACCTGGTCATTGCGGAGCCGGGTGAATTTTCTTTACGCGCTTACTTAAACAACAAAATAGATTTGGCTCAAGCGGAGGCTATTGCTGATTTAATTGATGCCCAAAGCGAAGCTGCTGTTCGAGGCGCGGCGCGCTCATTGCAGGGTGCGTTCTCCAATGACATTAATAGTTTGATTGATGAAATTACTCAACTGCGTATTTTGGTGGAGTCCACATTGGACTTCCCTGAAGAGGAGATTGAGTTTTTAGAAAATGCCCAGGCGCGAGAGCGTTTGGCTGCGGTGATGCAAAAGTTGCGCGCCCTGCGGCAGGGCGCAAGGCAGGGAAAAATTTTGCGTGACGGAATTCAACTCGTTTTGGCCGGCGCCCCTAATGTAGGGAAAAGCTCCTTACTTAACCGCCTTGCAGGTGAGGATGTGGCAATTGTGACGCCTATTGCGGGAACGACAAGAGATCGCGTTAAAGAGAGCATCACCATTAATGGGGTTCCGATGCACATCATTGACACCGCTGGATTGCGAGATACCAGTGATTTGGTTGAGGCAAAGGGCATCGAAAGATCTTGGGACGCGATTCGCTCAGCCGATTTGGTGGTCTTCCTGCGGGACTCAAAACCAGCAAACGAAGCTGAGGAGCTTGTCGCCCAAGAGCTGAAGGCTCAAATCTTAAAAGCGCTTCCCCCAAAATGCCCCGTTTTGGAAGTTGTCAATAAATCTGATTTATTGGGCAAACCACCGATCACCAAGGGCGAGAAACAGCCCTTGTTTATTTCGGCTAAAACAGGTGATGGCATAGCGCTTTTAAAACAAAAAATTCTAGAGGCTGTAGGTTGGGGTGGCTCACAAGAGGGGGCGATTCTGGCCCGTAGACGGCACTTAGATTGCCTTGATAGGGTTGCTACACATTTAGGAAGATCTGAAGAGTTCGCAGCAAATGGCAATATATCGCTGGAGTTATTTGCAGAAGAGTTACGTTTAGCGCAAGATCAGCTAGGTCAAATTACCGGAAAGCTACTCCCGGATGACCTTTTGGGGAAGATATTTAGCCAGTTTTGTATTGGCAAATAAAGAGCTTGCTCTTGGTGGGCGCCCCTAAAAATAGGCCCAAAATGTTAAAATAGTACGATCAGAATTATTACTCTTCATAGGACTTTCATGACCACATCAACGAATGAGCAGCTTAATGTCAATGCGCCTGATTATGTAAAAAATCAGCAGTTAATTCAGTGGGTTACAGAAGTAGCCACGCTAACTAGGCCGGATAATATCCATTGGTGTGATGGTTCACAGTCTGAGTACGATGAGCTATGCGAGCTCTTGGTGAAGGCGGGGGTGTTTAAGCGTCTTAATCCAGCCAAACGTAAAAACTCTTTCTTGGCACTATCCGATCCTGACGACGTTGCACGCGTAGAAGATCGCACCTTTATTTGCTCTGCTAAAAAAGAAGATGCTGGTCCAACTAACAACTGGGTTGAGCCAAGCGAAATGCGCGCAACATTAGACCCCTTGTTTGATGGTTGTATGCGCGGTAGAACAATGTATGTTGTGCCTTTTTCTATGGGCCCAATTGGCTCCCCTATTGCCCATATTGGCGTTGAGCTATCAGATAGCCCATATGTTGCTATCAACATGCGCTTGATGACGCGTATGGGTAAAGCGGTGATTGATCAGCTTGGCGCAACTGGCGAATTTGTTCCTTGCATTCATACGGTTGGTAAGCCGCTCGCAATCGGTGAAAAAGATGTTGCTTGGCCTAATAACAAAAACAAGTACATCGTTCACTACCCAGAGACTCGTGAGATTTGGTCTTTTGGATCTGGTTACGGTGGCAATGCCTTGTTAGGTAAAAAATGTTTTGCATTACGTATCGCATCCAATATGGGGCGCGATCAAGGTTGGTTGGCTGAGCATATGTTGATCTTGGGAGTGACTTCGCCTGAAGGCAAGAAATACCATATCGCTGCTGCGTTCCCATCTGCCTGTGGAAAAACAAACTTCTCAATGATGATTCCGCCAAAAGGATTTGATGGTTGGAAGGTCACCACGGTTGGTGATGATATTGCTTGGATTAAACCCCGCAAAGATGCCGTTACAGGCAAAACCCGCTTGTTCGCGATTAATCCTGAGTCAGGTTATTTTGGGGTTGCACCAGGCACCAATCGCCAAACCAACCCAAATTGTCTTGATTCATTAAACCAAGATGTGATCTTCACAAACGTTGGCTTAACCGATGATGGCGATATTTGGTGGGAAGGCTTGACTGAGACGCCTCCAGCACATTTGATTGATTGGCAAGGTAAAGATTGGACTCCTGCTGATGGCGCTGCGGGACGCAAGGCGGCACATCCAAATTCACGCTTTACTGTGGCTGCGACCAATAACCCAGCGGTTGATCCTAATTGGGATGATCCAGAGGGTGTAGCAATTGATGCATTCTTGTTCGGTGGACGTCGCTCCAACACTGTGCCTTTGGTAAGTGAAGCGCGTGATTGGGTGGAGGGCGTTTACATGGCCGCAACGATGGGCTCTGAAACCACTGCTGCGATTACTGGTCAAGTCGGTGTGGTTCGTCGCGATCCATTTGCAATGATTGCCTTTGCTGGCTACAACATGAGTGATTATTTTCAACACTGGCTCAATATCGGTAGCAAGCTCGCTGCGGAAGGCGCAGTATTGCCAAAAATCTATTGTGTGAATTGGTTCCGTAAAGATGAAAACGGCAAGTTTGTATGGCCTGGCTTCGGTGAAAACATGCGCGTTCTTTCTTGGATCTTGGGGCGTGCTGAAGGTACGGCCAAGGGTACGGAAACCGTATTCGGTATCTGCCCAGAGCATGCTGATATGCATTGGGATGGCTTGGATTACTCGGCTGAGAAGTTTGAGAAAGCCATTACCGTTGCTGTTGATGATTGGAAGAATGAGCTCAAACTTCACTCTGAATTATTTGAACACTTGGGTGATCGTTTGCCCAAAGAGTTAATTGAAGCTCGTAGCAAAATTGAAAATCGTATAAATGCCTAGGCGCCTCTAGGCATTTAATTCGTATTTTCAGAACAATATTTATTTAATGACCTCACCCCAACACCATGACATCGTGGTGATTGGGGCTGGCATTGCAGGCGCAACCATTGCGCATGAGTTGATCGAGCGCGATCAAGCGGTTTGTATAGTTGATTCCGCGCCTCTGCCTGCTACTGCATGCTCCAGTCACAGCTACGCCATTGCCCACCCGCATGTTGGTCGGGGCGCCCCGCGTTTATTACGCCTAACCCGTATTGCATTTCTGATGGCCGAAGCACGTTGGCAAAATATATGGCATCAACATGGCATATTTCAGCCGGCAAAAAAAGAGAAGACTTTTAATCGCAATGAGATTGCAGATTATCTGCAATCTCTTGGGCACGATGAATCTATGGCGCAAGCATTGCATGCCGATGAGGCAATGCAAGTCTGTGGCATTAGGCAGGATGGAATCTGGATTCCACGCGGAGCCTCCTTGAATCTGTCAGAGGCGGTGCGCCAATCTCTAAAGCCACATCCACTGTTGAGTTGTTGTTGGAGCACCCATATTGCCCGATTAGAAAAATCCGGTAGTCACTGGGCGTTATTCAATCATCAAGATGAGCTCATCATGACCGCCAATAAGGTCATTATTGCCGCCGCTTTAGAAAGCAAGGCATTAGCTTTCAGCATGAATATCCGCCTACCCTTAAGGCCTGTTCGCGGACAGTTGAGTATTTTTTCTGTTGCCAAAAATGATGCTTGGGCATTGAAACTACCCCGCACAGCAATTTCAGGCGATGGTTATTGCCTGCCAGCGCAGACGCTTGCTGATGGAAGCCATCAATGGATAGTGGGCTCTAGTTTTGATGAGGGCGAAGCTGATCTCGAGGATTGGAGCTCAAGTGATGACTTTAATCGCGAGCAAGCGAAAGGCTTGTTGGATTATGCGGAGGGCGATGGTGGCGCGTTGCATAAGAGCGGCAGCTTTGTGGGTATACGCTGCGTTGCTGGCGACCGCTTACCCATTATTGGTGCCCTTACTCAACGCCCAGGGATATTTTTAGCTACAGCCCTGGGGTCGAGGGGGGTACTTTGGTCAGCGTTGGCGGCAAAGCTCATTACGGCTCAAGTACTGGGGGATGACTTTGCTTTACTGGCTCGCTTAGGTTTTGCTGCGGATTTAGTTGCCGCACTTGCACCCGCACGCTTCTTCGCTGGAGCCTTAGCGGTAGCCCCTTCTTTGGGTGCCTTAGCCTCAAACTCAAAACCAATTTTACCGTCAGCGCCTAAGGCTAAATAGGCTTTAAAGCCACGCCCAGTACGGTTAGATTTAAAGTTGGTTAATAAATCCGTTTTGCCTTCTTTGAGTAATTTTTGCACCTGTTCTGGAGAAATTTCTTGCTGCAAAACAACTTTCCCCGTTTTGAAATCACAGGATTTATCGGGTCCAGTATTTTTCTCGCACAAGTAGCGCATTCCGTCTTCATAGACTGCTCCAGAGCACTTAGGGCAAACGCCCAAAGCTTGACGACCCGTAAAGTCGATGGCTTCGGACTCATCTTCTTGAGAGTTACCAAAGTCAAATTCGAGCTTAAATCCTGCGTTTGGATAGTCGGCATCATCCTCAGGAATTTCACTTAACTTAATAATGGCGGCAAATGGTCTACCCATTTTGCTGCGAAAACCTTGTAGTGGCCCAATCGTTTTTTCACGCAGGAGCTCTTCTACTTCTGGGTACTCAAATGCACGGCCGCCAGGAGTTTTGCTAATCGTGAAGCCACATTTTTCACAGGCAAAACGACGATAATTTTCTTTGACCGCCCCCTTGCAATGCGGGCATGGTGTAGACATCGTCGCATAGTCACCAGGAATGGTATCGCTGTCATATTCTTTCGCGCGCTTGACGATGCGTTGCGTCATCTGTGCAATTTCTTGCATGAAGGTGTCGCGATTCATCTCGCCGCGCTCAATTAGTGACAGCTTATTTTCCCAGCTGCCTGTGAGGTCTGGTCTAGTCAATTCTTCAACGTCCAGCCCGCGCAGAAGTGTCATTAATTGAAATGCTTTGGCGGTTGGAATCAGCTCGCGCGCTTCGCGAACCATATATCTTTCAGCCAATAAGCCTTCAATAATGGCGGCACGGGTTGCCGGTGTTCCAAGGCCTTTTTCGGCCATTGCTTCCCGCATGTCGTCATCATCGACCCATTTGCCGGCGCTCTCCATGGCCGACAACAATGTTGCCTCTGTATAGCGCGCTGGAGGTTTAGTCTTTAATGGGACTGCGGCGATAGACTCATTTTGTACGGTTTCGCCCTCTTGTACCGGAACAAGCTCATCGTCCGCCTGATTGGATCTCCCGTAAACGGTCAGCCAACCTGGTGTCACCAACACGCGACCTTCGGTTTTGAAGTGATGGCCAGACGCTTCGGTGATGCGAGTGGTAACGCGGAACTCGGCTGCAGGATAAAACACTGCCAAGAAGCGGCGCACCACTAAGTCATACAGCTTTTGTTCTGGCTCACTTAGGGTCTTCGGTGACTCCAATGTGGGGATGATCGCAAAGTGATCGGATATTTTTGAGTTATCAAAAATACGTTTGTTGGGTTTTATCCAGCCATAGCCAGTTTTAGCGATTGAATCCTTGGGATCCCCCTCCAAGATTTGTTTAGCAAACGGTCGATATTCTTGTGAATTCTCAACCAAATTTTCCATGGTCTGCTTAACAGTTTCCAGGTAATCTTCGGGCAATGCTTTGGCATCGGTACGTGGATAAGTCAGCACTTTGTGGCGCTCATAAAGTGCTTGCGCTAGACCCAGTGTATTTTTTGCCGAGAAGCCAAAGCGCGCATTTGCCTCGCGTTGTAAGCTGGTTAAATCAAACAGCTGTGGAGCTTGTTGTGTTGCTGGCTTTGCCTCTTCTTTAACGCTGGCCTTTTTATCGCGACAGGCAGCCACAATGCTTTGTGCGGCAGCTTCGCTCCATAGGCGGTTTTCACGTGCATCTGCTGCTGCGGCATCTTTCTTAAACTTGGGATCGAACCAGCGACCTTCATATACGCCCGCTGCAGCAATAAATTCTGCCTTTACTTCCCAATAGTCTTTGGAAATAAATTTACGAATAAGCTCTTCGCGCTCAACCACAATTGAGAGTGTCGGTGTTTGTACGCGACCTACGGTCGTGAGAAAGAATCCACCACTTTTGCTATTGAATGCTGTCATCGCGCGGGTGCCGTTAATGCCCACCAACCAGTCAGCCTCAGAGCGGCATCGTGCCGCATCAGCAAGGGGCTGCATCTCACTGTCACTACGTAGCGATGCAAAGCCAGCGCGAATGGCTGCGGGCGTCATCGACTGCAGCCAGAGGCGCTTGATTGCTTGCGGCGCTTTTGCATGTTGTGCAATTAAACGAAAGATGAGCTCGCCTTCACGTCCCGCGTCGCAGGCGTTAATGAGTTCATTGATGTCTTTGCGCTTAATGAGTTTTTGTAATACCTTGAGGCGTGATTCTGTTTTGGCAATGGGTCGCAAATCAAAATAAGGCGGCACTACGGGCAGGTTTGCAAAGGACCATTTACCCCGCTTGACGTCAAACTCTTCGGGTGCGGCGATTTCTAATAGATGGCCGACTGCGGATGAGATGACAAAGTCATCGCTTTCGAAATAATCTTCATGTTTTGTGAAGCCGCCCAAAGCTTTGGCAATGTCATTGGCAACAGAGGGTTTCTCAGCAATGATGAGCGCCTTGGGATGATCCACGGTTGCAGTCTTTGAGCTGTTTTTTTTGGTAGTTGCTTTAGTAGCCACGCGTTTTGCCTAAATTTGAGCTTGAAATGATGTTTTTAATGGGTAAAACGGTTGACCAATTTAAACCAAATCCCGGTTTAGTCGAGGCGATACCCTTTTTTATTATTAACCGATAAATTGGCAAAAGTCCAAAAACCTCGCTTTTCGGACACATTTGAATGCCATTTATCAGGATATTTTTTGATAGAAACCCATTTTTAAGGTGTTTAAAGTGGGTTTTTGATCAAAATGACAGTTCCTCAAGAATATCTTCCGGGGTTTGGACGAGTTTGGCGCCCTGCTGAATCAACTGGTGGCAGCCCCTTGAAAGCGGGTTGTGAATGGATCCGGGAATGGCAAATACCTCTCGCCCGAGCTCGCCACCCAGCCTTGCGGTTATGAGTGAACCCGACCTTTCGGCCGCCTCGATCACCAGGATTCCAAGGGAAAGGGCTGCGATGATGCGGTTCCGGCGGGGAAAGTGCCCTGGTTTTGGTCCGACCCCCGGTGCAAACTCAGACATCAATAGTCCATGCCCCTGTATAAGCTTGGCCAAAGAGAGGTGTTCCCGTGGGTAGATAATATCCAGCCCGGTTCCGCAGACCGCTAGGGTGCCGCGGTCCTTGCTGGGTCCAAGCGCTCCCCAGTGAGCCGCTCCATCGATGCCGCGGGCCATGCCAGACACAATCAGAAATCCCGCTTCAGAAAGGGCGTGCGCAAAGTAGCGGGCATGATTGATTCCTTCTGTGCTGGCTGCCCGTGAGCCAACGATGGCGATCATAGGCAGGTGGAGGAGTCGAGTCTCACCATATATATAGAGAGGGCTGGGTGGGTCAGATAGATGCAGAAGGCGCGCTGGATAGCTTGGGTCGTTGCGCCAAAGACGGGTGATGTGTGTTTTTGGGGTGCTCATAAAGCCATTTTCAGCATCGGGCTTGCAATAACTATCGGGACAGCCGGATTACTCTGTTGGATAATTCCCACATGGCTTTATTAAATGTTCTTTGTTACCCGGATCCGCGCTTACATAAGGTTGCCAAACCCGTATCGCAGGTAGATGCACGCATCAAAAAAATTGTCGCTGATATGGCCGAGACAATGTACGAAGCGCCTGGAGTTGGATTGGCTGCAACGCAAGTGGATATTCATGAACGGATAGTGGTCATTGACGTATCTGAGAATCAAGACGAGTTGATGGTTTTTATTAACCCAGAATTAGTTTGGGCAAGTCCAGAAAAAAAATCTTGGCGCGAGGGTTGCCTCTCTGTTCCCGAGTATTACGATGAAGTGGATCGCCCTGCAGCGGTTCGAGTGCGCGCGCTTGATATCAATGGCAAAGTATTTGAGGTGGAGGCTGAAGGTTTGTTAGCCGTCTGCTTGCAGCATGAGATGGATCATTTGCGGGGCAAGGTATTCGTTGAGTATCTTTCCATGTTGAAGCGCAACCGCATTTCATTAAAAATGAAAAAACGCGCCAAAGAATTAATAGGCGAGCGCTAAGCGCCCAATGAAAATTGTTTTTGCAGGCACTCCAGAGTTTGCTGCGCAAGCAATGCGCGCGATTGAAGAGGCTGGTCATCAAATTGTTTTGGCGCTAACGCAACCCGATCGGCGCGCTGGCAGAGGAATGCACTTACATGCAAGCCCTGTAAAAATATTTTCACTAGAAAAAAATATTCCCATATTACAGCCAGCCACCTTACGGCAAGGCCACTTGGATTTACAAAAAAACGCTGAGGCGTACGAAGCTTATCAACGGCTCTCTGAAGTTGAGTTTGATGCGATGGTCGTAGTTGCTTATGGCTTGATTCTTCCACAAGATATCTTAGATGTTGCCTCCAAAAATGGGCGTCATGGGTGTTTTAATATTCACGATTCCTTATTGCCGCGTTGGCGTGGCGCAGCGCCGATTCAGCGCGCGATTGAGAGTGGCGATGCCAGCACGGGTGTGAGCATTATGCAAATGGATGCAGGCTTAGATACTGGCGACACCGTCTTAGTGCGTGAGTTAAAAATTTCCCCACAGGAAACCAGCGCCTCATTGCATGATCGCTTGGCCGAACTCGGTGCTGAGTTGATGGTAGAGGTACTCAATACGCTAGATCAAGGTGCCGCCATTAAGCGCACCCCTCAACCTATTGAAGGCGCTACTTATGCAGAAAAAATACTGAAGAGTGAGGCCGAGATTAATTGGCATTTGAGTGCAATAGAAATCGATCGACGTATTCGGGCTTTTAATCCTTTTCCGGGATCAACCAGTAGCCTAGACGGTGAGCAATTCAAGTTTTGGAATTCGTGCTTGCCTGTCAATGCGCGGATGACGCAAACGAAAAATCCTGGACAGGTTTTGGGGTTT
This sequence comes from Burkholderiaceae bacterium, assembly GCA_947374315.1. Next base: position 12,045 of record CANCBK010000011.1, on the reverse strand, counting down.
GAGGAAGGCGGCATCTATATTCAGTGCGGCGAGGGTGTAGTTGAAATCCTAGAAATGCAAAAGCCTGGCGGAAAAAAGATGAGTGCCAGTGCTTGTCTGCAGCCCCATCATGTGCAAGAAAAAATAACGCAGTTTAAGAAAGCTTAATTTGACCGATCAAAAATCACCGCGTAGCCTTCCCCTTTCTGAGGCCATTACGATTTCCGCACAAGCTATCGGCGAGGTGATGCTTGGCAGATCCCTCACGGAGGTGCTCGACCAATTAGATGTGCATGAGCGGCCGATTGTCCAAAGCCTTACTTTTGATGCTTTGCGAAAGTGGGTGAGGTCTCACGAGCTCATTCAACAATTTATTCCGAAGGCGCCACCGCCAGAGGTGGAATATTTATTGAGCGTGGCCATTGCCCTGTTTCTGCAAAATGGTGCAGAAGGTAAAGGCTATGCGCCACATACGATTGTTGATCAGGCTGTGAAGGCTTCTAGCGAGTACGAACCAACGATGTATGCCAAAGGTTTGGTGAATGCGGTTTTGCGCAAGGTGAGCTTGGCAGTTCAAGCGGAGGGTGAAAAACCTTACCCGCCAGATCCTATCCCTATGTTTTCCCCGCCTTGGTGGCGAGCAAGTCTAAAGCGAAATTATCCGAAGGCTTGGCAGGCAATGTTGATTCAACAGGCTCAACGTGCGCCGCTGATCTTGCGTGTGAATACACGGCAACATACGCGTCAGGAATATCAAGATTTGCTGCAACAGGCTGGGATTTCCGCTGAACCGATTAATGAGGTTGCCGGGATAGCATTGGGGTCAACATTACTATTGCGTGAGCCCGCTCCAGTATCCGATTTGCCTGGTTTTTATAGTGGCGCTGTTTCGGTGCAGGATGCAGGCGCACAAATTGCTGCTGTTCTGCTAGACCCCAAGCCGGGGGAGCGAGTGCTAGACGCATGCGCTGCGCCTGGAGGAAAGACGGCGCACTTATTAGAGTTGGCCGAATGCGAGATGGTGGCCCTGGAAATAGATGGCGAGCGCCTTGGAAAAATTGGCGGTAATCTCGATCGCCTGCGCCTCCAGTCTGAGAGCGTGAGGGTGGTGCGCGGCGACGCCTCAAAAGCTGCTTGGTGGGATGGAAAGCCATTCGACAAAATCTTATTAGATGCGCCCTGCTCAGCATCAGGCATTGTTGCAAGACATCCCGATATTCCATTTTTGCGGCGTGAGGCAGACATTAAGGCTTTACAGCAACGGCAACGCGCCATCTTGACCCAAGCCTGGAAGATGTTGAAGCAAGGCGGAACGCTTTTATATGTTACTTGCTCAGTGTTCCCTGAGGAGGGGGAGGAGCAAGCGGTTTGGTTTGCTGCTGAGCATGCTGATGCGTTACGATTAAGCGCTCCGGGACAAATCTTGCCCTCGGAAGCTAATGATGGTTTTTACTATGCTTTGTTTAAGAAAAAAGGAACATGAGCCAAGGTATTAAACAATTCATTCTCTGCGGTTTGTTGGCGCTCAGTCTATTCTCGGCTCCGGCAAATGCGGAAGGAATCAAGATTAAATCTGCCGAGCTTGAGCGGGCGGATAACGACTGGCTACTAAATGCTACATTTCAAATTGAGTTAACTCCAGGCTTGGAAGATGCGGTCCAAAAAGGGGTTGTTTTGTATTTTCAAACGGAGTTTGATTTAACCCGCTCTCGTTGGTATTGGTTTGATGAGAAGCCTGCATTAGCCCAACGACAAACCCGCCTTTCTTATCAACCACTTACCCAGCAATATCGCATCGCCTCAGAGGGCTTCACCTTCTCTGCAAAAACAATTTTTGAGGCGTTGCAGGCGGTTGGCAGTATTGGTGGTTGGAGAGTGATTGACAACAATCAAATTGATCCAAGCAAGTCATACACTGCAGCCTTAAGGATGACTTTGGATTTAAGCAAGCTGCCAAAACCATTTCAAGTAAATGCGCTGAATAATCGCGATTGGAATGTTTCTAGCGACTGGCTCCGTTTTCCATTTTTACCTAACGGACAAAATATCGTTAAGCGATGAAGATTTCCGCCGCCTATCTGAATTCCAAAGTCTTTCAAAAAGAAGTTTGGAGAAGACGCGCCCTGCCAATAGCGACTGCAGTGATTGGCGCATTTGCACTTCTATTGCTGGTATTGCTATCGATTGCTTCATCAAATACAGAATTTTTTGACAAATATTTTATATGGCTCTACGCAGCCAACATGATCATCGGCGCTTGCTTAATACTGGTGATCCTGACATTGGTGATTGTCATTGCGGTGCGTTGGCATCGTGGCTATTTCGGCACACGCTTGATTGCAAAGCTAGCTATGATTTTTGCGCTAGTTGGAATTGTGCCAGGCTTAATTTTGTATGGAGTCTCCCTTCAATTCGTTTCTCGGAGCATTGAAACTTGGTTTGATGTCAAGGTTGAGTCGGCGCTTAACTCCGGCTTAGAGTTGGGGCGCGTCACCTTGCAAGTTGTTCAAGAAGAGATTTTGGCTGAGGGAAGGTTCATTGCCGAGCAGGTCGCCCTGGTTCCTTCGGGAACTAGCTCTGAGCAGGTCGGCAGCATGGTTATGAAGATTCGTAATCAGTTTGGCATTCAAGAAGTAAGCCTTTTCAATATGCAACGTAATTTGATCTTAACTAGCGAGTTAAGGGCTAAAAAATATTTACCCGCCCCTAGTGCCGATGTGATTGCAGAGGCATTTAAAAAGAAGGGTCTTACCTTCTTGGATCAAGTTGAGATGGAGGATGGGGAGCGCGGCTATCGGGTGCGGGCGATTGTGCCAATTGTGCGAAAAAAACCCAGCCAAGGCAAACTAGACTCCGGCAAAGATGTGGAAGATAGATATTTTTTGCAATTGGTTCACTTTATTCCAAAGCCATTGGCCAAGAATATTTTTGCTGTTGAGTCTGCTTACACTGAATACCAAGAGAAGTCGCTGGGACGCACTGGTTTGCGTAAGATGTTTGTAGGAACGCTGACATTAACCCTGTTCTTCGCTTTGTTTGTGGCGGTGACGTTGGCCCTCATGCTGGGGCGCCAATTAGCAAGACCTTTGTTAATGCTGTTGAAGGGGACGCAGGCCGTCGCCCAGGGGGATTTGTCCCCCAGACCAGAGCTAGATACTGGTGATGAGTTGGGTATGCTGACACGTCAATTTAATGTGATGACACGCCAGCTTGCCGATACCCGCACATCGCTACAGGAATCCAAGTCATTTTTAGAGACAGTATTAGGTAGTTTGACTGCTGGCGTTTGTATCTTTGATAAAAATTTCAATGTGGTCTCTAGTAATGCTGGCGCTGACCGTATTTTTGGGCAGGACTTAACGCAAATGGATGGACACCCCTTAAGCGATAACCCCACACTGGTGGAGTTTGAGCAGGCGATTAAAGAGGGCTTTGCCACCATGAAGCTTGCGGTTGGGGTGGATGGTGATCACGCCGGAACTGACAAGAAAAAATCTGCGCCTGTATGGCAAAAGCAGATCCAATTGCACAGTACAAACGAGTTTGAGAATGAGCTAGGGGTGACTTTGTTTGTGCGTGGCACTGAACTTACCGGGGACTTGCGGATGGTGGTGTTTGATGACATTACCGACGTTGTCAGTGCGCAGCGCTCTATTGCATGGAGTGAGGTGGCTAGACGTTTGGCGCATGAGATTAAGAACCCGCTCACCCCTATACAACTCTCTGCCGAGAGGTTGCAACATAAGCTGGCAGGAAAGTTAAGTCCCGAGCAAGAAGAGATGATCAATCGCAGCACCGAGACCATCATTGGGCAAGTTCAAGCCATGAAAGAGATGGTGAATGATTTTAGGGATTTTGCCAAAACACCGAGCCCTCAACTGAAGTCAGTCTCTATCAATACTTTGACGCAAGAGATTTTAGGTTTATATGAGGGCAGCCCTCTAAAAACGCAGCTTGACCCACGCTGTCCAAACATTATGGGCGACCCTACCCAGCTAAGACAAATTATTCATAATCTTTTGCAGAATGCGCAAGATGCTACTCTTGAGGGCAAGCATCGGGCCGAACCAGTAGAAGTAAAAACTGAATTAGTGCCGTATGGTGAATTGAACGGCGTTATGCAAAATGCGGTGCGACTGACGATAAGTGATAGTGGTTCAGGCTTTCCAGCTAAGATATTGGCAAGAGCATTTGAGCCCTATGTAACAACAAAGAGTAAGGGCACCGGATTGGGATTGGCAGTAGTCAAGAAAATAGTAGATGATCACGGCGCCAAAATTGAAGTTCGGAATCGCGTGCGGGAAGACGAGGTGGTCGGTGCGCAGGTATCCATTTTGTTTATGAATCTGGCAAAAGAGGCAGCATAAGTATGGCAAGTATTTTGGTGGTCGATGATGAGATGGGCATTCGCGAGCTTCTCAATGAGATTCTGACGGATGAAGGCCACACCGTTTATGCGGCAGAGAGCGCTATGCAGGCGCGTACGATCCGAGAGCAAATGCGCCCAGATTTAGTGTTACTCGATATTTGGATGCCGGATGTTGATGGCATCACTCTTTTGAAGGAGTGGTCTAAGACGGGTCAGCTGACCATGCCGGTTGTGATGATGTCTGGCCACGCCACTATTGACACTGCTGTTGAGGCCACCAGAATTGGTGCTTTGAACTTTTTAGAGAAGCCGATTGCACTACAAAAGCTTCTCAAGACCGTAAGTAAGGCACTTGAAAGTTCCCCGAAGTATGTTGAGCCCACCGAAGAAAAGGCCTCTCAGCCAGCACATACATCTAGCCCAAGCCCTAAGGCGCCCGCCAATGAGCAAACATCGCAAACCCAGGGCAGCGGATACATTAGCGGTATTGCAAAAACCTATTTTGATTTGCCGCTGAGAGAGGCTAGAGATCTTTTCGAGAAGGCCTATTTTGAACATCAAATGATCATTATGGGTGGTAGTATGACCAAAATTTCTGAATATACTGGGCTTGAGCGAACTCACCTTTACCGCAAGCTAAAAGCCTTGGGAATTGATACTTCGCGTAATAAAGCCGAGCAATAAAGTTTAAAAAATCATTTCCCATAAGCAGCTAGCAATGGATTCTTAGCGTTAGCGTTTGTTGGAAACATCGATGTCGTGCACGATATCGATGTGGCGACGGATAATAGCGCCCACATCATATTCGGAATTATTCCCATGGAAATCAAGGTTAACTTTCTCGATAAGCTTCGTCTTGAGGCCAAGTTCGACGACTTCACGGTGATTGCTGACCAGCCCATCCGATATAAAGGGGATGGCTCGGCGCCAGGGCCTTTCGACTACTTCCTGGCTTCATCGGCTTTGTGTGCGGCTTATTTTGTGAAGCTATATTGCGACACTCGCAATATTCCCACCGAAAATATTCGTCTTTCACAAAATAATATTGTCGACCCTGAAAACCGTTACCAGCAAATTTTCAAGATCCAGGTTGAATTGCCAGAGGATATTTCTGCCAATGATCGCCAAGGTATTTTGCGTTCGATCGATCGTTGTACTGTTAAAAAAGTGGTGCAAGCTGGACCAGAGTTTGTCATTGAAGAAGTCAAGAACCTGGATGCCGATGCGCAGACTTTGTTGGCATTGAAGTCGGATTCTGACTCTAATACCTTCATTGTGGGCAAGGATCTGCCATTGGAGCAAACCATTGCCAATATGTCTGCTGTGTTGGCGGGCCTAGGTATTAAGATTGAAATCGCTTCGTGGCGCAACATCATTCCCAATGTGTGGTCTTTGCATATCCGCGATGCGCACTCGCCGATGTGCTTTACCAACGGGAAGGGATCGACAAAGGAAAGCGCATTAGCATCGGCTTTGGGCGAGTATATCGAGCGATTGAGTAACAACCATTTCTATGCCGGTATATTCTGGGGCGAAGACATTGCTAACAGTGCATTTGTGCATTACCCGAATGAGCGCTGGTTCATGCCGGGAAATAATGATGCACTTCCGACAGAAATGTTGGATGAATATTGCCTGAAAATTTTTAATCCTGATGGTGAATTGCGTGGCTCACATTTAATCGACACCAACTCCGGGAATGTGGAGCGCGGCATCTGTTCATTGCCATACATACGTCAGTCAGATGGCCAAACCATCTATTTTCCATCCAACCTGATTGAAAATCTGTACGTCAGCAATGGCATGAGTGCTGGCAATACGCTGGTCGAGGCACAGGTGCAATGCTTATCGGAGATTTTCGAGCGGGCAGTCAAGCGCGAAATTTTGGAAGGTGAAATTGCTTTGCCGGATGTGCCGCAAGAAGTGCTAGCAAAATATCCGGGCATTTTGGCCGGCATTCGCGGTCTAGAGGAGCAAGGCTTCCCAGTGCTGATAAAGGATGCGTCGCTAGGCGGGATCTATCCAGTGATGTGCGTTACCTTAATGAATCCCCGGACAGGCGGTGTATTTGCCTCTTTCGGCGCACACCCAAGTCTAGAGGTGGCGCTGGAGCGGAGTTTGACTGAATTACTACAGGGGCGCAGTTTAGAAGGTCTGAATGATTTGCCGCCGCCCACTTTTTCAAGTGAGGCAGTAACAGAGCCAAATAATTTTGTTGAACACTTTATCGATTCCAGCGGCATTGTGTCGTGGCGATTTTTCAGTGCAAAACCCGATTACGATTTTGTTGAGTGGGACTTCTCTGGTCAGGGCGAAAACTCCAATGCGGAGGAAGCTGCAACCTTGTTTGGCATTCTTAAGGCTATGGGCAAAGAGTCTTACGTAGCGGTGTATGACGAGCTGGGTGCGACCGCATGCAGAATCTTGGTGCCAGGGTATTCCGAGGTTTATCCAATAGAAGATTTAATTTGGGACAACACCAATAAGGCTTTATTGTTCCGTGCCGATATCTTGAATCTACTCAAGCTAGAAGATCCAAACCTGGATGCACTGCTTGAGCGCCTAGAAAATAATGAGTTAGATGAGTACGGCGATATCGCTACATTGATCGGCATTGAGTTTGATGAGAATACGCCCTGGGGTCAGCTAACCGTTCTAGAGTTGAAGCTGTTGATTCATCTTGCCCTGCAGCGGTTTGATGAGGCGCATGAGCTGGTTGGCGCCTTCCTTCAATATAACGACAACACGGTCGAGCGCAAATTGTTTTATCAGGCCCTAAATGCGGCCCTGGAGATTTTGTTGGATGACGAATTGGAGCTCAACGACTACATAGTTAATTTCCGACGCATGTTTGGTGATGAGAAGATGGATGCTGTCATCGGCTCACTGGAAGGTAGCGTGCGCTTCTATGGTTTGACTCCAACGAGCTTAAAACTTGAGGGGCTCGATAGGCACCACCGCATGATCGATAGCTACAGAAAGCTGCATGCAGCTCGGGCCAAAGTTGGAGCCACTACCAGTTAGGGTTGGGCGCCACAGTCTTTTATAGGATTAAGGCGCCCTACAGCAAGCATGCTTAGGCGTATTAAAAAGCCAAAAGACAATGTCGCCAAAGCGTTTGGTGGTGAGCGAACGCGGTAGAGGGTGGCTAAAGCACAGCAGAGCCTATAGAAATCTCAGAGAATTAGTGGAAGATGGGTTTTTGACAAGTGCCTATAAACTCGCTTTTAGAAATCGTGTTCTGGGCAATATCTCTAAGATTGACTAGATTGAGAACGATGCTGCTTTCGACAAATACTAAAGATTTCGTGTCGTAAATAATTCTTTTGCGCTCCCTTGTGCCATTCTCATCCCTTATGGAGTTGCAGCTAATAGCATCTGCTTTTTTCACGCACTCATAGCCACTAAATTGGTCATTAGCAAATTTGTAGTTACGGGTGATTTTGGAAATGTCTGGCTCATTGTTGCTAATGGAGGAAAGCAGGGTGCCATAGCAAGACAGCGTTAAATTGCCATCGGCTTTAGAACAAGCAAATAAGACGCCTGCCAACAGGGGGAGTAATAGTAGTTTAGAAATTTCAACATCTCTCATTTAATTACAATAATTATAATAGATTATTCGCACTTACTTTATTTGCAGGCTGGGGAGTCAATTTTTGTGCCCTCATAATTTAAATATCTACAGCGGTTTTTAGTACTAAAAATCACTACTAACACTAAAGTACTAGCTTAATAAAATTAAAAGTTGATATTGGACAAGTTTTTCTTTGTCGCGCAAGCACAGTATTGCTTTACCGCTACTGGCTAACTGATGGAGGTGAAAAATGACAATGCAACACTGGGTTGTAGGTTTTATTGTTGGATTATTTGTGGGTGTTGTAAGTGCTTCGACATTAGAAGTGGGTAAGATTGGCATTACCCAAAACGGCGTCATTGGATATCTAAATCAAGTCTGCGCTGATTAAAAATAATTCTTTCATAGCTTCCATATTGCCCGCAGTTGTTTGCGGGCATTTTTCTCTATAAAGTGGTGAAGGCGGGCACTTCCAACATCTCTGCCTTATCTGTCAGCAATGCCACGCAATACTGAAACCTAAAGCGGGTGATTGCTGTGTCTTTTGTATCTATGGTGATGAGCCTTGCCCACCAATACAAGAAAGCAAGGGGTGTTGCGGGTAAAGCAAGCCCCTATCCTGGAATTGCCCCCATAAATTCTTGCTTAATGGGGGTTCGGGGGGGTAACCCTATAAGCAATTGTTGATAATATTTGCAATAATCTACTTAGATAAAAATAACGAATGTGTGTCTGAATAATATTAAAAACATCCTCCTTCAGCTTGCCATCTCATTTGCGCTGTATTGGATTTTTGTGGCGCCCATGTATTTTCTTCCGCAATTAAAAAATAGCTCCGTCACCTATTTTTTATTTCTTCCCGCTGGCATAAAGCTTTTTGCTGTTTTAATTTTCAGGTGGCGTGGAGCGCTTGGAACTGGATTGGCAATCTTCGCTCGCTTAATGTTTACAGATTCTTCGCAGCCATTAACTAGTTGGTTGCTTGCCGCAGCCTCTGTCACTCTCGCTTTGTATTTGGTGGTTGAGTATGGGCTAAAGCTAATGAAGGTGGATAGAGATTTGTCAAATCTTCAGTATTACCAAATAGTTGTATTGGCTACCGCAACAAGTATTGTGAACGGATTTGTATTCGCCTATGTGGTTAGCGCCCTAACAATTGGGCAGATGAGTGGCGGCTTATTTCATAGCGGCTTCACAACGGTGATGAGCAATTTTGCTGGTAATGCCATAGTTGTATGTTTGGCGATGTTAATTGTTAAGAATAAATTGATTATTATCAATTTTATTAAGGGAATAAAGAATTAATATCAAATCATGTAGTAGTTTGATATTAATAAAATCAACATCAAAGATAACTTGTTCCTAATAAGCTAAATAACCAAAATGAATAATTCATATATCCGCTTTCTAAACCTCATCGATGCAATAGCTGGCTTGGACGCAAATAAGAAGTTAGATGCTACAGAAGAGCAGTTGCTGGATGCAGTAATGCTTGCCTATTCGCAAGGGCGTGAAATCCTAGTTGGCGATTTAATACATTTGAGCAAAATTGGTTCGCAGGCCACTTTGCATGGAAGGGTAAAGAATCTTGTCACAATGGGCTATGTAAAGTTAACAACCGACAAGATGGATGGTAGAAAAAAGAAAGCGGCTCCTACCAAGTTAGCGATGAAACATTACGATAGCCTATCCAAACTGTTAACTAAAGCCGTAGCTGCATAAGCAGGAAAAGCAAAGCACTGCCCTGCAGGATTAAGCATCCTCACTGTCCAAGGATTTACAAGGTTTTCTCAAGGGTGGGCCCTGTAAACCTATTTTTTCGGGCTAAGCCCCAGTTTCATTTATAATTCCAATTCTTGGCCTGGTAGCTCAGTCGGTAGAGCAGAGGATTGAAAATCCTTGTGTCGGTGGTTCGATTCCGCCCCGGGCCACCAAGAATTACCAAAACCACCTTCGGGTGGTTTTTTCATTTGTGAGGCGAGATAATTCAAGCTATCAATTTAAGGTTGCTTATGAATCCGAATACAAAAGAAGTTATTGAAAAATGCGCTCGTGAATCTCATGCTGGCTTGTTAACGTTCCCAGAGGCATTGGGCCGCTTAATTGAGGTTGGCGTTGAGTCCTACTTCGCTGACTATCGGAATCAATCTACGACTTATTATTTGCCAGGCAATGGGGCATTTACTATTCCCATGGCAATACCTTCAATTGAGATTCCAAGTTCATTTAATAAAGAAGATGTTGTTTCAGCCATTCGTGGTGCTCAAAGTGATGCGGTTAGATACCCTGAGTTTATTAAGCTAACGATGTCTGCCGGCTGTATTGGATACATCGTTTGGATAGCTGGAAAGTATGTCAACTATTTCGGGCGGCAAGGTGAGGTTCATATCGAGCACTTTCCGCAAGGATGAGAACTCCTACGCCCTAATCGATTCCGCCCCGGGCCACCAAGAAGCACTAAAACCACCTTCGGGTGTTTTTTTCATTTGTGGTTATTATTAAAAACGAACATCTCTAGGAATAAAAATATGCTCAAGCTCTACTATCACCCATCACCCAATCCAGCAAAAGTAGCTCTGTATTTAGAAGAGACCAATACGCCTTACGAAATTATTGTGACCGATACCCGCAAGGGCGATCAGCACACTCCAGAATTTAGGGCAATCAATCCCAATGGTAAAACGCCGGCTTTGGTCGATGGTGGTATTCATGTTTTTGATAGTACCGCCATCATGCTGTACTTAGGCGAGAAGATTGGTAAGTTCATGCCGGCAAATACGCCACAGGCGCATGCTGAGCTGTATTCATGGCTCATGTTTGTAGCAACGGGTATTGGTCCCTATTGTGGGCAAGCCGCTCACTTCAAATACTTTGCTCCAGAACCCAAGGAATATGCGGTCAATCGATATGATTTTTAGGCATGGCGTCATTGGTTATTAATTGAAGATCGCCTCTCTAAACAGCCTTATATGCTCAGTGAATACAGTATTGTGGATATGTCTGTTTGGGGCTGGGCTAGGATAATTCCTTTTGTATTGGGTGAAGGTGCTTGGGATAAGTTGCCTAGCGTGAAGCGTTTGTTAGATGAGATTAATGCCAAGCCGAGTGCTCAAGCAGTGGAGGCCATTAAGACCAATTTCACTTTCAAGACAGAGGTCGATGAAGAGTCCATAAAGAATCTCTTTCCAGGCAATGAAAGGCTAAAGATGTAGGATCAGACATCCTCCACCCTGGTTCGATTCTGCCCCGGGTCGCCAAGAATCTCAGAAACCCTCACTTTTAAGTGGGGGTTTTGTTTTATGTTCCTACTGTATTAACAATGGTTGAGTGTGCGAGTCCTAAGATGGTGGGGATGACTACCATTACGCTTGGTATATTTCGCTGGTTCGAGAAAAAGGGACCTTGAAGATGTGCGAGAGCTCTGTAGTTGGCTCTCGCCATCCCTTAGCCTAAGCGTCGATTAAATAGTCGCTTACCGAAACGTCCTTTAAAAGGACATCTCATCTATACGCATATAGGGTTTTCGAATTAAAAGCCATTGCGATAATTAACAAATAACGTCGTTTAAAACAATGCCCCAAGTTGACTCCCTCTGAAGGTCAGGCACCTATTTAAGCGACGTTCATTCAAAGCTATCAGCGCCTGTATTTAAGACACCATGCTGACGGGAAGACTATTAAATTGGCCTCAGCGGGCCAAGATGGTAAAGAGCATAATAAAAAATACATTAAAAATAAGAGGTAAAAAATGCTTGATACGCTTATTTTGAGCAGAATTCAATTTGCTTCGAATATGACTTTTCATATTCTTTTCCCAACGATATCGATTGCATTGGGATGGGTGCTTTTTTATTTCAAAGTTAAATTTAATAAAACTGGTGACTCAGTATGGAGCGAAGCCTATCAATTCTGGGTCAAGATATTTGCCTTAACCTTTGCGCTTGGTGTTGTCAGTGGCATTACGATGAGCTTTCAGTTTGGAACCAACTGGCCTGGATATATGCAAACGGTAGGCAATATAGCAGGACCCTTACTTGGCTACGAAGTTTTATCGGCATTCTTTCTTGAGGCAACTTTTTTAGGAATTATGTTGTTTGGCTCTAAACGAGTCTCTCAAAGGGCTC
>CANCBK010000010.1 GCA_947374315.1 Burkholderiaceae bacterium | reverse complement strand
TTCTAAATGCTTGGTGGAGATAAGCGGGATCGAACCGCTGACCTCTTGCATGCCATGCAAGCGCTCTCCCAGCTGAGCTATACCCCCGTAATCTCGCAATAAAACTACAAGACACTCAAAACAATCCAAGATTTTATCCTATTTTTGTAGGAGTGCGCAACTTCTATACTAGATAACCTTTGAAAGGCGCTTCACAGCCTCGTCTTTTCCCAAAACAACCAGCACCGAATCAATGGCTGGGGTCTGAGTGGTGGCGAATAAGGCGTAACGAACAGGCATAGCTAAAGCCGGCATTTTGATCTGATGTTTTGCTAGCACCTCTTTAAATACCGCCCCATAAGCGGCCTTAGTATGCTCAGAAGACTGAATGGCTGCAATCAAATCTTTCAATGCTGGGATGACTTCTTTGGGTATGTTTGCAGCAATTTGCTCGACGCTATGTGTAGGTGCTGGAAAATAAAATAACTTAGCACCTTCCGCTATCTCAATTAAAGTATTTGCGCGATCTTTCAAGAGAGATACTACTTGCACAAAGTCTGGTCCATTTTCCGTATCGATTCCAAGCTCATGAGCAAATGGCTTGGTCGCCTCTGCTAACACAGTAGGATCTGCATTCTGAATGTATTGATGATTTAACCAAAGTAATTTTTCAGGGTTATGTTGTGCAGGTGACCGACCTAGACTATCCAAGTCGAACCAATTTACAAACTGCTCTTTAGTAAATACTTCAGCATCACCATGCGACCAACCTAGGCGAGCCAAGTAGTTCAAGATAGCCTCGGGCAGATATCCCGCTTTTTGATAATCGCGCACACTCATTGCCCCATTCCGCTTACTCATTTTTTCGCCGGAGTCATTCAAGACAGTTGGCAAATGGGCGTAGACCGGGGGTGTTCCAGCAAGGGCTTTTAAAATATTGATCTGCCGAGGCGTATTGTTGACATGATCGTCACCCCGAATCACATGGGTAATCTTCATATCAAGATCATCAACCACTACACAAAAGTTATAGGTTGGCGTGCCATCGGGACGGGCGATGACCAAGTCATCTAGCTCGTCATTGCTAATCTCAATCCTGCCTTTAACAGCATCCTCCCAGATCACAGACCCGCCAATCGGGTTTTTAAACCGGATCACTGGCAGAACACCATCCGGTATTGCTGGCAATGCTTTACCTGGCTCAGGGCGCCATAGACCGTTGTACCGGGGCTTTTCTTTATTGGCCATCTGCTGGTCGCGCAACTTGTTCAGCTCGTCTTCGCTCATGTAACAAGGGTAGGCTAGCCCTGCATCCACCATTTGCTCCACTACCTTGCGATAGCGATCAATACGCTGCATTTGATAAATCGGACCTTCATCTATATCCAAGCCCAACCAGGCCATTCCCTCGATGATGACATCGACTGCCTCTTGGGTGGAGCGCTCAAGATCAGTATCTTCAATGCGCAAGATGAAATCACCATGATTGTGGCGAGCAAACGCCCACGGATACAAAGCGCTGCGAAGGTTGCCCAAATGGATAAAGCCCGTGGGACTGGGGGCGAAACGTGTACGTATATGCATAAATAATATTATCTCAGGTTGGCTTTGAATTTTGCCAGTTAACACCTGCTTTCTCAAAAAAGCGGATACTTTCACTTATGAATGAATTACTTGTATTTATGTGCGATGGCGCCCCAGTTCGCGGGGAAATTGTTTCAATTGGCAGTGCTTGGCAGGCTGTTTTGGAGCGTCGCAATGACCCCCCGGTTGTTAGACGAATTCTTGGAGATTTTGTAGGGGCTGCCACCCTACTAAGCGCTAGCCTCAAGTTTGATGGCACCTTAATTATTCAAGCCCAAAGCAAAGGCCCCATTCAGCTACTGGTAGTCGAATGCAAATCAGACCTCACAATGAGGGCTACGGTTAAGTTGTCAGTTGAACCAGATGCTATTGATCCCAGCGCCACCTTGGGTGAACTTTTGGATGCGGGCAACTCAGGTCGCCTTGTCATCACCTTAGATCCGGCAGATCGCCAACCCGGCCAACCCCCCTACCAGGGCATTGTGGCGCTTCAGGAGCACCATGGCGCAGAGCTCAAGCCTGTAGCTAGCGCGGCTGAAGCGATCGCCCTGTACATGCGCAATTCAGAGCAGTTGGATACCCGCATTTGGTTGGTATCAAACGATACCCATGTCGGCGGATTATTGTTGCAACGCTTACCAGACTCTGGAGGCCATGCCCACTTAGACCCGCAGCTTGCAGCTGAGGGTTGGAACCGCATTCAGACGCTTGGCGAAACCATCACCCATGAAGAGTTATTAACCCTGCCGCCGGAAACGACCCTGCGTCGCCTATTTTTAGAGGAATCTTCAGAGAATGGTGTGCGAAGCTTTCCAGCTCGCCCTATTCGATTTGGATGCCGCTGCTCTCGAACAAAAGTGGCAGACATTCTGAGAATGCTAGGGGAACAAGAGGTTGATAGCATCATTGCTGAACAAGGCGCCGTGGAGACTGAGTGTGATTTTTGCGCCAAAGTCTATCGCTTTGATGCGGTAGATTGCAGGCAGGTCTTTAAAACGGATTTGCTGGCTGACGCCACAAGGCCGCCATCAAGCGGTCATTAATTACTGCTTTGTAGTTGGTGACCTTACACCGTCAGGAGTATTGGCTGCTGATTTCTCGGCAGGCAGAATCTGTACAAAGAATTCGCCTTCCTTAATCATGCCGTGCTCAACCCGGGCACGCTCTTCAATGGCGCGGGTACCATCCTTCAAATCTTTAACATCGCCAGTTAACTTCGCATTACGCAAGCTCAGCAGGCTATTTTTTGCCTGCTGTAACTCCAATTGACGCTCCATTTCATAGACTTTTAGCCAGCCGCCCTTACCCAACCATAATGGGTACTGAATTATCAGCAACAATAGCAGCATGGAGTAGATGACAATCCGCATATGAAATCGAGTCGCTGCCTATTAGCGTTTGAGATTATAGAAAACAGATTTACCTGGGTATGTGGCGACGTCACCCAAGCCTTCTTCAATGCGCAGTAACTGGTTGTACTTCGCGATACGATCAGAGCGAGATAAAGAACCTGTTTTAATCTGACCTGCATTGGTTCCAACAGCAATATCCGCAATCGTACTGTCTTCAGTTTCGCCAGAGCGATGAGAAATCACAGCGGTATAGTTGGCCCGCTTCGCCATCTCGATAGCAGCAAATGTTTCTGTCAATGTGCCAATTTGATTAATCTTAATCAGGATAGAGTTGGCAATGCCCTTCTCAATACCTTCCTTAAGAATGCGCGTGTTAGTCACAAATAAATCATCGCCAACCAATTGGATTTTTTTGCCTAGCTTTTGAGTAATATCAGCCCACCCATCCCAATCACTCTCGTGCATACCATCTTCAATCGATACAATCGGGAATTGGTCCGCTAAATTACCAAGGTAATCAGAGAATTCACTTGAACTCAGTTGCAAGCCTTCACCCGACAGATTGTACTTACCATCTTTGTAGAACTCGCTTGCGGCACAATCCAAGGCTAAGACAACATCTTCACCGGCTTGGTAGCCAGCACCTTCAATTGCCTTCATGATGGTTTGCAAGCACTCTTGATTGCTCTTGAAATTCGGTGCAAAGCCACCTTCATCACCAACAGTCGTTGGCATTCCTTGGGCACCCAAAATTTTCTTCAGCTCATGGAAGATTTCAGCGCCGCAACGCAATGCTTCGCGGAAGCTTTGTGCACCCACCGGCATCACCATGAACTCCTGAATATCCAAACTGTTGTTGGCGTGCGCACCCCCGTTGACGATGTTCATCATCGGGACTGGCAACTGCATGCCACCAGATCCGCCAAAGTAGCGATACAAAGGCAAGCCAGCCTCTTCAGCGGCAGCGCGTGCTACAGCCATAGAAACAGCAAGCGTTGCATTGGCCCCGAGGCGCGCTTTGTTATGCGTGCCATCCAACTCAATCAAGGTGTGATCAAGAAAAGCTTGCTCGCTTGCATCCAAACCCAAAATAGATTCTGCGATTTCAATATTGATGTTTTGAACTGCTTTGAGAACACCCTTACCCAAATAGCGCGCTTTATCACCATCACGCAATTCAATCGCCTCGCGAGAGCCGGTTGATGCGCCCGAAGGAACTGCTGCACGCCCCATGACGCCAGACTCCAACAAAACATCGCATTCAACCGTTGGGTTTCCGCGTGAATCTAAAATTTCTCTGCCGATGATGTCAACAATGGCGCTCATGCACCTTCTCCTAAATAAAAATGAATTGGGGGTGTTACTTGAAACTGTCTTCTAAAAATGAACCAGACTTTTTCACAACTGCATCAATCGCCACTAATGACTCAAGCAATTCCTTCATGCGATTCAGTGGGACTGCATTGGGCCCGTCAGAGAGCGCCTTAGCCGGATCTGGATGCGTTTCCATAAAAAGGCCGCTAATACCAACCGCCACTGCGGCACGGGCCAGCACAGGCACAAACTCACGTTGACCGCCACTTGCGTTTCCCTGTCCACCAGGAAGCTGAACCGAATGGGTAGCATCAAACACTACTGGCGCTTGCGCTTCACGCAAGATCGCTAGACTGCGCATGTCGGAAACCAAGTTGTTGTACCCAAAAGATGCGCCGCGCTCGCAAACCATAAATTGATCTGGGAGCTGAACTTCTGCGGCTGCGGCACGCGCCTTCTCAATGACATTGAGCATTTCATGGGGGGATAAAAATTGACCCTTCTTGAAATTCACTGGTTTACCACTTTGAGCGCAGGCCCTAATGAAATCAGTTTGCCTACATAAAAAAGCGGGGGTCTGAAGCACATCGACTACTTTAGAAACGGGCTCAATCTCGCTAATGTCATGGATATCCGTCAAAATAGGCACGCCAATTTCACGCTTAACACGGGCCAGAATCTCCAGACCTTTTTCCATGCCAAGGCCTCGGAAAGAAGTGCCCGAAGAACGGTTGGCTTTATCGAAAGAAGATTTATAAATGAATGGAATACCAAGTTCATCAGTCATTTTCTTAAGTTCGCCAGCGATATCTAAGGCGGACTGCTCCGACTCAATGACACAAGGGCCTGCAATTAAGAAGAAGCGATGATTCAAGCCAACATCAAAGCCGCATAATTTGAATGTGCTCATTACTTCCCCTTAGGCGGCCTGCTTTTTGGTGGCAGCTTGATGAATCAATGACGCCTTAACAAATGCGGAAAATAAGGGGTGACCATCACGTGGAGTCGAAGTAAATTCCGGGTGAAACTGCACACCGAAGAACCAAGGATGCATCGAGCTTGGCAACTCCATCATTTCAGGCAATGATTCATTGGGCGTTCTGGCGGAAATAATTAAACCGGATTTCTCTAAACGTGGCACATAGGCATTGTTGACCTCATAACGATGACGATGACGTTCATTTACTTCAGCGCCATAAATCTCGTGAGCCAAGGTGCCATCTTTCACCGGGCAGCGTTGCGAACCTAAACGCATCGTTCCACCGAGATCAGAATCATTGGTACGCTTCTCAACACGGCCTTCACGATCAACCCACTCTGTAATGAGGGCAACAACCGGGTTATCGGTTTCAGGATCAAATTCAGTACTATTGGCTCCTGCAATATTGGCAACATGACGAGCAAACTCAATCACAGCCAACTGCATACCCAAGCAAATGCCGAGGTAGGGGATATTATTTTCACGAGCGTAGCGGATCGCCGTAATCTTGCCTTCAGTGCCGCGCTTACCAAAGCCACCAGGAACTAAAATGGCATCCAAACCTTTAAGACAATCGACGCCGTCCTTTTCCATCACTTCAGAATCAATGTAATTAATATTGACGCGGGTATGGTTGTGAATACCAGCATGACGCAATGCTTCGATCAGAGACTTATAAGATTCTGTTAGTTCGACATATTTGCCAACCATACCAATAGTGACTTCATGCTGAGGATTGGCTAATTCATAAACCAAGTTTGCCCAAACAGATAAATCTGCAGGCTTGGCTTGAATTTCGAGTTCGCGACAAATTAAATCATCCATTCCTTGAGCTTGCAGCATCTCTGGAATCTTGTAGATAGTATCAACGTCCCATACAGAAATGACGGCCTCTTCACGGACATTAGAGAACAGCGAAATCTTCGCACGCTCATCTTCAGGAATCGGGCGGTCTGCACGGCATAAAAGTACGGTCGGCATGATGCCGATTTCACGTAACTTCTGCACTGAATGTTGAGTTGGCTTGGTCTTTAACTCGCCGGCACTTGCAATATAAGGCACTAATGTGAGGTGTACGAAAGCGCAACTGTGTTTTGGAAGGCGAATACTCATTTGGCGAGCAGCCTCTAGGAACGGGAGGGATTCGATATCACCCACGGTTCCACCGATTTCGCAAATAGCAATATCAGCCTTGCCATCATGGCTCGCTTTTGCACCACGCTCAACAAATGCCTGGATCTCATTGGTGATATGTGGAATCACTTGAACCGTTTTGCCAAGATACTCGCCACGACGCTCTTTACTGATGACTGACTCGTAAATCTGCCCAGTAGTGAAATTATTACTTTTACGCATCTTTGCGGATACGAAGCGCTCGTAGTGACCGAGATCAAGATCGGTTTCTGCTCCATCTTCAGTAACGAAGACTTCGCCGTGTTGAAGTGGACTCATGGTCCCCGGGTCAACGTTGATATAAGGGTCTAATTTTAGGAGGGTGACTTTCAGGCCGCGGGATTCGAGAATCGCGGCAAGCGAGGCAGCTGCGATTCCTTTCCCAAGAGAAGAAACCACACCACCAGTGACAAAAACGTATTTGGTCATCGCTTAAGCTCTGTTGGAAAAAGTAATTATAACGACAGATAGGTTGGTCGAGGCAAATTCCAGACCGGCAATAGCCATGGAGGTTTGAATGGTGTAAAACTGGGAATATGAAAAATTTGCCAATAAAATATGTCGTATTTAGCTTGCTTTTGTTTTTTTTGGGCACCCAGCATGCCATGTCACAGGATTCGCGCTCAATAGCGGGAATCTGGAGATCTTTTGACGATGAAACCAATCAGCCGGCAGCATTAGTAGATATAAGCCTAGTAGACGGGGTTTACGTTGGAACTATCAAAAAGCTACTAGATCCAAACGCATTGCCTACATGCGAAAAATGCAGCGACTACCGAAAAGGTCGGCCTGTAGTGGGCATGGAAATTCTCTCTGACTTAAAAAAACAAGGGGATTTTTATAGTGGGGGTCGAATTTTGGATCCTGATGATGGAGAAATTTATAGGGTCACCATGAAATTACAAGATCAAGGCTCCAAGTTAGATGTTCGCGCATACATTGGCATCCCCCTCCTCGGAAGAACTCAAACATGGATCAGGGAAAAGTAATCCCCTCTCCCGGCCCCCAAATAAACCCTTTCAATTGCCTTCACTTGCCCCATCACGCCAATACATTGTTTTTTCTAAAGTAAGTCAATTTCACGCCATATTTAGCCTATTTTTTAGGCAAAATTAGTATTAAAACCCATACTCAAGATAGGTGGTAGCAATTACAATGCTCTGGATCAGGGTCATTAATCCCCTCTGGCCTTTCTGTTGACAACCCTTACCGCATAGGAAATACGATGTTAGATGCCTACAACGCCCAAGTAGCCGAACGCGCAGCCCTTGGAATACCAGCCCTCCCTCTGACTAAAGATCAAACAGCCGAATTGGTTGTTTTGCTCAAAAACCCTCCAAAAGGTAAAGAGGCTGAGCTAGTTGAGCTCATTACCAATAGGGTGCCAGCCGGCGTTGATGAAGCGGCTAAGGTAAAAGCAGAATTTTTAGATGCCGTTTCGAAGGGGACAGAAAAATCACCCTTAATTTCTCGCATTAAAGCGACTGAATTGCTTGGCACTATGCTCGGCGGCTACAACATCAAACCTTTGGTGGAGTCCCTGACTGATTCAGAATGCGCCGCAACTGCTGCCGCTGCGTTGAAAAAGACATTGCTGATGTTTGACTACTTCCACGATGTTCAGGAATTAGCTGAAAAGGGCAACGCGCACGCTAAGGAAGTATTGCAAAGCTGGGCTAATGCCGAATGGTTTACAAGCCGCCCCGCTGTTCCAGAAAGCCTGAAGCTGACTGTATTTAAAGTGACTGGCGAGACGAATACGGACGATCTATCTCCTGCCCCTGACGCTTGGAGTCGCCCAGATATTCCATTGCATGCAACCATCATGCTAAAGAATCCTCGTCCGGGTATAGAGCCTGATGAAGTTGGTGTCCGCGGCCCGATGAAGCAAATTGAAGCTCTCCAGAAAAAAGGTAACCAAATTGCTTATGTTGGTGATGTTGTCGGCACCGGCTCCTCACGCAAATCAGCAACGAATTCTGTGCTGTGGTGGACAGGGCAAGACATCCCATTTGTACCTAATAAACGTTTTGGTGGAGTTTGTTTGGGCACCAAGATTGCGCCAATCTTCTTTAACACCATGGAAGATGCTGGTGCTTTGCCAGTAGAACTTGATGTATCCGATATGAATATGGGCGATGAGATTGAATTACGTCCATATGAAGGCAAGGCCTTTAAAAACGGCAAAGAAATCTCTTCCTTCACCCTGAAGTCGCCAGTGATTTTGGATGAAGTTCGTGCAGGCGGTCGCATTCCTTTGATCGTTGGCCGTGGCCTTACTGCTAAAGCGCGTGCAGCACTTGGCTTGCCAGCGTCTACTGAATTCCGAGTTCCAGTTAGCCCTCCTGATAACAAAAAAGGTTTCAGCCTGGCCCAGAAGATGGTTGGTCGCGCTTGCGGCTTGCCGGAAGGTCAAGGCGTTCGCCCCGGCACCTATTGCGAACCGCATATGACTACAGTTGGCTCACAAGATACTACTGGCCCAATGACCCGCGATGAACTGAAGGATCTTGCTTGCTTAGGCTTCTCCGCCGACTTGGTAATGCAATCTTTCTGCCATACCTCCGCTTATCCAAAGCCAGTTGATATTCGTACTCACCATGAGTTGCCGGCATTCATGACTAATCGCGGTGGCGTTGCCTTGCGTCCAGGTGATGGTGTGATCCATAGCTGGTTAAATCGCCTACTCTTGCCAGATACTTGCGGCACTGGTGGAGATAGTCATACCCGCTTCCCAATTGGCATTTCTTTCCCTGCAGGCTCTGGCTTAGTTGCCTTTGCTGCCGCAACTGGCGTAATGCCTTTGGATATGCCTGAGTCAGTATTGATTCGCTTTAAAGGCAAGATGCAGCCTGGCATCACTTTGCGCGACTTGGTGAATGCCATCCCTTTGTATGCAATTAAAAAAGGTTTGTTAACTGTTGAAAAGCAGGGCAAGAAGAATATCTTCTCTGGTCGCATCTTAGAAATTGAAGGTTTGCCCGACCTTAAAGTTGAGCAGGCATTTGAATTGTCAGATGCATCAGCAGAACGCTCTGCCGGTGGTTGCGCGGTTCAACTAAGCAAAGAGCCGATCATTGAATACATGCGCTCTAACATCACTTTGATGAAGTGGATGATTGCCAATGGTTATGAAGACAAGCGCACTCTCGGTCGTCGCATCAAAGCCATGGAAGCATGGATTGCTAAACCAGAATTACTCAAGGCGGATGCAAATGCTGACTATGCTGAGATTATTGAAATCGACATGGGCGAAATCAAAGAGCCTATCTTAGCTTGCCCTAATGACCCGGATGATGTGAAGTTCTTATCTGAAGTTGCAGGAGAAAAGATCGATGAAGTATTTATCGGCTCCTGCATGACTAACATTGGTCACTTCCGCGCAGCCGGTAAGGTGCTCGAAGGCAAAACTGATATGCCTACTCGCCTGTGGATCGCTCCCCCAACGAAGATGGATCAAATGGTTCTCACTGAAGAGGGTTACTACGGCATATTAGGCCGCACTGGTGCTCGCATGGAAACCCCTGGATGCTCACTTTGCATGGGAAATCAGGCACAAATCCGTAAGGGCTCTACAGCGGTGTCTACATCCACCCGTAACTTCCCAAATCGCTTGGGTATTGATACCCGCGTATTTTTAGCTTCCGCTGAATTGGCTTCGGTTGCCGCGCTCTTGGGTCGCTTGCCAACACCCAAGGAATACTTCGAGCAAGTAGAGTCTCTGAATGCGAAGGCTGGAGAGGTTTATCAGTACATGAACTTCGATAAGATTAAGTCATTCAGCGATGTTGCTGATACTGTCACAATCTAAACGGCAAATAAAATCCCCGGTGTTGGGGTAATGAAAAAGGCGATCAACTGATCGCCTTTTTCTTATTCCATCCCGCTTAAGATCTATTGGGATTAGATGTCTACTAGCCTTAAATGCACAGACTGTTTTCTTGATTGGCATTTTCACGATTTAAGCCCGAAGCCCAAGTATTTGTAGGTAGGCCAGTCTTCTCCAGAATTAACTTAGCTCGCTTGGAAACTTCCCTCCACTCCACATTAAGTTGCGGACCCTTGAATGCAATTGCAACAACGTTGCAATCATGTGACTCGGGAAATAACAGCACCCTATTATCAAATGCTTCGCAGATGTTGTTCAGATTGACATTGAAACTCTTGTGACGTGAGAATAAATTGACCGTTAATACACCGGGTGATTTCAAAATATCGTAACAGCCCTTATAAAAATCTAATGAGCTGGCGGCCGGACCATCGCAGATAGCATCGTATAGATCGACCTGAACAGCATCAAAATAACTTTTATATTTATCGCTCTGAACAAAAACTTTGGCATCCGCTTGAAGCGTCTCTAAGCGACGATCATCATCAGGCGTAAAGAACATACTTCGCGCAGAAACGATCACCGCAGGATTAAGCTCAACGACTGTTGATTTGACTGCGGGGCAATAGCGATGAATAAATTTAGTTAACGCGCCAGTTCCCAAACCAAGCTGGGCGATGCGCATGCCCGGCTTTGTTTCTAAGAAAAGTAACCACGCCATCATCTGCTGGTTGTAATCCAGGTAGATCTCATCTGGATCCCGAATGCGCATCGCACCCTGAATCAATTCACTACCAAAATGCAAATAGCGAATACCGCCACTCTCAGAAAATGTTACCGGCTCCATCGCCATATCAGCCATAGATTAATTAGCCCAGACTCTAGCGTTGCGGAAAAGACGCATCCAAGGGCTAGCACCATCGGGGGTATCCAACCACTCTTTTGGGGACCAGCTCATTTGTACAGCTCTAAATACGCGCTCTGGGTGAGGCATCATGACTGTGAAGCGTCCATCAGGCGTAGTTAGCCCAGTTAAACCACCGGGTGAGCCATTGGGATTCATTGGATAGGTTTCGGTTGAAGCGCCCGTGTGATCAACAAAGCGCAGCGCTGTTAAGCCCTGCTTCTGCAGCGCCTCTAAATTACCCTGCTGACTAAAGTTAGCAAAACCTTCACCATGGGCTATAGCAATAGGAAGGTGACTACCGGCCATCCCCTGCGTGAAGATGGAGGGTGACGCCATTACTTCGGCCATCACCAAGCGGGCCTCATACTGTTCAGATTGGTTACGAGTAAATTTAGGCCAGGCTTCCGCACCAGGAATGATTCCCGCAAGATTGCTCATCATTTGGCAACCATTACAGACGCCCAGCGCAAAACTGTCCTGACGATTAAAAAAGGTGGAGAACTGATCGCGTAATTGACTATTAAAGAGGATGGTCTTAGCCCAACCTTCACCCGCACCCAAGACATCTCCATAGCTAAAGCCACCACAAGCAACTACGCCTCGGAAATCTTCTAACCGTGCGCTTCCGGAGAGCAAATCGGACATATGAACATCATAGCTATCAAAGCCAGCCCAATTCATGGCGTAAGCCATCTCAACGTGAGAATTAACACCTTGCTCGCGCAAGACCGCCACCTTGGGCCTAGCGCCCTTGTTGATGAAAGGTGCTGCAACATCTTCAGCGATATTAAACGTCAACTTTGGTGACATGCCGGCATCAGCAATGTTTTCTAACAGCGCAAACTCACTATCAGCACAATCAGGATTATCACGTAAGCGTGCAATTTGGTAGCTGGTATTGGCCCACATCTTTTGCAGCACCTCACGGGGTTCAGCAAAGATATTTTTTGCGTCACGCCAAATTTCAATGCGGCCATTGGTATTCGGTTTGGCGATAACATGACTATGAGCACTCAAGCCCAACTTGCGGAGAATGGCAAATACCGCATCTCGATCGGCTTTACGAATCTGTATAACCGCACCCAACTCTTCATTAAATAGAGCGCGTAAGGTTTGCTCATGCCGAAGACCAGATACTTGTTGTGCCCAGTTTTTTGCATCACCATGATCCGGCTCTTGGCCGACATCAACAGCGATCATGTCAACATTAATGGAAATGCCGCAGTGAGAAGCGAATGACATTTCAGCGATACAGGCAAATAATCCGCCGTCAGATCGGTCATGATATGCCAACAACTGCCCCTCCTTGCGCAGCTCAATCATCGCTGAAGCCAGCGCTTTGAGATCCTCTGGATGATCTACATTCGGAGCGGATTTACCGGATTGACTGAGCACTTGAGCCAGAATACTTCCAGCCATTCGGTTTTTGCCACGCCCCAGATCGATCAAAATTAATTCTGTCTCAAAGGCTGTACCAGACCCATCTTGCAACTGGAGCAAGGGGGTTGACGTTTTACGAACATCTTGCACAGATGCAAAAGCGGAAATAATCAATGACACAGGTGAAACCACTTTCTTAGCCTGCTCACCGTCTTGCCAAGCCGTTGCCATCGACAAAGAATCTTTACCCACGGGAATGGAGATCCCTAAAGCGGGACATAAATCCATGCCAATCGCCCGCACCGAGTCGTATAACTTAGCATCTTCACCAGAGGCGCCGCAGGCAGCCATCCAGTTAGCAGACAGCTTGACATCCTCAAGACGACGAATATCGGCAGCTAGTAAATTAGTAATCGCCTCACCTACGGCCATTTTGGCTGCAGCTGGGGCATCAATCACAGCCAAAGGGCTACGCTCACCCATCGTCATCACTTCGCCACGATAGCCTTTGTAATCCATCAGCGTGACGGCACAGTCTGCCACTGGAACTTGCCAAGGCCCAACAAATGGATCGCGGGCATTAAGGCCGCCAACGGTACGATCACCAATAGTGATTAAGAAGGACTTGCTGGCAACCGTAGGTTGCTGCAAAACCCAAGCAACACACTGAGCTAAATCAGTATCAGTTACATCCAACTCTTCGAAGTGTTGGGCAACGCGCTCTACACTACGGTGCATGCGCGGTGGTTTACCAAGCAACACTTCCATTGGCATATCAATCGGCATAGATGCATCAGTACCAGCAGCCTCTTTGCTATCACTCAATTGCAGTTGCCGTTCGGTAGTTGCTTCACCCACTACTGCAAATGGACAACGCTCTCGCTCACATAATGATTTGAATAGGTCCAAATCATTAGCCTCGATAGCAAGAACGTAGCGCTCCTGAGATTCATTACACCAAATCTCTGCAGGACTCATCCCGCTTTCCTCTAGAGGCACATTACGTAGTTTAAATTGCGCACCTAATCCAGCGCCATCCGCCAACTCCGGGAAAGCATTTGATATTCCGCCTGCACCGACATCGTGAATAGATACGATTGGATTGACATCACCCATCGCGATACACGAATTAATTACCTCTTGTGCGCGACGCTCCATCTCTGGATTACCACGCTGTACTGAGTCAAAATCCAAATCAGCCGTATTAGTACCAGTCGCAACAGAACTCCCAGTCGCGCCACCCATACCAATGCGCATACCAGGACCGCCCAATTGAATAAATAAGTGCCCTGCTTTGATTTGTTTTTTAGCGGTATGAATTGAATCAATACTGCCAATGCCACCCGCAATCATGATGGGCTTGTGATAGCCGCGTCGCACACCTTCTAAGGTTTGCTCAAATACCCGGAAATACCCACCAATAATTGGACGGCCGAATTCATTATTAAAAGCGGCGCCGCCTAAAGGACCATCGATCATGATTTGCAGGGGCGTAGCAATGCGCTCAGGCTTGCCGTACTTCTCAGCCTCCCATGGCAAATCAGTGCCAGGAATATTGAGATTCGATACAGAGAAGCCAGTAAGGCCGGCCTTTGGACGGCCACCAACGCCAGTTGCACCTTCATCACGAATCTCACCACCAGCACCAGTAGACGCACCCGGAAAAGGAGCAATAGCCGTAGGATGGTTATGTGTCTCCACCTTCATCAGGGTATGCACGAGTCGGGTATCTTTTTGGTATAGATGATTCTGGGTGTTGGCGACCCAAGTTTCTGATTCACAACCCACCATTACAGCGGAGTTATCGGAATAAGCAACAATCGTGCCTTCAGGCTGTAGTTGATGTGTATTACGAATCATTGCAAATAAGGATTTTTCCTGGTCATCACCATCGATGGTCCAGCTAGAATTAAAAATCTTATGGCGGCAATGCTCACTGTTTGCTTGAGCAAACATAATTAACTCAACATCACTGGGATTGCGCTCTAAACGAATGAAATTTTCCGTCAGATAAACTACTTCATCATCCGACAATGCAAGACCCAACTCTTGGTTTGCCTTATCTAAAGCAACCCTACCTTCAGTTAGCACCGGAATGCGGATGAAGGGACGATCAGGAAGCGTTTGATATAAAGCACCTGCTTCATTAGCCTCATTGATCACAGCCTCTGTCATACGATCATGCAATATTGCCAAAACTAAATTTTCTTGTTGAGCACTGAGAAGTTGCTTGCTTTGCCAGCTGTACTGAATACCGCGCTCAATACGCAATACATTTAAGCCGCATTGGCGTGCAATATCCGTTGCTTTACTGGCCCACGGAGACACAGTGCCAAAGCGTGGGATAGCAATCGCGGAATGCTTTGCCGCACCCTTACCAAACAGAGGGTTTCCTGGCTTTATTTTGGACACAAAAGGCTGACCGTAAGTCAGCAGGCTTTCCAGCACCTCTTGATCCTTGGTATTGAGTTCAGACTCAGACCAAATGAAATGAAGGTACTGAGCCTCGATGGACTCAAGTTGAACTCCTTGGGCGGTCAGCGAAGCTAAAAGTCGCTGTTGGCGGAAGGCTGAGAGGGCATTTGCCCCGGGCAAGCAACAGAATGAAGACATCCCTGGATTATAAGGTTTTGATCAAACCAAGCGGCCGCCTTGAAGGCGTAATTGACGCCCGCACCGAGCAGCCAAGGCTGGATCGTGCGTTACCAAAACCAAGGTCGAGGAATTCTCGCGATTTAACTCAAAAAGAAGCTCAATTACCCGCTTTCCGCTAGCCTCATCTAGGCTGCCCGTTGGTTCATCCGCAAAAAGGATGGCTGGTTTTTTGATAAAGGCGCGGGCCAGTGCTACACGTTGCTGCTCGCCGCCAGAGAGGGTTTTGGGGAAATGACTGAGCCTATCCGCGAGCCCTACCTTTTCCAGCCAAAGCTTGGCAGCTTGGCCTGCCTCTGATTGGGTGACATTAGCCAGCTCCAGCGGAAGCATGACATTTTCCAGAGCAGTCAAATGCGGTAACAGCTGAAAGGACTGAAAAACAAAGCCAACAGAGCTACCTCGTAAACGAGCCCTACCATCCTCATCCAATAGATTGAGGTTTTGCCCCATCAACTCGATCTGACCGCTACTGGGAAGGTCTAGACCAGCCAACAGGCTTAATAAAGTACTTTTTCCAGACCCCGAAGATCCAATAATGGCAATACTTTCACCCTGATAAATTTCAAAGCAAATGTCGTGCAAAATAGCAAGATCGCCATCCCCAGTCTTCACTATCTTCCCAATTTGGTCGGCAATGATGAATTTAATGGGATTGCTCATGTGGAAAATTTTCTAGATTAAATAATGCGGAATAAGTTTCTGATTAATCGAACTGTCGCAACGAGCCTATTTTGCCTCGTTCTGAGTTTTTCCTCTTGGGCGCAATCCAATCCAGTGATATTGGTAATGGGAGACAGTCTTTCTGCCGAATACGGCCTACCGCGCGGTACCGGCTGGGTCAATCTGCTAGAAAAGCGTCTTCAGCAAAATAATAGCCCTTGGTCGATATTTAATGCCAGCATTAGCGGGGAAACGAGCTCTGGTGGGCTTGCTCGATTACCAACCCTGTTGAGTCAAAAGAAGCCGGGCATCGTCATGATCGAACTTGGAGCGAATGATGCCCTGCGCGGGCTTCCAGCCTCAGAAACCGAGGAAAATCTTCGGAACATGATTGGTATGAGCAAAAAATCAGGGGCAAAAGTTTTGCTATTGGGCATGCAAATTCCCTCAAACTATGGCCAGAACTACACCAGCCAATTTAAAAATCTTTATCCCAAGTTAGCCAAAGAAGCGCACATTGAACTCTTGCCATTTTTCTTGGATGGGGTTGCAACAAAGCCAGAATTATTTCAAGCGGATCGCTTGCATCCCAATGAAGAGGCACAGACCATTCTGTTTAAAAACGTATGGGGCTCGATGGCCCCATACAGCATGCTGCTAAAGAAAACGCCTTAGCAATTAACTGCCCGCACCGCCAGAAACCACCGGCTTGAGCGGGTTGATCATTTTGACGCCAGCGGTATTGCGCCAGTAGCCCATAAAACCCGCAAATTCTGACTGTGCAGCCAAAGCCTGGATCTGCTGTGCTTGAGCTTTGTGGGCTTTAGCATCCACCGTTGCAGGTTGGCGTACCTGATCAATGCGATAAATCGTTGTCCCAACCCCAGGATTGGAGACAGAAAGTACTGCCGGTAATTTATCGGGATTGACTGACATTACTTCATCCAAGGCTGAGCCAATCAAATTACTTGGTTTATTGCGGGAAACCCAATTCGCACTTCCAAAGCCAGTAGCATTCTTTGGATCCTTTTCAAGCGCGGCAAACTTTTCACTAGCTGCTGCAATTGCTAACTTTTCTGCCGCACGCTGACTCACCTGTCTCTTCACTTCAGCAGCCACTTCTTTGTACGGCAAGATTTCTGCGGGATGTAAAGTCACTACCCGAGCAGATACAAAAACACCTGGGGCTGTTTGCACGGCTTCAATATTGCGCTTATTTTTAAGCGCCTCATCACCATAAAGCGATTGAACCACCTTCGGGTTAGCCAATGGATGATCTTTGGATACGCCTGGAGCACCGCCACGTGTAACGCCCTTTTGAGACTGAATACTGAGCTTTAATTTATCTGCAGCGGGCTTTAAGCTATCAGACTGGTCATAGGTCATATTCGCAAACTGATCCGCTTTTTCATTAAAGGCTTTAGCGTCCTCTTTCGGGTCGGCCTTGAGGACAATATATTCCACATCAATATATTCAGGACGCTCAAACAGTTTGGCATTGGCCTCGTAAAAAGCCTGCAACTCTTCTGGACTCGGGCTTACTTTACTCAAGTACTCATTAGCATTGAACTGAAGCGCCTGCACCTGTCGTTCAGATTCATATAAGGAAGAAATGATCTCCGCCAATTTTGGGTTAGCTAATTCGGTACGGGCAACAGAATTTACCAATTGCTGAATCTTCAAGTCAAAACTTTGGCCCGAATAGAACTGCTCTTCATTCATGCCATTGCTTGCGAGCAACTGCTTAAAGCGCGCATCATCAAAAGTTCCGTCTTGACGGTAAAGCGCGCGAATCTGCGGAATATTTTGCAAACTCTTCACAAGCTCTTGCTTGCCCACTTGTAAGCGTAAATCGCTCACTGCAAAACCCAAAATACGTTGCTGCAGGAGTTCATTCAAGATGGCCTGACGAAAAGGCAGGCTTTGGGCTATTTGAGTATTTCCACCAACGCGCTCAGCCTGGCGCTTTGCAGCCATATCGACCTCTTGGGCGGTGATCGGCCGACCGTTGACCTTAACAATATCCGTCTCTTTATCCATGAAGCTCGAATAGCTCGAAATACCAAACATGGCAAATGAGGGAACGATGAACAGCATCAACACAAGCTGTAGGATCTTTTGGTGCTTACGTACGGTATCAAACATGGATTAATCGCTAGGAAATGAAGTCAATGATGCGAGTGTACTAGGCGTGGAGTCTAGAAGAACTAGAAAGCCTGAATAAGGAATAAATCCGATTTGGGAAACTGGTGGGCGCTGACGGGATCGAACCGCCGACATTCTGCGTGTAAGGCAGACGCTCTACCATCTGAGCTAAGCGCCCCAAATTAATACAGTCGAGATTGTAACCTAGTGCGGGAATAAAAGAGGGATTCTTCATCAGAAAGAATTTAAGTTGATGAATCAATTTGAGTAAAAATCCCTCGAATATCCCTACACATCAATGTTTCAATGCCTCTCCAGGGGAATTTTTTTCGCTAGCTTTACTAGCTTCTGCAGCCTTTTTTGCGAGCTCCTCTGGAGTTGGATCTGCCAAAGCAACGGGTTTTCGCTCTAAAGCAAGCTCCAGCACTTTATCAATCCAGCGAACCGGGACGATTTCAATTGCATTCTTGACGTTGTCAGGGATATCGATCAAATCCTTGAGGTTTTCCTCTGGAATTAAAGCCAACTTAATACCGCCGCGATGCGCCGCCAATAGCTTCTCTTTTAAGCCGCCAATTGGAAGTACTTCACCACGCAAGGTGATCTCACCAGTCATCGCTACATCAGAGCGAATCGGAATGCCAGTGAACACTGATACCAAGGCCGTAGTGATGGCAATACCAGCTGATGGGCCATCTTTTGGCGTAGCGCCATCCGGGAAGTGAATATGAATATCTTTCTTCTCAAATGCTTCATCAGCAATACCAAGGGATCTTGCTCTAGAACGAACTACCGTTTTCGCTGCCTCAACCGACTCTTTCATGACATCGCCAATAGAGCCAGTGCGGGTAATGACGCCCTTGCCCGGCATGACTGCCGCTTCAATCGTCAATAGATCGCCACCCACTTCAGTCCAAGCTAAACCGGTCACCTGTCCAACTTGGTTCTCCTTCGCTGCAAGACCAAAGTCATACATACGAACGGATAAAAACTTCTCCAAATTATCGACATCGACAATCACCGGGGCAGCTTCCTTCTTAAGCAGAAGTAACTTCACTACCTTCCGGCAGATCTTACTGATTTCTCGCTCCAAAGAACGCACACCAGCTTCACGGGTGTAATAGCGAATCATGCTACGGACAGCGCTTTCCTCAATCTTCAACTCATCCTTCTTGAGGCCATTATTCTTGATCTGTTTAGGGATTAAATAATTGATAGCGATACTGGTCTTCTCATCCTCTGTGTAACCGGCAAGCCGGATAATTTCAAGGCGATCCAATAGCGGCCCAGGAATATTCAAAGAGTTTGAAGTGGCAACGAACATCACATCCGACAAATCAAAGTCAACTTCAACATAATGATCTTGGAAAGTGTGGTTCTGCTCTGGATCTAGCACCTCAAGTAACGCACTCGCAGGATCTCCACGGAAGTCTGTTCCCATCTTGTCGACTTCATCCAGCAGAAATAAAGGATTGCGTACCCCGACCTTAGTCAAGCTTGACAGAATCTTTCCGGGCATAGATCCAATATAGGTACGACGATGCCCACGAATTTCAGATTCATCACGCACACCGCCCAAAGCCATACGAACAAACTTGCGGTTAGTTGCACGCGCAATCGATTGACCGAGAGATGTTTTACCAACTCCTGGGGGCCCAACTAAACAGAGGATTGGTGCCTTCACACGCTCCACACGCTGTTGAACTGCGAGATATTCCAAAATACGCTCTTTTACCTTATCAAGACCATAGTGATCTTCATCCAACACTTTTTCAGCATTAGTCAAATCGTTATTGATCTTGGTTTTTTTCTTCCAAGGAAGGTTCACTAAGGTATCAATAAAATTTCGAATCACTGTTGCTTCAGCGGACATCGGCGACATGAGCTTGAGTTTCTTCAACTCAGATTCCGCTTTTTTCAAAGCCTCTTTTGACATGCGCGCAGCTTTGATACGCTTCTCGAGCTCCTCAAGATCGGCGCCTTCTTCGCCTTCGCCCAATTCTTTCTGAATTGCTTTCACCTGTTCATTGAGGTAGTACTCGCGCTGACTCTTTTCCATCTGGCGCTTCACGCGTCCACGAATACGCTTCTCAACTTGCAAGATATCAATCTCACTCTCAAGATCGGCCAAGAGACTCTCTAGACGTTGCACCACATCAGTCATCTCTAGCAGACTCTGTTTCTGCTCCAGCTTCACGGGCAAATGCGCGCAGATGGTATCAGCCAAGCGGCTTGGATCATCTATACCGCCCAAGGAAGACAGAATTTCTTGCGGAACCTTCTTATTCAGTTTTACATACTGGTCAAACTGCGCCATGATGGCGCGGCGTAACGCTTCTGTCTCGTGAGCATCTAAAGCGGAAAGTGAGGTTGGAGTAGCTTCGCAGCTGAAATAGCCTTGGCTATCCTCAACCTGACTGACATCTGCGCGTTGAACACCCTCCACCAGGACCTTAACAGTACCGTCCGGGAGCTTGAGCATTTGCAGAATATTGGCGATACAACCAACCTCGTAGAGGTCTTCAACGCTAGGCTCATCCTTCGCAGCGGCCTTTTGGGCGACTAAAAGCACATTTTTGCCAGTTTCCATGGCCGCTTCCAGCGCTTTGATTGATTTTGGACGACCCACAAACAAAGGAATCACCATGTGCGGAAACACCACCACGTCCCTTAAAGGCAGGAGTGGAAGTTGAATAGGTTCAGAGGGTAGTAATAAGTGGCCAGGCATGGGGCAAATCCTCCAAAATAGTCATCCCGTAAAAATCCCTAAAAATACCGCACCACTAGATGCGGACATTATTTACGAATAGGATACAACCTATATGGGTACCGCCTTGTGAAAAACAAGGGGGAAATATGCCAGAAATGAGCGAAAAACTACCGAAAACAGTTAAAAAACCTAAAAATTAGGCTTTTTTGCTCAATTCCGCGGAATCATCGCCCTGCTTGTAGACCAAAATGGGCTTGCCACCATCGGCAATGGTGCTTTCATCGATTACCACCTTTTGAACATTCTTCAAAGATGGTAAGTCGTACATCACATCCATGAGAGAGCCCTCAAGGATGGAGCGCAAACCACGGGCACCAGTCTTTCGAGCAATCGCTTTCTTGGCAATGGCTGATAAAGCTGCTGCGCGAACTTCCAGTTCAGAGCCTTCCATTGTGAGTAGCGCCTGATATTGCTTTACCAAAGCATTTTTAGGCTCGGTCAGAATCTGAATTAAAGCAGTCTCATCCAATTGCGCCAAGGTCGCCAATACAGGCAAACGGCCAATCAACTCGGGAATCAAGCCAAATTTGATTAAATCTTCAGGCTCAACCTCTACGAGCAAGTCGCTTACTCCGCGATCATCTTTACCAGGGACGACAGCGTTAAAGCCAATACCTGTTTTTGCAGTTCGTTGCTGAATGACCTTCTCGAGGCCATCAAAGGCCCCACCACAAATAAATAGGATATTGGTAGTGTCAACCTGTAAGAAGTCTTGATTTGGATGTTTACGACCACCTTGAGGCGGCACAGAAGCCATCGTTCCCTCAACAAGCTTTAATAATGCCTGCTGAACACCCTCTCCTGATACATCACGGGTAATGGAAGGGTTATCCGACTTCCGAGAAATCTTGTCGATTTCATCGATATAGACAATCCCACGCTGGGCTTTTTCCACATCGTAGTCACAAGCTTGCAATAGCTTTTGAATAATATTTTCAACGTCTTCACCAACATAACCAGCTTCAGTCAAAGTGGTTGCATCAGCCATCACAAAAGGGACATCCAGCATGCGCGCTAAGGTTTGAGCCAACAATGTTTTGCCCGACCCCGTTGGGCCGATTAGCAAGATATTGCTCTTGGCCAACTCAACACCATCCACCATTGCTTTGGCAGGGGTCTTGGATTGCTTTTTATCGGCGACCTCTACAGGCTTACCGTCTTTATCCAGCTTTTCTTTTTTAGGCTTCGGCAAATACTGTAAGCGTTTGTAGTGGTTATATACCGCCACAGCTAAAGTCTTTTTCGCATGCTCCTGCCCAATGACGTATTGATCCAAGTTTTCGCGAATTTGATGTGGCGTTGGCAAAGAATCATCGCCATCGGCCTTGGGGAGCTTAGCGAATTCCTCTTGAATGATGTCAGTACACAAATCGATGCACTCATCACAAATAAATACAGAGGGCCCTGCAATTAACTTCTTAACCTCATGCTGACTCTTGCCGCAGAAGGAGCAATACAGAACTTTGTCTGTGCTATTAGTGGATTTGGTATCACTCAAAATAGATGTGTAGGTAATGAAAATTGAATTAAGGGCGCTTATCGATCACTTTGTCGATCAAGCCGTATTGCTGAGCTTGCTCGGCAGACATGAAGTTGTCGCGATCGGTATCTTTAGCAATGGTTTCGATGGATTGGCCGGTACGGTCAGCCAAAATTTTATTCAAGCGTTCACGCAAGTACAAAATTTCTCGAGCTTGGATTTCAATATCAGAAGCTTGACCACGTGCGCCACCCAATGGCTGATGAATCATCACGCGGGAATTAGGTAATGCATAACGCTTACCTTTTTCACCAGCACACAAAAGGAATGCGCCCATGCTAGCCGCCATGCCCATGCAAAGCGTGCTGACATGTGGCTTGATAAATTGCATAGTGTCGTAGATAGCTAAGCCAGCTGAAACAGAACCGCCTGGAGAGTTGATATACAGAGAAATTTCTTTATCTGGGTTTTCACTTTCCAAGAACAGCAACTGGGCAATGACTAAGTTTGCAGTTTGATCGTTTACCTCGCCAACCAAGAAGACAACACGCTCCCTGAGTAAGCGGGAGTAAATGTCATAGGCTCTTTCACCTCGACCAGAGGTTTCAATGACCATAGGAACTAAACCCAAACCTTTGGGCTCTAAATTCTCAGATTGGAAATGATTCTGGTTCATGTGATCAGACCTTTATTTAAAAATGCTTAAGCTGATTAGCGCTTAGTTTAGTTTGCTGAGTTCTTCGAAGGTAACTGCTTTATCAATCACCTTGGCTTGCGAAGTGAAGTGCTTAATCACGTTATCTTCTAAAACTAAATTCTCAATATCTTTGAGGCGACTAGGATTGCTATAGAACCAACGCACCACTTCTTTTGGATCTTCATAAGTGGCGGCTTGCTCATCGATCTCAGCCTTAATCTGATCCGCAGTCGCAGCTAAATTCTGCTGCTTCACTAAGTCACTCAAAATTAAACCGAGACGAACACGCTTAAGCGCTTGTTCTGCAAACATCTCCGCAGGAATCGGCGCATCTTTAGCATTTGGAATACCGCGTTGCATTAAGTCTTGACGAGCAGACTCAACCAAGCGCTCCTGTTCTTGAGCAACCAAAGACTTGGGCGCATCAAGCTCGCAAATGCTATTAAGCTTGTCCATTACCTCACCCTTTAACAAGGAGGTAATGCGGCGCTTAGTTTCGCGATCTAAATTCTCTTTAACTTCTTCGCGCATCTTCGCAACGCCACCTTCAGTAACGCCTAAAGATAATGCAAACGCATCGTCCACTGCAGGAAGATGGGCCCAGCTCACCGACTTAACGGTAATGGTGAAATCAGCAGTTTTGCCAGCAACATCTTTACCGTGGTAGTCAGCTGGGAAGCTTAATGGGAAAGTCTTGCTCTCACCAGCTTTGAGGCCTAGGGTGGCAGCTTCAAATTCGGGAAGCATGCGGCCTTCGCCGAGAACATATTCAAAGTTTTCAGCTTTGCCGCCAGCGAATTCAACGCCATCAATCTTGCCTACGAAATCGATAACCACTTGATCGCCAGCTTGAGCAGCCATGTTTGCGCCGCCATCGCCATGCTCACCAGCTTCTCCACGCGGGTGGTAATGAACTTGTTGCTTACGCAATACATCTAAAGCACGATCGATCTCTGCATCAGAGATATCAGTCGTGTACTGAGTGACTTCTGCTTTGCTGAAATCACCAATTTTGACCTCTGGCAACACTTCAAAGTAAGCATCAAAAAGAATCTTGTCTGCATCTAATTCACTCTTAGGATCAAGGCGTGGCTGACCAGCCAATAAGATTTTTTCTTTTTGTGCAATCTCGTAGAAAAGCTCTGAGGCTTTGTCGAACTGAAGCTCGAAATCCACTTGCATGCCATATTGCTTTTCAACCATATTCTTAGGCACTTTGCCTGGACGGAATCCTGGGGCCTTCATCGTCTTACCCAATTTAACCAAGCGGGCTTCTCTTGCCTTAGCCAAATCGGCACGAGCGAACTCTAAGGTCACTTTGCGGTCTAACTGACCTAAATTTTCTATCTGCACAGCCATTCTCGTCTCTTAAATGAAAATCGGATAATGTGAAGCCCAAGCCAAGTAGCTATCTTGTGGTGCGAGGAGGGGGACTCGAACCCCCACACCATTGCTGGCGTCAGGACCTAAACCTGGTGCGTCTACCAATTTCGCCATCCTCGCCGAATTTCCGCAAACGTTACCGAGCTTAAGCTTCACTCTAAAGAGCGTCATTCTACAATGCTTGGCGGTTTTAGAGGATCTTTTAGACCTTGTAGAGCAAAGCTACCGCCTGAACTGCTATGCCCTCGCCCCGGCCAAGGTGCCCCAAGGATTCATTTGTCTTAGCCTTGAGGTTGACATGGCTGGGGGTAACCGCCAAATCGGCGGCAATATTACGAACCATGTCAGGTAAAAAACTAGCTAATTTGGGCTTTTGGCAAATAATCGTCGCATCTACATTGCCCACCTGAAAACCCGCAGCCTGGATTTTTTGCAAAGCAGCCCTAAGCAAAATGCGACTATCCATATCCTTAAATTGGGGATCAGTGTCTGGAAAAAGCTGGCCTATATCGTTCAAACCTGCTGCGCCGAGCAAGGCATCCGTCAAGGCATGTAATAAGGCATCGGCATCAGAATGACCCAATAATCCCTTGTCATTAGGTACATGAATGCCACCCAAGATCAATTTACGACCCGATACCAATGCATGCACGTCATAGCCTTGACCGATTCTGAACTGGGGAATATGGGGAGCGCTTGCGGTCATTGAGGTCTCATCGATCATTTTTTTCAGTCAATTATCTGGTTGATGTCTGCAAAATGGTTTGCATCAAATCCCAATCGGCTGGATGGGTAACCTTGAGGTTACATGTTGCCCCCTCCACCAATAAGGGGCTAACCCCGGCAAGCTCCATAGCGCTGGCCTCATCGGTTATATCCGCCTCCAGGCGAATACCCTCTTCAATCGCATCATGCAAACGCTTTAAGCCAAACATCTGCGGGGTTTGAGCCTGCCAGAGATGATCGCGTGGAATGGTTTTCAGTGCGCGCGTGGGGTTGCCAGCAATGGCGGAATTGGTATCCGCCACTTTTAAAGTATCGGCTAAAGGCATTGCCAATAAACCACCCTCGCCCGACTGGCTCACTGCTTTGATCAGCTTCTGAATTAACGCCGGGTAAATACCTGGGCGGGCAGCATCATGCACTAGCACCCAATCATCCCCAGGAATACCGGCTTCGAGCATTGCTGCCAAGGTATTTCTGACTGTCTCTTGGCGAGTTGGGCCGCCGCTAGGTAGAAATTGGACCGAGGTTGATCTACCCGGAAGCGTAGTTAAGATCGGGTTATCTATAAAACCAGGGCTCACACCCACCCAGATAGAGGCAATCTCTTGGGTATTAATAAAGGCCTCTAAGGCATAAGCTAGCATGGGCTTCCCAGCCAATTCCTGGAACTGCTTTGGCAAAACTCCGCCAAGCCTAGATCCTGTCCCTGCCGTAGGTAGCAAAGCATGACATTGAGGTGAGGACAGCGAAGTTTGAATTCCAGAGTGCATACCTGATTCTATAATGACCCCAGATGTCAGATGCATTAAAACTAGCACCCCCTATACCTGCACCGCGGGCTGGGCAGCGCTTTACCTTTTCAGGCCTAGTTGGCTCCGCCGATGCCGCTTTAATAGCCCAATCCGCCCTACGTTATCGCTCTGATTTTTCAGTCATGGTAATTTTCTGTGCTCAAGCACAAGAAGCGCAGCGCCTCTTAGAGGAAATCCCTGCTTTTGCACCGCAACTCAAAACACGTTTGTTGCCGGATTGGGAAATTCTGCCGTATGACCATTTTTCCCCCCATCAGGATTTGGTCTCTGAGCGTTTAGCGACACTTTATGAATTGCTTAATGGCAGCTGTGACATTGTCTTGGTGCCGATCACCACCGCACTCCAAAGGCTGGGCCCTCCCAACTTTCTATCAGGCCACACCTTTTTCTTTAGGCAAGGTGACAAGCTCAATGAAGTGGCATTAAAACTGCAACTACAGCAAGCGGGTTACGATCCCGTGAGTGCAGTAATGCGTCCTGGTGAATACAGCGTTCGCGGTGGCTTAATTGATCTATTCCCGATGGGTTCAAGCCTACCTTATCGCCTTGATCTATTTGGCGATGAGATTGAGCAGATTAGAGCATTTGATCCTGATACCCAACGCAGCCTGTACCCCGTTAAAGAAGTCCGCTTATTACCAGGCCATGAATTTCCATTTGACGATGCTTCGCGTACTGCCTTCCGCGGCCGATGGCGTGAAGTGTTCGAAGGTGACCCTACTCGCTGTTCAATCTATAAAGATGCCAACCTAGGAATCCCTAGCGCCGGAATTGAATCTTACCTACCCCTCTTCTTTGAAGAGTCCTCTAGCGTATTCGATTATTTCCCACGCTCTGGTGATCCCGTATGGATTGTGAGCATTGGTGATGTTGAAGAATCCATCAAGAGTTTTTGGAAAGACACCCTCTCAAGATATGAATTCCTAAAGCATGATCTTGATCGCCCCATCCTCCCGCCCGCTGAATTATTTCTCGATGTCGATCAATTTTTTTCGGCAGCAAAACCCAATGCTCGACTAGTTCTTGATAAAGAAGCCAAAGAAGCGCCACAATTTTTAGCGGTCCCTGACCTAGCGGTGCATCGTCGCGATGCTGATCCAATCAACAGGCTACGCGCTTTAGTATCACAAGAAAAAGTCCGCATACTTATTTGCAGCGATAGCACTGGGCGCAAAGAATCTATCCGCCAGTTATTTGAAGAAAGCAATTCGGTCGCAGGTCAGAATGGCAAACCACTCTATCCACTCAAGCCCGAGGGCTTTGAAGGCATTGCCGACTTCATTAAGAGTGATGCACTTTTTGGCCTTGTTGCAGCACAGCTATTCAATGGCTTCACTTGGCCCTCTGAGAATCTCATTGTAGTTACCGAGGCCGAACTCTTCACTACGACAGCCCGTCAACGGCGCAAAGGAAAAGAGAGTGAAAGTGCGGATCCTGATATGTTGTTCAAGGATCTGTCGGAGCTAAAAATTGGCGACCCCGTTGTCCATTCAGACCATGGTATTGGGCGTTATCAAGGCTTAGTACTCCTCAATTTAGCGCCACCTAAAGAAGAGCCTATCTTTGAAGAGTTCCTGCACTTGGTCTACGCCAAAGATGCCACGCTATATGTACCCGTCCAGCAATTGCAGATGGTGACTCGCTATGCGGGCTCTGATCCTGACTCGGCACCTTTGCATCAACTGGGATCCGGTCAGTGGGATAAAGCGAGACGCAAGGCTGCGCAGCAGATTAGAGATACAGCTGCAGAACTACTTAATCTCTATGCAGCAAGAGCCATTCGCAAAGGCCATGCTTTTGAATTTTCTGCCCATGATTACGCGGCATTTGCTGAAAGCTTCGGTTTTGAAGAAACACCAGACCAGGCTAATGCGATTGCAGCGGTCATTGGCGATATGACCAGCGGTACACCGATGGATCGCTTGGTGTGCGGCGATGTGGGCTTTGGTAAAACCGAAGTTGCTTTACGCGCCAGCTTTGTAGCCGTGATGGGGGGCAAGCAAGTTGCCATTTTGGCACCCACCACTCTACTCGCCGAACAACATGTGGCCACCTGGAAAGATCGCTTTGCTGATTGGCCGGTTCGCATTGTTGAGCTTTCTCGATTCAAAACCACCAAAGAAATCAATGCTGCCTTAGAGGCGATTGCCAAAGGCGAGGCTGACATCATCATTGGTACGCATAAACTACTATCCAAAGAAACGCAATTTGCAAATCTAGGCCTAGTGATCGTAGATGAAGAGCACCGGTTTGGCGTACGCCAAAAGGACGCGCTCAAAGCATTGCGTGCCGAAGTGGATATTTTGACATTGACTGCTACGCCCATTCCAAGAACTTTGGGTATGGCAATGGAAGGCTTGCGTGAGTTCTCCATCATCGCAACGGCGCCGCAAAAGCGATTGGCTATTAAAACGTTTGTACGCCGTGAAGGCGATGGCGTCATTCGGGAAGCAGTCCTCAGAGAAATTAAGCGTGGTGGCCAAGTCTATTTCCTGCACAACGAAGTAGAGACGATTCAGAATCGCAAGCATGCATTACAAGAGATCATTCCCGAAGCGAGTATTAGCGTTGCGCATGGGCAGATGCATGAACGTGAATTGGAGTCCGTGATGCGAGAGTTTGTAACGCAACGGACGAATATCCTGTTGTGCACCACCATTATTGAAACCGGCATTGACGTACCTACCGCCAATACCATCATCATGCATCGGGCCGATAAGTTTGGCTTGGCTCAGCTTCATCAGTTACGCGGTCGCGTTGGTCGCTCGCATCATCAGGCTTACGCCTACCTACTGGTGCCAGATCCAGAAGCACTAAGCAAACAAGCACAACTGCGTTTGAATGCCATTCAGGCAATGGAAGAGTTGGGCTCTGGCTTTTATTTGGCTATGCACGACTTAGAAATTCGCGGAGCTGGAGAAGTCTTGGGTGACAAACAATCTGGTGAGATCCATGAGATTGGATTTCAGCTTTATACCGAGATGCTTAATCGCGCAGTAAAGTCATTGCGTAGTGGGAAAGAACCTGACCTACTATCTCCACTTCAGGCGACCACTGATGTCAATCTTGGGGTACCTGCCCTGCTGCCTAACGATTACTGTCCAGACGTACATGAGCGACTCTCGATGTACAAGCGCTTTGCCGGAACAAATGATTTCTCTGAACTAATGGGATTGCGTGAAGAGTTGGTCGATCGCTTTGGCGATCTACCAGACCAAGCAAAATCCTTTTATGAAACCCATCGCCTACGGCTAGAGATGATTGGCTTTGGCATTAAAAAGATTGATGCGACTCCAGCGTCCATTCAGATTCAGTTCATTCCCAATCCGCCAATTGACCCCATGAAAATCATTCAATTGATTCAGTCATCAAAATATATCCAGCTTAATGGCCAAGATAAGCTAAAGGTTCTACCTCAAAAGGAGAAAGATTTTGAGAAACTCGAGCAGCGTCTAGACCACATCCGCAAGATACTGAGAAGTCTTAACGAAACTGCCATGCTTAAAACTGTTCAAGCTAATTAATTACTAATTACCCATGTCCAACCACCTCACTCTTGTAGCACTAGCAAATACGCCAATCCTCGCTGAATTGAATAATGCATTTACTGAGCATGCAAAAGTATTGGGCATTGAGATCACTCAAGATAAAAAAGAATTCCTACATTCAAGATATTTCACCACCCGCTGGACCAGTGATCATGTTCTAACGCCCGAAGCGCGCGTGGTCATGCGCAATATCGCCGCCGCGCACAATGCCGATTTGGCTTTTTTATCAGCCGGATTTAAACCTCGCGATGTTCAGGTGCTGGCAATGGACATGGACTCAACCCTAATCAATATCGAGTGCATTGATGAAATCGCCGACTTCACAGGAAAGAAGGCTGCCGTTTCAGAAATTACCGAAGCCACGATGCGCGGGGAAATTAAAGACTTCAAGGAGAGTTTGCGCCGACGTGTGGCACTTTTGGCTGGCGTCCCAGCAACAGTATTGGAATCGGTCTATCAAGAACGTTTGCGCCCAAACCCCGGCGCTCGGGAATTATTGGCTGGCGCAATCCAAGGCGGACTCTACACCCTACTCGTTTCTGGTGGCTTTACCTTCTTTACTGAAAAGCTTCGTCAAGAATTGGGATTTAAGCAAACTCAGGCTAATACCTTGGAAATTATTGACGGCAAACTCACCGGTAATGTCATTGGGGAGATTGTTGATGGCGCCGCTAAAGCGGCTTACCTAGATGGCGCCTGCACCATCATGAATTGCCACAAGAAAAATGCTATCACGATAGGTGATGGGTCCAATGATCTGCCAATGATGCATGGCTCGGGCATCAGCATTGCTTATCGCGCAAAACCCATCGTCAAAGAAAAAGCCGACGCAGCTTTTGACCGAGTCGGCTTGGATGCTGCTTTACTGCTCATCGCCTAATGAGCGAATTGAGCAGTAAATAAGCGCTTATTAGAGGCGCTCAAAGATCGTTGCGATACCTTGACCACCGCCAATACACATCGTGACCAAAGCGTATTTGCCCTGAACACGTTGTAACTCATGGATGGCTTTAGTAGCAATGGCTGCACCAGAGCAGCCGATTGGATGGCCCAAAGCGATTGCACCGCCATTAACGTTAGTCTTGGCAGGATCCAAGCCCAAACCTTTAGTTACAGCTAGAGCCTGAGCAGCAAACGCTTCATTAGATTCAATCACATCAATTTGATCCAGCGTCAAACCAGCACGCGCAAGGGCGATCTTGGTTGCGGGAATGGGGCCTTCTCCCATGATGTGATTTGGAACGCCAGCAATCGCGTAAGACACTAAACGGGCGATTGGTTTATGGCCCGCTTTTTTTGCCGCTTCCGCTTCCGCTAACACGAAGAATGCGGCGCCATCATTAATACCTGATGCGTTACCAGCGGTAACACTGCCGCCTTCTTTTTTGAAGACCGCCTTCATCTTCGCCAAAGTTTCCATTGTGGTATCTGGCTTGCAATGCTCATCAGTATCAAACACCACATCACCCTTGCGAGTTTTGATGGTAATAGGAACGATTTGAGATTTGAAGCGACCCTCTTTAATGGCAATGGCTGCGCGACGATGGGATTCCACGGCCAATGCATCTTGCTCTTCACGAGTAAATTTATATTTCTCAACGAGATTTTCTGCCGTCACACCCATGTGACCAACACCAAATGGATCAGTCAATACAGAAACCATCAAATCGAGCATTTTGGTATCACCCATGCGAGCACCACTGCGCAATGTTGGCGAGCCATACATACCACGTGACATTACTTCCACGCCACCGCCAACACCATAATCGCAGTCACCCAACATAATCGCTTGAGCTGTTGTTACGATCGCCTGTAAGCCGGAGCTGCACAAGCGGTTTAAGGCCATCGCAACCGATTCCATCGGCAGACCTGCCTGAATGGAAGCTACGCGAGCAACGTAGGCATAGCGATTATCAGTAGGAATCGTATTTCCAACAGTTACATAGTTAATAAGTGCAGGATCTACACCGGAGCGGGCTACGGCTTCTTTCATCACCATACCGCCGAGCTCACAAGGCTCAAGGCTGCTGAGTGAGCCTCCAAAGCTACCAATAGCTGAACGTACAGCACTCAATACGACGACATCACGACTCATATCAATCCCCTTAGCTGTGCCTTTTTAGGCAAATTAACGGCCCAATTGCAGACCCAAATTCTATTTTTATTCCAATAGTCAAGTTTCGGCTATTAGGTCATGCCCTTGGGAGCTAATGACCGTGACTTTGATGATTTCACCAGGGCGATAACGTTTAGATGGTTTGCTGGCAGGCAAAACCCGTACTAAACCATCAATTTCGGGGGCGTCACCGGTAGTTCGACCG
The DNA here is from genome assembly GCA_947374315.1 of Burkholderiaceae bacterium. The sequence continues at coordinate 10,911 of CANCBK010000010.1, read as the reverse complement.
ATTCCGCCGGACTCATCAATCCGGTCGATCAAGACCTGAATGCGTTTGCCTATTTTTTTAGCAAGTCGCTTGATCGAGATTTCTTCGGCTTTAGCCATAAAACGAGCGCGACGTTCTTCACGGACTGGGTCCGGAACCGAGTTTTCTAGCGCATTTGCTGTAGCACCATCAACGGGTGAATATGCGAAGCAGCCAGCACGGTCAATTTGCGCTTCATCTAAGAAATCAAGGAGGTACTGAAACTCTTCTTCCGTCTCGCCAGGAAAGCCAGCGATGAAGGTACTACGAATCACCAGATCTGGGCATGCAGCGCGCCATGCCTGGATACGCTCCAGATTCTTCTCGCCGCTGGCTGGGCGCTTCATGCGCTTCAGAACATCGGGGTGGGCATGCTGCAAGGGAATATCCAAGTAAGGCAGGACTCCATAACCATGATCCGAAAACTCCGCCATCAAGGGCAGGATGTCATCAACGTGTGGATAGGGGTAAACATAATGCAGGCGAACCCATGCTTGATGCTCTCTAGCAATTTGGTTCAAGGCATTTACCAAATCAAACATGCGTGTCTTGACAGGTTTACCATCCCAAAATCCAGTACGGTACTGAATATCGACCCCATATGCGCTTGTGTCCTGCGATACCACCAGCAACTCTTTTACCCCAGACTCAAAGAGTCTTTTAGCTTCTATCAGCACCTCGCCAATAGGTCGCGAAACAAGATCGCCGCGCAAGCTTGGAATGATGCAGAAAGTGCAGCGGTGATTACAACCCTCGGATATTTTGAGATATGCATAGTGCTTAGGCGTCAGTTTCACGCCGATGGGAGGCAGCAAATCCGTAAAGGGGTCATGCGGTTTTGGTAAGTGCAAATGGATAGCCTGCATTACCTCTTCAGTGGCGTGCGGGCCAGTAACAGCAAGGACTTTAGGGTGAATACTTTGAATCAGGTCGCTACCATCGGCATTCTTGCGAGCGCCAAGGCAGCCTGTAACAATCACCTTACCGTTGGCTGATAAAGCCTCACCAATAGCAGCAAGACTTTCCTCTACAGCCGAATCAATGAAGCCACAGGTATTTACAACAACCAGATCAGCGCCAGCGTAGTCCTTAGCCGTTTCATAACCTTCAGCACTTAACTGCGTGAGGATGAGCTCAGAATCTACGAGTGCCTTGGGGCAGCCCAAGGAAACAAAACCAACTTTTCCGACCACAACTATTCTTTTTCTGTTTTATTAGGATGCGGCGTAAATGGGAATCCCGTGAACATTGATGGTGTACCTTGCATTTTTTCCTGCATCTTTACGAACAGATCTTTACTCTGATCCATGTAGTTGCCCATGAGACCTTGCATTAGTGGGTTCTGAAGATTCATCATCTTTGCCCATGCTTCTGGCGTGCTACCCGCACCCAAGCCCTGAGTTTGATCACCGAGCTTGTTATGGATATCCACGAAAGATTGCATCGTCTTTTCAAGATAGCTACCCATGAGGCCTTGCATCGAGTTGCCATAAAAGCGAATGATCTGTGACAACATTTGGGTTGAGAATACCGGGGCTCCACCAGCCTCTTCTTCCAAAATAATTTGCAACAAAATATTGCGTGTCAAATCATCTTCAGTTTTTGCATCGACAACGCTAAAAACATCGCCAGCCATTACTAAATTCTTGATATCCGCTAGCGTAACGTAGGTGCTAGTTTGGGTGTCGTATAGACGACGATTGGGGTATTTCTTAATTAAGCGGCTATCGCCGGATTTCTTAGAACGTGTGGCCATGTATTTTTCCTAATTCTATGTACCGCAATGCAACATCGGCATAGTTTATCTCTAGTTTGAACTATAGGTAAATATGCCGATGATTGCACTACTAAAACTACGCAATTTTGAGTGGCTTAACCTGTATGAAGGCCGCCATTCAAGGAAAAGTCTGCACCAGTGGCATAACCACCGTCATCCGAGGCAATCCAGCAGCAAATCGAAGCGATTTCTTCTGGGGTGCCTAGGCGTTTGACGGGAATCCCGGCAACAATCTTTTCAAGAACATCTTCTCGTATGGCTTTGACCATGTCGGTCCCGATATAACCAGGAGAAACCGTATTGACCGTAACACCCTTGGAAGCTAATTCTTGTGACAGAGCCATCGTAAAGCCGTGCAAGCCCGCTTTAGCCGTGGAGTAGTTGGATTGCCCAAACTGACCTTTTTGACCATTAACCGAGGAGATATTGATAATACGACCCCAGCCGTTATCAGCCATGCCATCAACAACCTGCTTGGTGACATTGAATAAAGAATTGAGGTTGGTATCGATAACCGCCTTCCAAGCGTCGGGAGTCATTTTTCTGAATACGCTGTCTTTTGTGATGCCAGCATTGTTTACGAGCACATCAACGCGCCCCACTTCAGCCTTCACCTTATCGAATGCAGCAACCGTACTATCCCAATCAGAAACATTACCTTCAGAAGCAATGAAGTCATAACCCAAGGCCTTTTGCTCGCCAATCCAGCGATCTTTGCGTGGTGAATTTGGACCACAACCAGCGATAACCTTGAAGCCATCCTTAGCGAGACGCTGACAAATAGCCGTACCAATTCCACCCATACCACCAGTGACATACGCAATCTTTTGAGACATGATTTCCCCTTATAAAATTTATTGAGCAGCAGTAGATACTTTTTCTTTTACATACTTACCAGGCGCGGCCTGTAGTTTTTTGTAGCGTGCATTACCAAACGTTTTACTGGCTTTAATTTTCTTGCCACCAAACTGCTCTAACCATTTAGCATAGTTGGGCCACCAACTACCTTTGATATCTTTGGCTGCCGCTAACCATTCATCCGCGGTTTTGGCCAATTTATTATTCTCAAAATAATGACGCTTATTTTTTGCGGGCGGATTAATCACGCCAGCGATGTGCCCTGAAGCACCTAAGACAAAGCGATTCTTACCCTTGAGGATATGGGTAGATTCATAAGCAGATTTCCAAGGCACGATGTGATCATCATGAGAGGCGTAGATGTAAGCCGGCACTGTAATCTTGCCAAGGTCCACCTTCTCCCCACAGACAGTAAGCTTACCTGGCTTGATCAGCTCGTTTTGCAAATAGGTATGACGCAGATACCAGCAATACATGGGGCCCGGAAGATTCGTGGAATCCCCGTTCCAATATAGGAGATCAAATGGTGGCGGTGAATTACCCTTCAGATAGTTCTCAACAACATAGTTCCAAACCAAATCATTTGGGCGCAAAAAGGAGAATGTATTGCCCAGATCCAAACCGGACATCATGCCGAATTGACCGCCCTCACCGCCAATCGTCGTCTCGCGCAACTTGACCATACCTTCGTCTATGAAGACATCCAAAATGCCGGTATCCGTAAAATCCAAAAGGGTTGTGAGCAAAGTTAAGCTAGCAACATCATCTTTTTTACGCGCGGCTAATACCGCTAATGCCGCAGAGGTTAAGGTCCCTCCAACGCAAAATCCAAGTACATTGATTTGGTCTATGGCGCCGATATCTTTAACAACTTCAATTGCCTTGATAACACCCTCGCCAACATAATCATCCCAAGTGACCTTAGACATAGAGGCGTCCGGGTTTTTCCAGGAAACTAAAAAAACGGTATGGCCCTGTTCCACCATATAACGAACAATGGAGTTATCTGGCTGCAAATCCAAAATATAGTACTTATTGATACAAGGTGGCACCATCAAGTAAGGACGTTCATATACGGTGTCGGTTAATGGGGTGTATTGAATCAACTCGAAAAGATCATTGCGAAATACAACCTGGCCTTCGGTGGTGGCAATATTTTTACCAACCTCAAAAGCGCTCTCATCGGTTTGAGAGACTTTTCCTTTTTTCATATCACCCAACAAGTTCACGATTCCATTTTGAATCGACTGACCTTGCGAGCTAATAATATTTTCCAGCACCTCTGGATTAGTCGCTATGAAATTGGATGGCGACAATGCATCGATCATCTGCTCAGTTGTGAACAAAATCTTGACCTTTGTTTTCTCATCGGCTTCAACCGCTTTTGCTAGGCTGAGCAAATGCCTAGAGTTAAGCAAATAGGTTGCAGCAATCATCTTGCTCCAAGAGGAATGCCACGCTTTACCGGAAAAACGGCGATCCTTCAATTCGATTGCTTCTGGATTAGTCGTGAGATGCGCTAACTCATTGAAATAGTCTTTTTGAATTTCAGCTAAACGGTCTGAAGGAATTAATGCCATGTGATGCGGAGCCAAAGATGGCGCAATACCTGAATTCATACCTGCAAACATAATGATCTCGTTTAGTTATTAAGACCATTATGTTTCTATATAGCTCAGAGGGTTATACGCACTAACCCTAGCAGCTAGCTAAGCTAGTAATAACCCGAAGATCATTTATCTTTGGAAATCCAAATCAGGGTGGCAAATCTTCCTGTAATCCTATCGCGTCGATAAGAAAAGAAACGCTCCTGATCGCTGAAGGTGCAAAAACCTCCGCCATCAATTTGGCCGACACCCAAAGAACTCAGGCGATGATGGGCAAGACAGTCAAGATTGGCTAAATATTTACCTTGTCGTCCCGCCACCGGGGAGAAGGCATCCAAGGGGATGGATTGCCCTTGCCCTGCAAATGCGTGAAGCACATCTTCACCCACTTCAAATGCTGTAGGGCCAATGGCAGGCCCCATCCAAGCGCAAATATCTTGTGGAGCAAGACCTGGCGATAAGGCGATCATTCCACGGACGGTGTTCTCTAGAACGCCGCCACTCAAACCTCTCCAACCCGCATGAGCCGCACCAACAACATCGCCATTACGACAAGTGAAAAGTACCGGCATGCAATCGGCAGTCAATATAGCCAGCACTTCATTGGGGGTATTGCTTACAGATGCATCGGCTTCATGAGGCCCCAAGCCACTTGATTTTCTAGAGGCGGGAGTGCTAACTGTAGCGCCATGAATCTGATTTAACCAAATAGGCTCGGCTGGAAGTGTTTCATTCAGGATGGCGCGATTGTTGCGGATGGCTACCAGGTCATCGCCAGAATGAAGCCCCAGATTGAGCTGGTCAAACGGGGCCTTGCTAACACCACCAAATCTAGTGGTGCATAAAGCCTTAACGGACTGAGGCGCTGCCCATGCTGGCACTATCCACTTATTGGGATTGATCATTTTTAATGGAGGCGATTAAAGCTGCCTCTTTTGGCAAATCTGATTCACCCATACCAACTAGGGGCAATAAGTCAGCGAGGTCCTGCGGGGGCAACCTAAACCAGGTCATGGTTTCTAATGAGGTTGGGTGTTGCAAACTTAAGGCGTAGGCGTGCAGGGCTTGACGCTCGAACGGCAATGTTTTAGCAACGCCAGGAGTTCTTTTTCGATAAACAGGATCTCCCAATAACGGGAAACCCAAAGACTCAAGGTGAACCCGAATTTGATGTGTTCTACCTGTCTCCAGTCTGCATTCAAGCAAGGCAACTGGACTCTCAGAAAACGCTCCCTTGGCTAGGCGACGAAATAAGGTGGCCGCCGGCTTCCCTTGCGCTGATCCAGCCGCCATTTTTAGACGATCACGCTGATCACGCCCAACAGTTGCCAATACTTTGCCCTGGGATGGCGCCTCACCCCAAACCCAAGCCAAATAGCGACGCCCTACCGTTCGCTCCTGCAATTGCCTCACTAGGGAGGTCTGAGCGATATCGGTTCGTGCAACCACCATTAGTCCAGAAGTGTCTTTATCTAAGCGATGAACAATCCCCGCTCTGGGCAACTGCTTGAGCTCCGGATATCGATATAACAAGGCATTAAGTAAGGTACCCGTCCAATTGCCGGCAGCGGGATGAACCACCAGCCCAGCGGGCTTATTAACCACAATAATGGAGTCATCCTCGTAAACAATGTCCAGGGGGATGTTTTCTGGCCCAAAGGCAAACTGTTCAGGCATTTCTTGTGGAAATACCTTAATACTTTCATTCCCACGCAGTAAATGGCGGACTTTAGTGACCTTTCCGTCAACGGTAACCGCCCCAGCCTCTACCCAGGCCTTTAGCCGATTACGCGAATAATCTGGCAAAGCGCCGCCAAGAAACTTATCCAAACGCTCCCCGTTTACATCGTGGGGAACTTCTAGGGCTATGAAATCCTCTTCATCGATATAATCAATGGGATTCGAATCGGGAGTATGCGGCAATGCCACGCTTAAAGAGCCTTTTAGTTATGTCGAACGTTATTACAGACGCCAGTTTAAGGCTTGCTGCCATTATTAGGTCATCTTCTAGAAAAACCATTCTGGTGCTATTCATTGGCGCCAGTGCCTCAGCCCTACTATTAAGTGGATGTGCCGGCAGCGATGGTCAAAAAGATGATACGGACATTTGGTCTGAAACCAAGCTCTATTCCGAAGCCAATGAAAAATTAAACGATGCGGATTATGCAAAGTGCGGCAAGTACTTTGACAAGCTCGAGGGACGCTTTCCTTTTGGGCCATACTCACAACAAGCCCAAATTAACGCAGCCTATTGTTACTGGAAGGCGCAAGAACAAACTCAAGCATTAGTTGCCATCGATCGATTCATCAAACTTCACCAAGGTAGTCCGAATTTAGATTACGCCTACTATCTCAAAGGCATGATCAGCTTTAATGATGACCTGGGTTGGCTTGGCAAATTTACCGGTCAAGACTTAAGTGAGCGGGATCCTAAAGCAGCCAAAGAAGCTTTTGAATCCTTCAAGGTCGTTGTAGACCGCTTCCCAGATAGTAAATATGCGCCAGACTCGTTAGATCGCATGCGCTATATCGTGAACTCGCTTGCCGAGGCCGATGTTATCGTGGCGCGCTTCTACTATCAACGCGGCGCCTACCTAGCTTCTGCCAATAGAGCGCAACTCGTTATTCGCGATTACGATCGTGCTCCTGCGGTAGAAGAAGCCCTCTATATTTTGGTGAAATCCTACGATAAGCTGGGGATGACCGATCTCAGTGATGATGCGATGCGCGTTTTTGCATTAAATTTCCCGGACAGCGGAATGATGGTTACCGGCCAACGTGTACAAAAAGAACGTCGTTGGTGGCAGATCTGGAATAAGTAATTCTCTAGCGGGCAATTAAATTAAGTAGTGCTTTGACTGGCAAAACACACTACTTAATCACTACTGGCACTCTCGGCGCTAAGGCGCAAATCAACTCATAGCCAATCGTACCGCTCATCTGCGCCACATCATCAACGGGCACTTCACGGCCCCAGAGCTCTACGACGCCACCAATCTTGGCATTGGGCGCCTCACGTAAATCAATCGTTAGCATATCCATTGATACCTGACCAACAATCGGGCAGATCACACCATTACCTTGAGCATCTGCACCATCAAGCCATACCGGCGTTCCATCTTCCGCATGGCGTGGATAACCATCTGCATAACCACAGGCAATCACGCCAATACGCATATCCTCTGGCGCCTCATAGCGGCCACCATAACCTACATGATCGCCCTTCTTAATCTCCTGAATATCAATAATTTCGCTATGGAGTTGCATAACAGCCTCAAGTTCAGAGCGCACAATATCCGCAAAAGCCCCAGTTGGTGAAACGCCGTACAACATGATTCCAGGCCGAATCCAATCCCCCAATATATTTCGATGCCAAAGAATGGCCGCTGAATTTGCCAGCGACGTGGGAGCAGTGAGCCCCTCGATGGCGCCCTCAAAACACTCGACTTGCTCGCCGACTGATGGTGAGCCATCGACTTGATCAGCATTGGCAAAATGGGTCATATGATGCAGGTGGTAGCCAGCGGCATGCAGGCGGTGAAACGCAGTGCGATATTGGTCGGGTTTAAAGCCCAGGCGATTCATTCCGGAATTCAGCTTCAAGAAGATATTAAGGGGGTGGCCAGAGTGGTTTGCGTAGGACTCAAGCCAAACAAGCTGCTTATCGCTATGCACCACTAAATCGCACCTCAAACGCACAGCAAGATCTAGCTCGTTATGATGGAAAAGTCCCTCAAGGAGCAGAATTCGCCCCTCCCAACCATGATCCCTTAGCCATTGTGCATCTGCAATATCTAGTAGCGCAAAACCATCTGTAGACTCAAGACCCCTTAGCGCAGCTTCTAAAGTATGGCCATAGGCTTTTGCCTTTACAACAGACCAGATCTTAGATTCAGGAGCGAGTTCGCGGATTCGGTTTAAATTATGACGAAAGGCCTCAGTGTCTACGGTTGCCAAAATTGGCCTATTAATCAAGTGATTAGCTGATGAGCTCATATCCACCCCTCCTTTCATGTTTTAATTACATTAATGACTAGATTGTACGAATGAACCGCAGTTTTTACATCATTATGGCGGCGCAATTTTTTTCGTCGCTTGCTGATAATGCCTTGCTGATCGCAGCAATTGCCCTCTTGGCCCAGCTTAATGCTCCGGCTTGGATGACTCCTTTACTCAAATTATTCTTCGTTCTCTCTTATGTAGTGCTGGCGGCCTTTGTTGGTGCGTTCGCTGACTCACGCCCCAAGGGCAATGTCATGTTCATTACCAACACCATTAAATTTATTGGGTGCGCCGTGATGCTCTTTGGTAGCCACCCTTTACTTGCTTATGCGATTGTTGGTTTAGGCGCGGCAGCCTACTCACCCGCGAAATACGGCATCCTAACTGAATTACTCCCCCCCGAAAAGCTCGTCGCAGCAAATGGCTGGATTGAGGGTTTAACAGTGTGCTCCATCATCATGGGAACTGTATTAGGCGGAGTTTTGATTAGTAAAACTGTTTCAGAGAGCTTATTAGGTCTGGATATGCCCGCCCTCGATACTGGCATCGATACCGCCGCAGAATCAGCCATCCTTATCATCATGATGATTTATGTTTTAGCGGCCCTCATCAATTTAAGAATCCCAGATACGGGCGCTCGCTATGTATCCCAAAAAACCAACCCAATTGAGTTAGTTAAAGACTTTGCCATTTGCTTCAAAACGCTGTGGGCTGATCGCCTCGGTCAGATTTCATTAGCGGTGACGACCCTGTTTTGGGGTGCTGGCGCTACTTTGCAATTTATCGTCATTAAGTGGGCTCAAGTCGCTTTGCACATGAACCTGTCACAAGGAGCGATTCTTCAAGCAATCTCCGCTTTTGGGGTCGCTGGCGGTGCCGTTTGGGCTGCGTGGCGAGTACCCCTCAGAAGTTCACTGAAAGTGTTACCTTACGGCATTGCAATGGGCCTGGTGGTTTGCGTGATGGCAATCTATAACTCTGACATGCTGCCAAATATCACTTTATGGACCATCGGTAAATTTGAAGTATCCCTGAACTTAATACCAGCATACTTCCTATTAATTTTAGTGGGCTGGTTAGCCGGGTACTTTGTAGTCCCCATGAATGCATTGCTTCAGCATCGTGGTCATGTTCTCATGTCTGCAGGCCATTCAATTGCCGTCCAAAACTTTAATGAAAATATCTCTGTCTTGATGATGTTGTTGGTTTACTCCGGGCTAATCTGGCTTGATGCCCCGATTCAGCTAGTCATCATTGGGTTTGGTATTGTGGTTAGCCTGATCATGTGGCTGGTGATTAAACGTCATGCAGCAAACCAGCGGGAATATGACTCAATGCATTTAATTGGCGAACATAAACACTAGGCAACCAGTCTCAGATATTTTGCAATACTGACTTAGCGAGCAAAAGATCCTGCCAAAACAAGGCCTTGTCCCTCGGTCTTGCAAGGATCTGATTTAATTCAAAAGTGGCAATCAGCGGCAGCTCTTCCGCCCCATCGGCATTCATTGCCAATACGGTTTCCCGCAACTCTGTAAGTCCATCGCGCTCTCCGGACAATTTCTGCGCAGTTGAACCGCCAAATGCCAGTGCCACAATCGGCATTCCGTCTTGAGGTAATTGCGCTGGATTGAATTTTTCTGCGGGGTTTTTCCAAGACCACTCCTGAGGATTGAGACCCAGCACGCGAATAATATTCTTAAACAGCAGTTCTGCATCGCCTTGAGGCTTGTTACCAAAAAACCACCAAATTCCAGAAGAAATTCTTTCTTTTGATTCGATTGGAGCGGCAGCCGCAACGGTAGGCCGGCCCGCCTCCTCGGGCATAACCCTTGAATGAGCGATTTCTTCGGCGACATCACGCGATGTCCACTCGGTAATACCCATTTCCTTAAGGAAAGCAGAATTTGTACTCATATTCATGCCTCTAGCTTAATCGATTTAGCCAAAACCAAGGCATCCTCACGTAGGTTACTCGCTGGATCAACCGGGTAATAATTTTTTCGTATGCCAATTTGCTCGTACCCCAAACTTTGATATAGCGCCAAAGCACCCGCATTACTAGGGCGGACTTCCAAAATGATGCGGGGCATTTTTTGCTGAGCAGCAACCCCCTCTATCGCTTTCATCATTTTTACGCCTATTCCCAAGCGACGTAATTTAGGCGACACGGTAATATTTAAGAGATGCAATTCATCTACCGCCGGAAATAATATGCAATAGGCCCAGAGAACTGATGGATCTAAATAACTCCCTTTGATCGGATCCGATAATTGAGGGCGCACGCAGTAAGCCCAATGCCCCGCCGATAGGGAGTCTGAAAAATTTCCCTTGGTCCATGGGTGAATATGGGAGACCGATTCAATGGACAGCACAGCCTCCAAATCCGCCAAGCCCATCGGCAAAAATGAAAGCTCTGATACACCCTCAGCAGAATTCTCTAATGGGTTTTGTGAATCAGGCATGTTGTTTTCGCTCTAAGGTAGTAAGGGCAACTTTATTGCGGATATAAAGCGGCTCAAGCAAATGAACATCTTGTTGTAAGCCTTTGTGCCACATCGCCTGCGCACAGGCTAAAACGCCTTGAGCGTCAACGCCGATTTCTGCATCTAGATGGGAGTCAGGGAATGGCTTTTGAATCGATGTAAA
>CANCBK010000009.1 GCA_947374315.1 Burkholderiaceae bacterium | reverse complement strand
ACAACGCCCGCCCCATGTGCCTGTTGATCAGCGTGGTAACTAGAGCGCACCATAGCGCCTACAGCGGCATGCGAGAAGCCCATTGCATAAGCTTCTTCCTCGAAGTGCTTGAAGACGTCAGGATGCACATAGCGCTGTACTGGCAGGTGGTGGCCTGATGGCGCCAAGTACTGGCCGATGGTCAGCATGTCGATATTGTGCTCACGCATATCTCGCATCACTTCCAAAATCTCTTCATCGGTTTCGCCTAAGCCAACCATCAAGCCACTCTTGGTTGGGATGCCCGGGAAACGCTCTTTAAAGTCTTTTAATAACTTAAGAGAATGGGCATAGTCTGCGCCAGGTCGCGCTTGCTTATATAAACGCGGCACGGTCTCTAGATTGTGATTCATGACGTCTGGCAAACCTTTGGGGGCATGCTCACTAAAAATATCGAGCGCCTTATCTAAGCGGCCACGGAAATCTGGAACCAATACTTCAATTCGGGTATCGGGAGACAAATCTCTCGATTGAGAAATACAGTCCACATAATGCATGGCACCACCGTCACGCAAGTCATCGCGATCTACGCTAGTAATAACCACATAATTTAGTTTCAGGGCAGCAATCGTACGCGCTAAATTTCCAGGCTCTTTGGTGTCAAGCGGGTCTGGTCTACCATGACCCACATCACAAAATGGGCAACGACGCGTGCATTTATCACCCATGATCATGAAGGTAGCAGTACCTTTGCCAAAGCACTCGCCAATATTAGGGCAGCTCGCTTCTTCGCAAACAGTCACTAATTCATTCTCACGCAAGATCTTTTTGATTTCTGAAAAACGAGAGTTACCGGAAGCTGCCCTTACGCGAATCCAATCAGGCTTCTTCAGCACTTCTGCCAGCGGAATGATTTTGATCGGAATGCGGGCCGTCTTGTCGCCCGACTTCTGCTTACGCGAAGCGTCGTAATGGAGATCTTGCCGAAGATTGACGGGAGAATCGAGGTCTGGCTTATTGGTGGTCATGATGAAATGAGTTGCTTCTGCAAATGCCCCAAGAGGGTTTGGCTAATAACGTCTATATTGTGCTTGATCCCAAGCGTTTGCATATCAACCGTCTTTAAGCCCTCATAGCCACAAGGGTGGATGCGGGAGAATGCCCCCAGATCAGTAGCCACATTCAGAGCCAAGCCGTGATAGGAGCATCCTTTGGAGACCTTGAGGCCCAAAGCCGCAATCTTGGCACCCTGGCACTCTGCTGGCAAGGTGCCTTCCTGGGCCACATAAATGCCAGGAGCTCCAGCATGTCTTTCTGCAGGAATATCAAAATCCGCCAGGGTATCAATCAAAGCCTGCTCTATTCGCGAAACAAGCTCTTTTACGAAAATCCCAAGACGCCTTAAGTCCAATAAGAGATAGACCACAATTTGCCCTGGGCCGTGATAAGTAATCTCACCGCCACGATCTACTTGAACCAAAGGGATTTGGCTACTCGGAGAATGTAAATTGTTTGGATCACCCGCCAGGCCTAAAGTAAACACAGGGGGATGCTCTAGCACCCAAATTTCATCTGGAGTGTCACTAACGCGCTGTTGCGTAAAATCCCGCATCGCTTGATAGGTCGATTGATAGTCAGCAACCCCCAAATGCTTTACTAAAAAAGTCACGTAGGTGGCCTAGAGAACAATACTCACGAGCGGATGCGTAGACAAGGTGCGATACAACTCATCCAACTGCTCACGGCTCGTTGCCGTAATAGGCAATGTAATACCTAAATAATTCCCATCTTTAGAGGGGCGTTGCTCAACCTTACTCTCATCAAGAGTGGGATCGAATTGGCGAGCGATATGCAAAATGGCAGGAAGGTATTCTGGGGTTACTTTACCCATTACCTTAATCGGAAATTGCGATGGATATTCAATGAGGGATTTTCTGTCTTCGGTCATGATTCTCTTTCTTCCTAATCTTTACGGTGATCGGGCATGCCCAACCAAGCGCTAGTAATGATGTTACGAATACAGTGCAAGCGGCGATGGAAAAAATGGTCTGCGCCAGGAACTACTTGAACGACTAATTCTTGTGGCCGCGCCCAATCTAAAACATCCATCAGGGGGATCGTTTCATCCACTTCGCCATGAATCAAAATCGTATCTGCTGGTACAGGCGCCAACTCCCACTTTCCTGCCGCGCTACCGACCATGACTAGCCGCTCTGCTGGACGTCCTAGCTCTGCCAGTCTTTGCACAAGATGCGTACCAACAAAACTTCCAAATGAAAACCCGGAGACCACTAAGGGCACAGTATTTGCACTCCGAATCCATGCTTGCTGTGAGGTCGCTTCAAATTGCATCCAGCTAGAAGGCGTCCGCATCCAATCAGTCACATGGAGCAAGTCTTCCATCTCACCAACACCATCATCATGAACGCCGGCGGTACCACCAACCCCACGAAAATTGGGGCGCACACTGACATAGCCCAATTGATTAAAGGCGCGCGCCATTGTCTGCGCCACCTTATTATCCATCGTGCCCCCCATCAAAGGATGAGGGTGTGCTACCAAGGCTAAACCTCTGATAGAAAAATCAGGGTTGCTTTTTAACTCGTCAGGCAAGTCAATCGACATCTCGATCTGACCCACTACGCCATCAATATGAATTACTTTTGTACGACTATTCATGAAGTGAACTTTCTTAAATCTTTTAAGCTAACTGCAGACGTTCTACCGGGCGCCCTTGTATTAAATGCGACTGAATAATTTCCTCCACATCTTCGGTATCAATAAATGTATACCAAATCCCTTCGGGATAGATCACCATCACCGGTCCATCAGCGCAGCGGTCTAGGCATCCTGCCTTATTGACTCTAATCTTTCCGGGGCCTGAAAGACCCAACTCCTTCACTCTTTTTTTTGCATACTCAAATAATGCAAAAGCGTTATGACGATCACAACAATCTTCGCCATTGCTACGCTGATTCAGACAGAAAAATAAGTGGTGCTGAAAACTCATAAATAATTTCAATCAAGGTTTTAATTTAAATGCCGCTACATTCCGAACAAGCCACAACAAAGCTAAGGGCAACCATACCACTGAAACCCACTGCATCAACTCATTAAAATGTAACAGCCGGCCTTGGTACCAATGCCTTAAAGTCAGAATGAAGTAGGGATTTTCCGGCAATAGATTGATAGCCATGGTGGCGCTCATCAAACATACAATTGCAAGCCAAGACTTAGTTCTTTCCGGGAGCCACAAGGCCCACCTCAGCATCAGGCTGCCAAGCACCATTCCCCAAATCGCTCCAGCGGTCAGCCAAAGAAAACTAAATTCTGCGCCAAATTGCAATCCAGTAAAGATAATCTTTACCAACACAGTGAAGCAAAGCAGGCTATTTAATATTTTCCACTGGGGTGCCTTTACCCTCATTCCCAAAGACAACAAGAGGGCAACCCCCAACCAGCATAAAGCAGTAATGATCGTCTCTTGGACAACCTGATTAATCACCGTTGTACCCCAATCAACCGAAGCAAATATAGTGTGGCCCCATACCCCCGTCCCCAACCAAGAGCTTTGTGGATAAATCTGCGACCATGGGAAGAGTAGAAGCAATGCACAGGCTGCCCAGTTCAAGCCAAACCATTGATCAAACCCGCGTCGAATAGCGCTACCAGATAGCCACTGAGGCCCCAAGGGAATCGCTAGCAATCCCCCCAATAATCCACCCAAGACATTTGCCCACCAATCCATCTGACTGGGAACTCGAGTAGGTAACCAAGTTTGCAATGACTCCACACTGAAAGCCAATACGGCACTGAAGCTCAATGCAATTCCCAGGGCGACAAAATTGCGCCAGCGGGGATAGCAGGCAAAGACCAGCAAGAAGCCGAGAGGGATGTAGGCCAAGATATTGACCGAGACATCAAATAAGGTAATAAAGCGCGGCAAAGGGGCATCTAACCATGACCAGGCCTCGATTCCATTCTGAAAGTTGAAATCAAAGGGGTTGAGACTCACATAAATAATTAAAAGCGCATAACTCAAGCTCATAGCCCTAGCCAACGGCATAGCCTGAAGTGGCCAAACGAACTTGCGAGGGCGGTGATCTTCATGATGCATGCCACTATTCTAGGTCAGCGAGCTCAGACCTTTCTACAATGGAGAAATGAGCCCGAATTGCATCCTAGAGCGCGTTGTCACAACCAAATCAACCAATGATGACTTGCTGGCTCGCTGGCGTGCTGGTGAGTTAATTAACCCGGTTGCCCTCATTGCCCATGAACAAACTGCTGGGAAAGGTAGGGCTGGAAGGGTCTGGGTTGCGAATCCTGAAGACACCCTGTGCTTTTCCTTGGCCTACCCTTTTCAGAAGCGCCCCAGCGAATTAAGTGGCTTAAGCTTGGTTATCGGCTTAGCTGTTGTTTCTGGCATTGCTTCAGCACTGGGACTTCAGGAGGCCGAACTACACCAGCAAGGCCTCAGACTAAAGTGGCCCAATGATCTATTACTGAATAACGCAAAACTGGGGGGCATCCTCATTGAAGGGGGTCAAGCCAACCCTAGTGCGCCCACCTGGATGATTATTGGCATTGGCCTGAACTTGCGCCATGCGGATAGCACCAACAATGCCTTGGGCAAGGCTTCTGCGTTTGGTGTGGCAACCTTAGACCAACTGACTGCTGATCCGCTAGCAGTTCCTGATATTGAATTCATTTGGCTCAAGCTCATCGAGTCCCTTGAAAAATATGCACTGGAGTTTGATCTGAACGGCTTTAGCCACTTTAAGCATGCTTGGGCCCAGTGGGATGCATTTCATGGAACTCCCGTGTGCATTTCCGGTGCCGGCAAAGAGCCCCTCTTTGGAATCGCAAATGGCGTGGATGAATCCGGAGCCCTGCTTCTCAAGCAACATGATCAAGCGATTACCATTCATTCAGGCGATATTTCTTTGCGAGTTCAATCATGAGTCTCTATTTATTATTTGATGTTGGGAATACGCGCCTGAAATGGGCTGCTGTTGAATCTACACAAAATACGAGTGACCGCAATAAAAAATTGTGGGCCTACTCTGGATCTATTGGCAATAAATCACTCCAATCTCCCGAACTGCGCGCAGAGTTATCCGACTATATTTCCAAGACATTGCCAAAACCAGATGCCATTGGATTCTGCTGTGTAGCAGGCGACTCTGCCATGAAAAACTTGCAGTCCCTATTTCCACAATGGCAAGCTCTCGATTGGAAGCAACTGAAGGGCGATAGTCCATATGAAGGCATTCGCACGCTCTATCAAGATCCAAGCAAGTTAGGCGCAGATCGTTGGGCAGCCATCATTGGCGCAAGGGCACTATCAAGTACCAATACATTAGTCATCAATTCAGGCACCGCCACTACCATTGATTTATTGGGGGGCAACGGCGTTCATTACGGCGGATGGATTTTGCCCGGCTTGAGCTTGATGCAAGAAAGCTTACAAAGCAATACCGCTCAACTTCCGCTGGCGATTCGCCGTAGCACCCCGATAACCCAGGCTAGCTTTGGTAGCAATACAGATGAGGCCATTATCGGCGGCTGCGATGCCGCTCAGATCGGCGCAATATTACGGGCAGTCCATCTTGCAAAAGAAATGCGTCACCCCGTTGAACGAATTTGGTTAGATGGCGGCAATGCCAAAATTCTCATGCATGAAATTCAGAAATTTCCAGAATTAGCCGCGCTCCCTATTGAATCTATTGAGGGGCTTGTGCTGCGAGGTCTTTGGGCTTGGTTACTGCAAAATCTTTAAAGCCAACGGATTTACCGTATCTCCCCCATCGCACTATGGAGTCCGGATCTTACCCAGCAAAGTTGTAGTGGAGCGCTCGTATAAAAATGGTATGGCAACTGCTTTGCCACCCCAAGTTTTTACTAAACGGGTTTCTTCCAAGGCATCTATTTCGTAATCCCCACCCTTGACATAGATGTCAGGACGAATTTTGGCAATCAAGTTGACTGGGGTTCTCTCGGCAAACATTACCGTTAAGTCCACACTGGCAAGTGCAGCCAATAAGGCCTGACGATCAGCCTCAGAGTTAATGGGTCTGTCATCCCCTTTTCCCAGCATCCTTACTGAGGCATCAGAGTTCACACCCACCACTAGACTTGCTCCCAGCGCCCGAGCCTGAGCTAAATAACTGGCATGCCCACGATGCAAAATATCGAACACGCCATTCGTGAACACCAGCGGTCTTGGGAGTGCTGCAATACGAGCCTCCAGCTCTGCTGGAGGGCATACTTTGGACTCAAAAGAAGGTAAAGGTAGTGAAGTCATAACGCAATCTTAATAGTATTGGGTCACGCCCAACGATATTTGCCAGAATGTCTTAGACTTGGAGATCCCCGCTATTCCATAAGGTTCAACATGATTCGCAATCTGACACGGTGCCTGCTAACAATGCTGTTACTGGCTTCGGCAGCACCCCTGGTGAACGCAGCAACCCTAACACCCCCAAGCTGCAGCCCCTTGTTGTCCCAAACATTCCCCAGGCTTCAGGATGAAGCACCACAAAGCCTGTGCCAATACCAGGGGAAGGTAATCTTGGTGGTCAATACAGCCAGTTTTTGCGGATTTACCAGTCAATATGAGGGTTTGGAGAAGCTGTATGCCAAATATAAGGATCGCGGCCTCGTGGTACTGGGGTTTCCATCGAATGATTTTGGTCAACAAGAGCCGGGCAGCAATAAGGAAATTGCCGACTTTTGCAAAAATACCTATGACGTGAAATTCCCCATGTTTGCAAAGAGTTCTGTTAGTGGAAGCAATCCAAACCCCCTATTTAAGATGCTGATTGCCAAAACCGGGACTACGCCCAAATGGAATTTCTATAAGTACCTCATCGACCGCAATGGAAATGTCGTGGACTCCTTTGGGAGCATGACCAAACCCACTAGCAGTGGCCTCATCGATGAAATCGAGAAACTACTTGGAGAAAAAATTAGTGGCTAAGAAAAAAGTAGCCATTATTGGCGCTGGAATTTCTGGCTTGGGATGTGCCTACGCACTACGACAGCATCCTGATTTAGACATTACGATATTTGAAGGTGGAAATCATATTGGTGGTCACAGCAATACGGTGGATTTTTCATTGGAAACACCGCGAGGTAAGATCACCCATGGCGTAGATACTGGCTTCTTAGTATTCAATCGCAAAACTTATCCTCGCTTGCTTCGTCTATTTGAAGAAATCAAAGTCCCGATTGCGCCATCTGAAATGTCTTTTTCTGTCTCTATTGATACCAGCGAAAAATCGGGGCGCTCTAACAATATTGAATGGGCGGGCAATGACCTCAATTCATTTTTTGGGCAAAGATCAAACCTACTGTCACTCTCCTTTTGGAGGATGGCCTATGACATCCTGCGCTTCAATCGTCTCGCTACCAAGCTCGCAGAAAAGCAAATTACCGCAGAGATTGAATACTCCGAGCCTGATGAACGCATTAACGATTTCCTGGACCGCAATCGTTTTAGCGCGAGCTTTAGGGAAAATTACTTCCTACCGATGATTGGTGCAATCTGGTCATGTTCAGTAGAGCAGATGCTGGAGTTTCCAATTCAGACCATGGTGCGCTTCTGTCACAACCATGGCTTATTACAAATTCAGAATCGCCCCCAATGGCTCACGGTAAAAGGTGGCTCGCGAGAGTACGTAAAGCTTCTAGTGGCCGCGCTGGAAAAACATCAAGTTAAATTGGTGCGTGAATCTGTGAGTCGCGTCAACGCCAGTCAAGCAGAAAACACTCCAGCTGAAGTCATCACAAGCTTTGGGTCATATAGGTTTGATGAGGTCATCATGGCTTGCCATAGCGATCAATCTTTGGAGCTCGTTCACGGCATTGGACAAGACGCCAGAAATATTCTTGCGTCGATTCCTTACCAAAAAAACCGGGCAATCTTGCATACTGATACGCGCTTCTTACCTGCGAATGAACGTTGCTGGGCGGCCTGGAACTATACGGCCAAGGCTGGCGCAACACCCACTGCGCAGCAGCATGTGAGCGTTAATTATTTAATTAACCGTTTACAACCTTTACCAGAAGCGCTAAAGGCCACACAAATTATTGTCAGCTTAAACCCTCGCACAGATCCAGACCCGAAGCTGGTACATGAAGAAATTCATTACGCTCACCCAGTCTTTGATATGCGTGCTATACAAGCCCAAAGAGAGCTACCGCTGATTCAGGGGAACGCCTCCATTTGGTATTGCGGTGCGTGGACAGGTTTTGGCTTTCATGAGGATGGCTTGCGTTCAGGCGAATTGGTTGCCAAGGACTTGATGGAGAGCATCTCTTATCCAATCCCATCAGACTCTACCCAAGATATTTAATAAATGAATGTAGCAACGATTAATTTTGGAGCAGTTAAGCATCGGCGTTTTCGCCCCGCCAAGAATGCATTTGGCTATGGAGTATTCACCCTCTCCATTCCGATGCGCACCAGAGCTGCAAACAAGGCGCTGCTTACTACACATGGCCTAGGGGATCAACAGTTCCGATTATTCTCCTTCTTCGATCAAGACCATGGCATAGGCGGCGCTAATAGCCTGGAATGGATAGAACAAATTTTGGCTGATCAGAAGGTTCAAAATGTTGATGGGGAGATTTGGTTACAAACATTCCCACGCGTCCTTGGCTATGTATTTAATCCAGTGAGCTTTTGGATTTGCACTCGTGCAGATGGACGAGTGCAAGCAGTAGTAGCTGAAGTCAATAACACCTTTGGTGAAAGACACTGCTACCTTCTCCAGCAAGATTCTGGTGAACCCCTAAAATCTGGAGAAACACTGGTGAGCAGTAAAGTATTTCATGTGTCACCCTTCTGCGCTGTACGCGGTGAATATCACTTCCGCTTTTTATTTCCCCAAGACAGTAGTACCGGAAGAAACAGTGTCTGCCGCATTGAACTTCATGAAGATGGCGCACCCCTAATTAATACTAGCATTAGCGGTCTAGCCCAACCCTTAACTCGAGGCGCACTGTACCTCGCCTTTCTACGCTACCCCCTCATGAGTCTTGGTGTTGTTGGCCGCATTCATTGGCAGGCATTGAAATTATGGCTAAAAGGTGTACCCTTTCACTCAAAGCCCCAGCCTCCTGCAATTGAGGTCACTAGATGAATCGCCCAGGTCAATCATTACTATCTCGTTTGAGTTTTTCTCGCCCAGAGAAGCGAGTTGCCAAATCACAAGCCCTGCGTGCAAGCACGGGAACTCTATTGGGATTACTAGGGCAATTACGCAGTGGGTACCTACTCATCACCCTACCCAATGATGAGGTCAAAGAATTTGGTAATAGAGCCGACCAACTCCACGCAGAAATTCAGGTGCTGGACTGGTCAGTATTTAAGCAAGTCCTATCTCATGGCGACATTGGTTTTGCCGAAAGCTATATCCGTGGCCAATGGAACACGCCCGATCTCAAGGCAGTACTTGAGCTGGCAATTCGGAATCGCACCATCCTCGAAAAAGCAATATATGGAAGCTGGATGGGCTCCATAGCTTATCGCCTAAAACATTGGCT
Source organism: Burkholderiaceae bacterium (assembly GCA_947374315.1). The sequence continues at coordinate 36,706 of CANCBK010000009.1, read as the reverse complement.
CAGAGATAACTCCAAATCTGGAAGCCGAAAAAATATCCATGCGCACTATGATTTAGGCAATGCTTTTTACAGCCTGTGGTTAGATCCAACCATGAGTTATTCCAGCGCCTGGTTTACTGAAGGCGAAAAACAGTCGCTCATGGATGCCCAGCGCGCCAAAATAAAACGCATTCTTGAGTCTATTCGTGCCAAGTCAGGTGACCGCCTATTAGAGGTCGGCTGCGGCTGGGGTGGATTCATGGAAGAAGCCTTGCGTCACGGAAATCATATTACTGGCCTCACGTTATCTACAGAACAAAAAATATTTGCAGAGGCCCGTCTTCAAAGAGTTGCCGCAGAAACGGGCAAGGATCAGGAGTGCGAAGTTCGTCTCCAAGATTATCGGGATTGCGAAGAGCAGTTTGATGGCATCGCTTCGGTTGAAATGTTTGAGGCTGTTGGTGAAAATCATTGGGATGCCTATTTTCAAACCATTGCCAAACGGCTTAAAGTAGGCGGTAGAGCGTGCATTCAAACTATTGTGATAGCGGAAGAGCTATTTGATCGATATCGCCAAAGTGCCGACTTTATTCAACAGTATGTTTTTCCCGGGGGGATGTTGCCGTCACCCTCAAAATTCAAGGCTGCTGCCGCTAGCGCAGGCCTAGAGGTAGAAGAAGAGTTTGCTTTTGGCGCTGACTATGCAAAAACACTATGCCTCTGGCGTGATAGCTTTAATCAAAAAATTGAAGAGGTCTATCGATTGGGTTTTGATGAGGCCTTTGTTAGGCTCTGGAATTTCTATCTTATGTATTGCGCCGCCGGCTTCTCTGAAAAAAATATTGATGTCGTGCAGTACACCTTAAAACATCAGAACCCCTACTCCACTAGCGGCGCGCTCACCTCATGAAACAAAAAGGGGTTGATAGCTTCCTAAATAAGCGGATCTGGGTTATTGGGGCTTCCAGCGGAATCGGTGAGGCGTGTGCCATAGCCCTACTAAAAGCAGGCGGGAAATTAGCACTCTCAGGTCGTCGTATAGAACGATTAAACGCGCTAGCTCAATCCGCTCCAGCCTCCCATAGCTTGATCTTGCCACTAGATGTGACGCAGCAAGCGCAATTGGACTTAGCCTACCATGCCATCCTAGATAACTGGGGTGGGCTAGATTTACTCCTCTTTGTATCAGGGGTGTACACCCCATTACGCGCCGAGAACTTTGACTTTGATATTGCACAGCAGACAATCGACGCCAACTTACTCGGCCCCATGCGCGCAGTGGCAGCGGTCTTACCTGAAATGCTCAAAAGTCATGCAGGCCATATTGCGATTGTTGGTAGCGTGGCAGGGTACAGCGGATTACCAAAAGCGCTGGCCTATGGGCCTAGCAAAGCGGGCATTATTAATTTTTGCGAGACCCTCTATTACGACTTATTACCGCAAGGGGTCAGCGTGCACATGATCTCTCCGGGCTTTGTGGCCACTGAAGCTACTGCGAAAAATGATTTTGAGATGCCTGCGCTCATCACCGCTAATGAGGCTGCCAAAGAAATCTTGAATGGAATTCAGGCTGGGGATTTTGATATTCACTTCCCCAAGCGATTTTCAGGATTCTTAAAATTTCTCAGAATCCTGCCCTATCCCTTGTACTTTTGGATAATACGGCGCTTCGTCAAAATCTAAAGCTATAGACTTACTTGTAACCATCCTTGCGGATTTTTTGCTCCAAGTAATCCATCACCAAAATTGCCTTGGCCTTCGTGCCAGCAATCGATGGTGAGGTGACATAACGACCTTGCATCACAATCGTCGGTACGCCATCAATACGATATGCATCCGCCATTTGTCTTGCGGCACGCGCCTTAGAAACCACGGCAAAAGAGCGGTAAGTTGCCAAGAAGGTATTGCGATCAATTCCTTGAGATGCGACCCAGTCTGCAATCTCATTTTCTGTCATGAGGCGCTTATTTTCCTTGTGCATGGCATACATGACTTTCTCATTCATGGCCTCGCCTTTACCCATCGCCTCAAGCGCATAAAACAACTGACTGTGCGGCATAAAGTCATCACGGAAAGCAACTGGCACCCTACGGAATACCACATCTTTAGGTTGACGCTTTACCCATGCACTCAACTCTGGCTCAAAGTCGTAGCAATGTGGACAGCCGTACCAAAAGAACTCAATGACCTCGACCTTGCCTTTAACGTCAACTGGCTGGGCCACTGGAAGAATGCGGTAATCAAAACCTTCCTCCATCTTCGGGCTTTGAGCACCGGCCAAGCCTGAAATAGAAATGGCAAGCCATAGGGCTGCAACCGATAGGAGGCTTCGTTTGGATAATGAAATCATGATTTGTTTGATTTAATAACGGTTGGTTTGATTCCCATGCCATTCAACTTATCGCGCACGGGATTGCTTTCTTCAATACTGTTATATGGTCCAACGCGAACGCGCCACAACGTATTGCCTTCCACGCTGAGCTCACTCAATTGAGACTGTATACCCTGAATCGCAAGACTCGCCTTTTGCGCATCAGCATCTGCGCGCTTATTAAATGCGCCAACTTGCAAGAAATAGATTGCATCAGGCTTAGCGGCAGGGGCTGCGGTAACTTCAGATGGCCTCTTTCCGTTAACAAGATCACCGATTGGATCTGACGCATTAGATGCTGGTGGGGCAGACTTACCCTGCAATGGTTTATTGAGGTCAAGTGGCTGCGCTGGGACAGTCGCCTCACCATCTACTGGAGCAGGCCCAGATTTAATCGTCAAAGGCAAATTAGGGGCTCGTACACCCGGTCGCTCTTGAGGCGTGTTCTTGGAAAGATAGAACGCAATTACAAAGGCTACTCCCAACCCAACCCCAAGACCCACAATAAAGCCGAGGATCGTACCCCCATATTGGGAATCCGAGGCCTCTGCTGGTGATGTGAAGCTGGTTTGTAGATTCGTTTTTTTCATCGTGTCCCCATCCTTCTCTTTTACTTCTTCAGTGCTACTTAACGCTGATAGCTTACATCTTAGCGGGTGCTGAAACGCCTAATATTTTTAATCCATTTTCAAGCACTTGGCGAGTCGCTGAGAGCAATGCTAGGCGCGCCAATTTCAATGCAGGATCATCTACTAAAACACGATCCGCGTTATAAAACGTATGGAAATCGCCCGCTAAGTCACGCAAGTAAAATGCTAAAGCATGCGGCGCCAAATCTGTTGCGGCATCCGTCAAGACTTCTGGATACTCCGCTAAGCGGCGTAATAAATGATCAGAAGCCTTGCTTTGCAACAAAGAAAGGTCTGCTGCCTTAAGGTCTGCGGCTTGACCACCCCATTGACTCAAGATAGAGCAAATACGAGCATGCGCATATTGCACATAGAACACGGGGTTCTCATCGTTTTGCTGTAATGCTAAATCAATATCAAATACAAATTCAGTATCAGCTTTGCGAGAGATCAGGAAGAAGCGCACAGCATCTCGGCCACGTTGCAATGCCAACTCACGCTCTTCGGGAGTCATTTCTGGAGTAAAGCCTCCGGACCACTCAACTAGGTCGCGTACAGTCACATAGGATCCAGCGCGCTTGGAAATTTTCACTTCCTCGCCATTGCGCATTACTGTCACCATCTTATGCAAGATATAGTCTGGATACGTCTTGGGAATATCCCAGCCGCGCTTCTGCGCAACGCCCTGCAAGCCAGAGCGCACACGGGCAATCGTGCCATGATGATCGCTACCTTGAACGTTAATTACTTTTTCAAAGCCACGCTTCCACTTGCTGGTGTGATATGCCACATCCGGAACAAAGTAGGTAAAGCTGCCATCAGACTTACGCATGACACGATCTTTATCGTCGCCATCATCTGTGGTCTTGAGCCAGAGCGCACCTTCAGCCTCATAAGTCTTACCAATGCTTTGCAGGTCTTCAACAATTTGCGCGACACCACCATCGGTATACAAAGAAGATTCTAAGTAGTAGCAATCAAACTTCACGCCAAATGTTTTTAAATCAATATCTTGCTCGTTACGTAAATAGGCCACCGCAAATTGACGAATGGCCTCGATCTTTTCTTCATCAGACAAGTCTTCACGATAGTCGGGAGCTGCTTTATAAGCAGTTGCAATATCTGCAATATATTCACCGTTATAAGCCTGTTCTGGCCATGCGGCATCGCCTGGCTTCAAACCATTTAAGCGTGCCTGAACAGAGGTCGCTAAATTGGCAATCTGCACACCAGCATCGTTGTAATAAAACTCACGATGGACTTTGATGCCTTGGGTTGCCAACAAATTAGCGAGTGCATCCCCTAAGGCTGCTTGGCGACCATGACCCACATGCAAGGGACCAGTGGGATTGGCGGAGACAAACTCAATCATGGCATTTGCTACGGGAGCAGCATCTGGAGTGAATTGGCCAAACCGAGATCCCGCTGTAAGCACCTCTTGAACCACGGTAGTTTTAGCGGCGTTACTCAGTCGGAAATTGATAAATCCTGGGCCGGCGATTTCGCAAGCGGCGATCAGATCGCCATAACCAGGCTGCCGCTCTAAGCGCTCGACTAGAGCCTGAGCCAACTCACGAGGATTGAGCTTCCAAGCCTTGGATAGCTGGAGGGCAATATTGCAGGCAACGTCTCCATGATCCACGGCCTTAGGGCGCTCTAAGCGGGGCTGTGGCGCCTCACCCAAACCACGATCCTGAGCCAAACCCTTCAGGGCAGCACTCAGCATCTCAATTAAACGATTTTTATTAGTTAACAACATAGATAAGTGAGTTTATCAGGTGGTAAGCTATTGAAATGATCTATCAATTTCGCTCCAAGGCGGGTCCAGATGTAATCATGCTGGCTGATCTTAGCCAGCGGATCTTTGATATTTTGGGTCGCCCATTAGATCCTAGAGGGATTTTGACGGTTGAGCAATTACCACCCCTGATCACCGCACTAGAAACTGCCATTCTGAGAGACTTGGAAGATCGGGCGAAAAGTACTGCAGCCGGGCAAGAAAACGCGGATAAGCCAAAGCTGGCAGACAGACTGGGGCAGCGTGCGTACCCATTCTTAGAGCTCATGAAGCAGGCTAAAGCCAAAGAAGAGCCAGTAATGTGGGGCGTTTAATCCGCCCCACCACCCCCAACTAAAACGTATTAACCTTAATCGATGGAGCTCGCCAACTGGCGACGGACATCCTCAATAGATTCATCACGACGCTTGGCGAGATCTTCAATCTGATCAGCGGAAACTTTACCAACGTTGAAATAACGGGCATCTGGATGGGCCAAATAGAAGCCGCTGACACTGGATGCGGGGTTCATAGCCATGGATTCAGTTAAGGTCATACCAATATCTTCTGAGCCAATCACACGCAATAAGTCTTTTTTGACTTCATGTGCAGGACAGGCCGGATATCCAGGTGCTGGACGTATGCCACGATACTCCTCGTTAATCATCTGATCATTTGTCAGAATCTCATCCGTTGCATAACCCCAAAGATCAGTGCGCACCCGATGGTGCATCAGTTCTGCAAAAGCTTCAGCCAATCGATCCGCCAATGATTGCAACATAATGGCGCTGTAGTCATCATGCTTCGCCTGAAACTCGGCAACCTTTTTCTCGACACCATGGCCAGTCGTCACAGCAAAACAGCCGAGGTAATCCGCAATACCTAAATCTTTCGGGGCAACATAATCCGCTAGGCACCGATTAGGGCGACGCACTCCATCAACCACTGGACGCTCCGCCTGCTGACGTAAGTTGTGCCAAACAAATAGTGGGTGCTCGCGCGCCTCATCGCTATATAAAACGATGTCATCACCGATGGTGTTGGCCGGATAGAAAGCGACAACAGCATCCGCCTGCAACCACTGACCTTGAATTAACTTCTCGAGTAATGCCTTGGCATCCTCGAATACTTTACGAGCCTCTACACCGACGACTTCATCATCAAGAATTGCCGGAAATTTCCCAGCTAGATCCCAAGTCTGGAAAAATGGTGTCCAGTCAATATACTTAGCAATGTCAGCTAAAGCGAAATTCTTAAAAATACGACGGCCAATAAATTTAGGCTTCTCTGGCACATAAGTGGCCCAATCTATTAACTCACGATTCTTGCGCGCAGCTTCAAGAGAGATCGTTGGAGCTGCTTTTTTATTGGCATGCTGTTCACGAATGCGAACATAGTCATCGCGTAAGTCTTGAATAAATTTCTTGGCACTTTCATCCGATAGCAAACTCGATGCCACCGACACAGAACGAGAAGCATCGGGTACATAAACTACTGGGCCATCGTAATGTGGAGCAATCTTGACTGCCGTATGAACGCGTGAAGTCGTGGCGCCGCCAATCATTAATGGAATTTGACGCTCACGGAAATAATCATCACGCTGCATTTCTTGCGCGACATAGGTCATTTCTTCGAGTGAAGGTGTAATCAAACCCGAGAGGCCAACGATGTCTGCTTTTTCTTCTTTGGCTCGCTTGAGAATTTCCGCACAAGGAACCATCACACCCATATTGGCCACTTCAAAGTTATTACACTGCAAGACAACGGTCACAATATTCTTACCGATATCGTGTACATCACCCTTCACCGTGGCCATCACAATCTTGCCTTTGGCTTTAGCTTCGCCACCCGCAGCAATATGCAAACGCTTTTCTTCCTCGATATAGGGAATCAAAATCGCAACGGCTTGCTTCATTACTCGAGCACTCTTGACGACTTGAGGCAAGAACATCTTGCCAGCACCAAACAAATCGCCGACAACGTTCATGCCATCCATCAGAGGGCCTTCAATCACTTCAATTGGCCTACCGCCATCGCCCATAATTTGCGCACGCAACTCTTCAGTGTCCGCCTCAATAAATGTAGTGATGCCGTGTACTAATGCATGCGTTAAACGCTCGCGCACTGGTGTTTCGCGCCATACCAAGTTCTCAACCTGCTTTGCGCCACCGCCTTTGAATTCCTCGGCAATATCGAGCAAACGCTCAGTTGGAGTCTTACCTTCTTTTTCTTTAAAACGGTTGAGCACTACATCTTCAACACGCTCTCGCAACTCGGGATCCAAGTCTGCATAGACGCCCAATTGGCCCGCATTGACAATGCCCATATCCATGCCAGCCTGAACTGCGTGATACAAGAACACCGTGTGAATAGCCTCACGCACGCGATCGTTGCCGCGGAAGGAGAAGCTCACATTGGATACACCGCCACTGACTTTAGCGCCAGGTAGATTTTCTTTAATCCAGCGAGTGGCATTAATGAAATCAACCGCATAGTTGTCATGCTCTTCAATACCAGTCGCAATCGCAAAGATATTAGGATCAAAAATAATATCTTCTGCTGGAAAGCCAATTTCATTCACCAGAATCTCATAACAACGCTGGCAAATTTCAGTTTTCCGTTTGAATGTATCCGCTTGCCCCGCTTCATCAAATGCCATCACCACAGAAGCGGCGCCGTAACGACGGATCAAACGCGCTTGCTTCCTGAAAGGCTCTTCACCCTCTTTCAGGGAAATTGAGTTGACAATTGGTTTGCCCTGAATGCATTTGAGGCCGGCCTCGATCACACTCCATTTGGAGGAATCCACCATGATTGGCACGCGTGCGATATCTGGCTCAGAAGCAATCAGATTCAAGAAGCGCACCATCGCCGCCTCTGAATCCAACATGGCCTCATCCATATTGATATCAATAACTTGGGCACCGTTCTCGACTTGCTGTCTCGCCACTACCAGCGCTTCATCAAACTGATTATTAAGGATCATGCGAGCAAATGCTTTGGAACCCGTCACATTGGTACGCTCACCAATGTTGACGAAACCAACATCAGCCGTCACATTGAATGGCTCCAAGCCGGAGAGCTTCATCGCCGGCATAGCCGATTTATTTACTGGCTTATTTTCTTTAGCGCTCACGCTGATACCTCTGTACTCTCGCGATAGAAGGCCCGTGGCTTGCGCTTTGCAACCGCATTAGCAATCGCACGAATATGCTCTGGCGTGGTTCCACAGCAACCACCAACGAGATTCACTAAACCATCTTTTGCAAAACCATCCACCAAGCTGGAAGTAATATCTGGAGTCTCATCAAATCCAGTATCACTCATCGGATTGGGTAGGCCGGCATTGGGATAGCAAGACACTGCCGCATCACAAATACGGGCAAGCTCAGCAATATAAGGACGCATGAGCGCCGCACCTAAAGCGCAGTTAAGTCCAAAGCTGAGAGGTTTGATATGACGCAAGCTATTCCAAAATGCTTCGACTGTTTGGCCAGATAAAATTCGACCAGAAGCGTCTGTTACCGTTCCTGAAATCATCACCGGCAGGCGCTCACCAGTCTCCTCAAAGAATTCATCCAATGCAAACAGTGCGGCTTTAGCATTCAGTGTGTCGAAAATCGTTTCCACTAAAAACAAGTCAACGCCACCAGCAAAAAGACCTTCAATCTGTTCGCGATAAGAGGCCCGCAATGCATCGAAGGTCACATTACGTGCACCCGGATCATTGACATCTGGAGAAATGCTAGCTGTCTTTGGAGTGGGTCCAATCGCGCCCGCAGCAAAACGAGGCTTATCGGGTGTACTGTATTTTTGACAAGCGGCACGAGCCAATTGAGCAGAGACGACATTCATCTCATGCGCTAAGCCAGCCATTTTGTAATCTTCTTGCGCTACTGAGGTCGCGCCAAAAGTATTGGTCTCAATAATGTCCGCGCCCGCTTCAAGATACTGCTCATGAATTTTGCTAATGATTTGGGGCTGTGTTAACACCAATAATTCGTTATTGCCCTTGATATCTCCCGGATGATCGGCAAAACGGGTGTTAGTGGGCAAGCCACGGTAATCCGCCTCATTGAGCTTGTATTGCTGAATCATGGTCCCCATGGCGCCATCCAAAATCAGAATGCGCTGCTTTAGTAGCTCGGGAAGTGCCTGACCGCGGGTGTAAGGCTGGGATAAACCATTAGATTGCATTGCTTAACCGGGATTAATCTCTAGAATCTCTTATTGTATTGGTAATAAGCTACTTTTATCTCACCAGGAGCCCCCTATGTTTGGAACCATCCCAGAATTCAATCAAAGCCTTGAAATGATGAAAACCATGTGGGGTCAAGGCGCTGCTGGACAGATGCCAGGTCAATTTCCCTTCACTGCAGATGCTTCTAAGGCTGGCGGCGGATTTGCATCGGCATTTCCAGGGCTAGATACCGATGAGCTAGAAAAACGCATCAAAGACCTCAAAAGCGTTGAAAACTGGCTTAACCTCAACCTCAATATCTTGAAGTCCACTATTCAGGGACTAGAAGTGCAGCATGCCACGATGATGGCGCTGAAATCCTTTGGTGATGCCGTTTCAGCAACTGCAGCTGCAGCTACTGGAGGGTCGACCGAAAGCGCTGGCACAAAAGCATCTAAGCCACGCAAAACCGCAAAACCCCGTCGTCGCAAAGCTGGCGACTCAACTTACCTCGACGAAGTAGGTAATTCAGATGCGCAATAGCCTCGCCCATGGCGAATGTCATTTGGTGAATATCTAATTCACGCTTAAATAAAACCGGCACTATCTCACGAGCAGTAGCCGGTTTTTTACAGGCTGCTAACGTCTCAGCTAAGCGCTCATCATGGTGGGCTTTCAATTGATCAATGCGCAGCTTCATCCCAGTAAATGGTTTGCCGTGCGATGGCAATACTAAAGTGCTATCTGGCAAAGGTAGATATCGATCTAAAGAGCTAAGATAAAGACCCAAAGGATCGGCATCGGGATCTGCGTCATAGACGCTGACATTAGTGGAGATGCGAGGCAACAACATATCCCCAGAAATTAATACGCCAAGATCATGGCAATATAGTGAAGCATGTTCAGGCGCATGACCGAAGCCCATGATGACTTGCCACTCATGACCTCCAATCAAAATCATTTCACCATCGATGATGCGACGATATTGGCGCGGCACACCAGGGACCATATTGCTGTAGTAGTTCGAGCGCGCGCGAATCTTTTCCAAATCCTCTGGCGTACTTAAACCATGCTTCTGAAAGTGATCAGCGGAACCGCCACTACCAGCACGCGCACCAATCGCTGCGCCACCCTCTTTGTGACTCAGCCATTGCGCCGTTAAATAATCTGTCATGGAAATCCACAAGGGCACATTCCACCTCTCACAGAGCCATTGGGCAAGGCCTATGTGGTCTGGATGCATATGAGTAACGAGCACCCTCAGCACCGGCAAGCCCTGCAGCTGTGTGGCAAAAATCTCTTCCCACGCTGCTTTCGTTTCATCATTGGCAATGCCGCAATCAACGACCGTCCAGCCCTGAACCCCATCAAACTCATCACGCAAGAGCCATAAGTTAATGTGGTCCAAAGCAAAAGGAAGTCGCATGCGCAACCAACGCACACCAGGCGCAAGCTCCATCGAACTACCCACTTCCGGCAAAGTATCAGCTAAGGGATAATAAATAGAACTAAGATCGCTGGATTGGTTTTTGGTATTCATCTATTTCTATTCTAGGTTTGCTTTGACTACAGTTCCATCACCCTGCATCAATTGGTGCGACATCAACCCAGAGAATGGCTTTTGTCTTGGCTGCTATCGCACGCTGATTGAGATTGCCGACTGGTCTGAACTTTCTAATTCTGAGAAGCTTGAGGTCTTAGGGCAACTGGAGACGCGCAAACCTCAAACAGCGCAGTAATGATTTTTCAGCCCCCTATTTATTCACATCCACAATTAAGCGGCCACGTACATTTCCCGCCATCAGTTCAGCAGCGTACTTTAAAGAATCCTCCAAGCTAATTTCGTGAGAGATCTCTTCTAATATTTTGAGATCAACTAACTTGCTTAATTGCTCGTAAGCAGCAATGCGTTTTACTCGCGGTACCGTGACGCTATTAATGCCATATAAAGTGACGCCCCGCAAAATGAATGGCGCAACCGTCGATGGAAAATCCATTCCCTGAGCTAGGCCACAAGCAGCGACTGCGCCATCACTTTTAGTCTGAGCGCAGGCATTTGCCAAAGTATGACTCCCAACACTATCCACTACTGCCGCCCAGCGCTCTTTAGCCAAAGGTTTTCCTGGCGCGGATAAAGCAGTGCGATCAATCACTTCGGTAGCGCCTAACTTCTTGAGGTAGTCAGCCTCTGCCATTCGACCAGTGCTTGCAACAACAGTAAAGCCCAGCTTGCTTAAGAGCGTAATGGCGAAGCTACCAACACCACCCGCAGCCCCAGTCACCAAGACCTCGCCATCGCTGGGCTTTAGTCCATGTCTTTGCAATGCCATGACACATAGCATTGCCGTATAACCTGCAGTACCGATCGCCAATGCTTGCTTAGCAGTAAAGCCTTTCGGCAAAGGAATCAACCATTCACCCTTTACGCGCGCTTGCTGGGCCAAACCACCCCAATGACCCTCGCCTACGCCCCAGCCATTCAGAAGCACCATGTCGCCCGCTTTAAAGTCTGGATTGCTGCTCTCCAAGACCTCTCCTGCAAAATCAATTCCCGGAACCATTGGGAAACTACGCACCACCGGGCCTTTGCCAGTGATAGCCAGACCATCCTTATAGTTCAATGTGGAATAGAGCACCTTTACTCTGACATCACCTTCAGGGAGGCTGGCCTCCTCAACCTGAGAGAGCTCAGCCCGATAACCTTGATCATCCTTATTTACCAAAATAGCTTTAAACATGTCTCTTCCTTTTAAATACGTCGCATTCTTCACAACAAATGCGTAATAGGTTTATCCTAACGAGCATTGCTGATTATGGAGGTTTCCATGAAAAAAATTCTACTATTAACTACGATTTCTGGCTTAGCGCTGGTTGGTTGCTCTTCAAGCCAAATTAACATGTCTATGGGCAATATGCGATTGATTACCTCTAGCGCGGCACCACAAAGCGTGATGGATTTTGCCAATACGACCTGCAAAGATGATTTTTACCAAGGCGCAAGCTTTCTATCTAAGGCTGGCAAGGAATATCGTTTCAAATGCGTAAAAGCAGAAGAAAATGAAATTTTGAATCCTATCCCTGGCACCACTATTCCTGCTGAAGATCCAGTACCGGCAGCCAGTAAGTAAGCTCAGCAACAGCACTAGATGACCCCATTTACCTCTCAAGAGCTTCGCAAAGGTTTCTCCTCCTTCGCTACCGGGGTCACCGTCATTACCTGCCTAGATGCGGATCAAAATGCACATGGCATCACGATCAGCTCCTTCAACACGGTTTCTTTAGAGCCGCCGCTGATTCTTTGGAGTCTCAAGCAACACTCACGCTTGATGCCTAATGTTGAAGTAGGTCACAAACAACTGATACACGTGCTAGAGCGCTCGCAAGAGGCAATGGCAATGCACTTCGCTACCATCAAAGAAAACCAGTTCGTTAACATTCCCCACAAAATTGCGGCAAGCGGCCTTACACAGATCGATGGATGCGCCGCCTACTTTGAATGCGAAACGATTTCAGTGCATACCGGTGGCGACCACAACATCATCGTAGCCAAGGTACTCAACCTGAAGCACCGTCCCGATAGCCAGCCACTAATCTTTGCTCACAGTAAATTTGTTGGCCTAGATTTGTCGCTCTAAAAATACCAAAAATTCAAAGGAATACTCATGATGCGTTTATGGGGAAGAAAAAGCTCTATTAATGTACAAAAGGTTCTATGGTGTCTTGCAGAGCTACGATTAGTAGAGGGAAAAGATTTTGAACGCATTGATGCTGGCCTTCACTTTGGCCAAAATCGTACGCCTGAATTTTTGAAACTTAACCCTAACGGCTTGGTGCCAACATTAGAGGACGACAACATTGTTCTTTGGGAATCCAATACTATCCTGCGCTACCTTGCGCGCCAGCACGATCCATCACAACGCTTCCCTAGTGACCTTGCAGCCCAATACCAATCTGAGAAATGGATGGATTGGCAATTAGGCACCATGTGGCCAAGCTTGCGCCCTGCATTTTTAGGACTTACTCGCGTTCCCGAAGCAGAGCGCAACTATGCCGCCATTCGTAAGGCATATCAAGACACCAATGACTTACTAGCGTTATTAGACCAAGAATTAGTGAATCAACAGTATTGTTCGGGGGAGCATTTCCACCTTGGCGACATCTGTCTGGCTCTGTGTGTCAGCAGATGGATTCTGTTGCATCAAACCTTCCCAGATCAAACGGGGCCACGCTCACTATTAAAAAATATCGATGTATGGATCAAGCGCATAGAAGCAGAAACCCAGTACAACCTGGTGGCCGAAAAAGACCTCAATATTGTGAAGTAAGTGCTTGGTTTGATTTTCGCAATATTCAAATAAAAAAGGGTGAATCAAATTCACCCTTTTTCTTGATGGTCTAAGCATGATTACTGTTGCTTAAATTTCTTCTGATGATGGTCTGCGCCAATAAACAAATACATGGCTGGCACAACGAATAAAGTAAACAAGGTACCAATCGAGAGGCCTGTAAAGATCACAATACCCATCGACTGACGGCCTGCAGCACCTGCGCCAGAGGCAATCACCAAAGGAACTACGCCCAATACCATGGCCGCAGTAGTCATTAAGATTGGACGAAGACGCACACTACTTGCTTCAACGATGGCATCTAACTTGCTACGACCAGCCTCCTGCAACTCATTTGCAAATTCCACAATGAGGATACCGTGCTTACTAATGAGACCCATCAGGGTAACAAGGCCCACCTGGGTGTACACGTTTAAGGTGGTGAATCCCAAATTAATAAAGATGAGTGCGCCAAACAAAGCCAATGGCACTGACACCAAAATCACAATCGGATCACGGAAGCTTTCAAACTGAGCAGCCAACACCAAAAACACGATCAAGATCGCAAAGAACATGGTGACTAAGAAGCCGCCGGACTCCGCCATAAATTGACGTGAGGGGCCGGCGTAATCCATGGTGTAACCACTTGGCGCCACCTCTTTCAGAGTTTGACGCATGTACTCTAACAAATCTGCCTGAGAGATAAATGGCGTACTCACACCCGAGATCGTTGCTGAGTTCAGCTGTTGAAAGTGATTGATCGATTGCGGCACTACTTTTTGCTTGATCGTTGCAATCGTGCGCGCCTGAATCATCTGCCCACTAGGAGTACGAATGTAGTAATCCAAAATCTGATCGGGGTTAAGGCGATCCACTTGCTTGACCTGCGGGATGACACGATAGGAACGACCAGCCACTGAGAAGTAATTCACATAACCGCCACCTAAGGCGGCTGATAAAGCACTACCCACTTGCTGCTGTGTCATGCCCAATGCGGCCACTTTTTCACGGTCAATCTCTAGTACATCCTGTGGCTTATCAATCTTCAGATCAGAATCAACGAAGAAGAAGTTGCCACTACGGCGTGCTTTATCCAATACTGCCTGAGAAACTTCATTGAGCAACTCATAAGACTCTGTAGTGTTGATCACCACCTGCACAGGTAAACCTTGCGCGCCTGGCAGTGCTGGAAACTGGAATGCGGCTACACGAGCACCAGCAATCGTATTCCACTTATTCTGCATATCCTCTTGAAACTTAGTGGCATTGCGACTACGTTGATCCCAATCTTTTAGCAATACACCACCAAAACTACTGGTAGGGCTAGTGATCTGGAATATCTGCTCATACTCAGGCTCTGCAGCAGAGATTTGGTAGATCTGATCAGCATAAGTCTGCATCTGATTGACGGTACTATTCGGAGGGCCTGAAGCCTGCATCAAGACAATGCCCTGGTCTTCAGTTGGTGCCAGCTCAGCACGCGCAGTAGCATACAGATACGCTACACCGCCCAGCAAAATCACCCCCATCACAATAATGACCTGCCAAGTACTCAGCAACTCACGCAATGTGCTTTGATAGCTATGGTGCACTTTCTCAAAGATGCGGTCGATCTTTTGCACAAAAGGAGATGCCTCCTGCTCTTCGGTAAAGATCCGCGAACACATCATGGGAGATAGCGTCAACGCAATTAATCCCGATACCGCCACCGCACTCGCCAAGGTAAATGCAAACTCAGTAAAGAGCGCACCAGTGAGGCCGCCCTGGAAGCCAATCGGAATGTATACCGCGATCAACACAATCGTCATTGCCAGGATGGGCCCACCCAACTCGCGCGCAGCAATCAAGGAGGCCTCTAAGGGAGACTTACCTTCTTTCATATGGCGGTCAACGTTTTCCACCACAATAATGGCGTCATCTACCACTAGACCAATAGCAAGCACTAAAGCCAGTAAGGTTAATAAGTTAATGGAGTAACCCAGAACCTGCATTAAGAAGAAGGTGCCGATTAAGGAGAGTGGCATTGCAATCACTGGCACCGCAACAGCGCGCGCGCTTCCCAGGAAGAGGTAGATCACCACCGTCACAATCAATAGTGCTTCCAATAGCGTCGCCACCACCTCATCGATGGAAGTGGTAATAAATTTAGTGGAGTCATATACGACCTTGCCAGACATTCCTGTCGGCAACTGCTGCTGTATCGCTGGAACGGCAGCGCGTACGCGAGCAGCGACATCGAGTAAATTGGCCTGTGGAGCCACCTTAATGGCAATAAATACCGACCGCTTGCCACTAAATGCGACATTGGTGTTGTAGTCCTCAGAGCCCATATTGACAGTGGCAACCTGGTCCAAGTAGACGATATTGATACCATCCTTTTTAATAACCAATTTGCGGAACTCATCGAGTGTATGTAAGTCGGTGCCCGCCACTAAGTCGACGGCGACCATATCGCCTTTAGTGCTGCCTACTGCTGAAAGATAGTTATTGGCAGCCATTGCATTGAAGACGTCATCAGCGCCAACGCCCAATCCAGCCATCTTCTCGCGATCTAACCATGCGCGTAATGCGAATTTTCTGCCACCTGTAATTTCCGCATTCTGAACACCATCGATAGAATCCAGCTTTGGCTTCACAACCCGCAGCAAATAATCCGTAATCGCATTATTCGGAATATCGTCGCTATAGAAGCCCATGTACATCGCAGCGGTGGACTGACCAATTTGCACGGTCAATACCGGTTGCTGAGCTTGTGGGGGCAATTGATTCTTAACAGAACTAATCTGCGTCTGAATCTGCGTTAATGCCGCATTAGAGTCATAGTTCAGCTTTAAGGTCGCTGTGATAGTGGAAAGCCCACTGACGCTCGTTGATGATAGGTAATCAATACCCTGAGACTGAGCAATCGCAGTCTCCAAAGGTTGAGTAATAAACCCAGCCACCGTTTCTGGATCTGCACCATAGTAAGCCGTTGTGATCGTGACGATCGCATTTTGGGTTTGCGGATATTGATTTACCGGCAAAGAGCCAACCGCCTTCAAGCCAAACACTAAGACGAGTGCACTCACTACCAGTGATAGCACTGGCCTACGAATAAATATGTCAGTCCAATTCATCTAGGACTTATTCCTGTGGCTGTGGGTTTGGTGAATTCGAAGGCTGCACTTTGTTATTCACAATGAGCGGCGTGCCATTTTTCAACTTGAGCTGACCACTAGTGACTACTGTGGCGCCCTCTTCAATTCCCTTCAGAATCGCCACCTGATCACCCCGTGTAGGGCCTGTAGTAACAAAGACTTGTTGCGCTTCAAGTGCGGGATTTCCTTGTTTATCTTTCTTGCCCGTTGGCTTGGCGATAAATACAGTGGAGCCGTAAGGGTTGTAGGTCACAGAAGTCTGAGGCAATGTCAGTAATTTGACCTCATCACCCAACTTAATATTCACATTCGCAAACATGCCCGGCAAAATCTTTTTATCCGGGTTGGCTAACTGAGCCTCAATCTGAATATTGCGCGTATTGGCATCGACCTTAGGACTCACCGCAGTAATTTTTCCGGTAAAACTAGCATCCTTAAACGCATCGGTGGTGACAACAATCTCTTGACCCACCTGAATCTGGGCAGCATTGCTCTGCGGTAAATTGAAATCCACGAAGATGGGGTCCAAAGTTTGGAGCGTTAATAACTTATCGCCAGGGTTTACAAACTGCCCGGGGTTGATCATCACAATGCCCACGCGACCACTGAAGGGAGCCTTCAAATTCTTCTTAGCCACTAAAGCGGTCTGCTGCTCCACTTGAGCTTGCTTAGACTTCGCATCTGCTTTACTGGTATCAAATACGTTTTTACTAATCGCCTGAATCGCCAGCTGCTGTCTATCGCGCTCATTAATCACTTTGGCTAAATCTGCCAATGCTTTTAGGGAATTCAATTGCGCAACATCAGATGCGTCATTTAGTTTAATGAGCAACTCACCCTCTTTAACATCCACGCCAGACTTAATCGGAACGGTTTGAACCAGTCCACCAATCTCCGTACTGAGGTCAACACCCCTGTAGGCGCGGATATTACCGACACTAGATAACTTAGGCTGCCACTCAGTAGTGGTTGCCACCAATGTGGATACGGTTGCAGGGGGCAAACCCATGCCAGCAATAAAATGCTTGATCATGAAGGTCTTGAGCTGGTTAAAACCAAAGATCAATCCCAACAATAAAAATACGCCGCACAGCATGATGGTCATGCGACGACGTAAAGGTGTCATGGCCTGTAGCTTGGCATATGCTCTGGTTTTCATGAAGCGTTCACGTGGACGCAATTTTTGACCGACACGCACCCAAAGTGCTTTTGCTTTTTCCCAAAGCGCAATCAGCCGCTCGCGAAGCTGCCACTCTTGCGCCTTAACAAGCATCCAAGCCCACAAAGCGACTGCAGCAACAGTGACCTTGATTTTAATTATTTCCAGAAGTTTCATTTTGATCTTTGTTCGCTATGTCTTTTGGTTGAAAAGCAGGGCCGGTACGATTCCACCAACCTCCGCCTAATGCTGCAAATAATGCCGCCGTATCGGAGAATCGAGTTGCTTGCGCAGAGACAGATTTCACCTTGGCTACTTGATATTGATTTTGGTAGTAAAGAACGGCTAGGTAACTAGCGGTGCCTAATTTATATTGCTGCTGAACTAAATCTAGAGTTTCATTGGCATAGCGCTCCGCATCAGATGCAGACTTCAATGCTTGAGCACCAGTCTCTAGAGCGCGTAATGCATCAGCTACTTCTTGGAAGGCTTTTAGCACAGTCGCTTGATATTGATATACCGCTTGCTCATAATTAGCGATGGCACCACGACGCTGCGCCAATAACTGCCCACCCTGAAAGAGCGGCTGAAAGATACCGCCGGCAACTGACCATAAAGCAGCATTGGGACCAAAGAGTGCGCCCGTAGTGAGAGCAGCAGAACCGATGGAGCCAGTGATATTAAATTGTGGCAACAAGTTTGCGGTAGCAACGCCCACCAATGCATTGGTTGCCTTTAACTGCGCTTCAGCAGCACGCACATCTGGACGCTGACGCACCAAGCTAGATGGCACTGATAAGGGTAATTTCTCGGGGAGATGTAATGCCTTTAAATCAAACTGGGTAATATTTGCATTGCTGGGCAACTCACCAACTAGCACGGCCAATTGATTGCGAGCAAAAGCAAGATTGCGCTCATAGGTAAATAGATCGACTTGGGAGTTAGACACCAAGGTTCTTTGCGAGGTGACATCCACTCGAGATACAGTGCCAATGGCTAGTTGCTTCTCTGTCACCTCAGCTAAATTAGTCTGCGCCTTCAAAATTTCTTCTGTGGCCCGCATCTGGGCATGCAAAGCCGCTTCACGTACAGCACCGGTAACGATATTTGCCGTCAGTGAAAGATAGGCCCCCTCTAACTGAAACTGGGCAATCTCAGCTTGCGCTCTAGCGCCCTCAACGGCACGACGTGCGCCACCAAAGACGTCAAGCTTGTAAGTTACATTTACCGAGGCGTTGTATAAGTTATAAGTGTCGGAGCCATACGGCAAGCCATAAATAGCAGA
Organism: Burkholderiaceae bacterium; assembly: GCA_947374315.1. The sequence continues at coordinate 17,864 of CANCBK010000009.1, read as the reverse complement.
AGGCTGTAGCTGTCGAGACCCAACACCAGACAAACCAACGGCCGGGAAATACTGACCCCCAATTTGCGCATTGACATTTTCTTGGCTGGCACGCAGAGCCGCGTCAGCAGCGCCTAAGCTGGGATTTTGCTGTAGGGCCTTTTTGATGAGGGCATCTAACTCGGGAGACTTAAACAACTCCCACCACTGCGCCTCAATATCCGCGCCCTCGACAAACTCTTGATCCGTCCCACCCGGCACACCAGGTGCAGCAGCTAACTTTTTAGAAAGGGTTGTCTCGGTGTATGTGGAAGTATTGGGAGCATCAGGCTGCTTAAAGTCAGGGCCCACTGCGCATGCGGAGAGAAGCCCCGCGGAAAGAAGCGGAAGCCAACGCGAAATAAAGAAATCTTTTAAATAAAACATGAAGTGGGATAGCCATCCTTTTCTACAAAAGATATTTGAACACACTTTTCTAAACCAGGCTTCGTAACACCTTGATTTGAATAATGAATTTTGTTCACAGGCAGTCCTAGAAGTCAAATACATTTTTCAATCCAAATTGCTCCATTCCAGGCCTTAATGAGGGCTCAATAAAAAACCACCCGCAGGTGGCTTCTACTCTCAAGATGGCTCACCAAATCTATTTGGTCCTGAGGTCCCCTTCATGCAAAACCAAATGAGTAGCAATAGATTGGCTATCGGCACGAGGCCCAATAAAAGCCACCATGTAGTCTTATTCAAGTCATGCAATCTTCTGGACGCGACTGCTAAGTGTGGCAATAACAATGCAAAAGCAACAACCCCATAAAAGGCATCATTAATAGTGGCTGCAACACAGCTTACTAAGAAGATAAACAGCATGAACCACCAATATTCACTTCTAGTGGCTCTGCCATCAAACTTTACATACTTAACAAAACAAGTGCTGATTGATTCGCCTAATGTCATCTGAGTCTCCTATTATTTCTTCAAAATTTGACTCTTAATTCCGCGCCACCACCATACTCTTGACCATAACTATTAGTGGAGGCAACCACTCCAATGCGCGCAGAAACATCTTTAGCAATTGCGCCTTGGATACCTAAGCCAAACATATTCGATATAGGCCCCATGTTTGCACCCACTTGAGCGAATGAACCATAAGTAGGGCTTGTAGCTGTGATTGAATGCGCTGAATTGCTGTTGGCATACCAGTCATAACCAAATTTATAAAATCCAATTAATGAGAGCGGGTTATTAGCACCCTTGAGCAATGGATACACAAAATCAGCGCCCGCAAAGGTCACAGCCGTATATGCTGTCGCAGAATTTATCCCAAAGTTAAAGTCATTGCCGCCCTGTTCAGATGCACCACCCATCCATAATTGAGAATACGAAGCCCCTACAAACGGTGAAACTGTCACATCACTGAACTGATATGCCCTAGCCAACTTAGCCGCACCATAGGCACCATTGGTTTTATAGGAGCTTGTCGCATTACCGCCGGTAAATTGGCCAACACTTGGGGTATTGCGATTGGCATTTGTACTGCCATACATATACCCCAATGCCCCAGAAAGCTTAAGTTGCTCACTAAAGTTGTGGGCACCGTATAAACCGGCATAATAATTTGTTGTATTGAAATTTTGAGTCACTTGCTGACTCTCAGTCATTGAGGTGGTGCCAGTGCCAGCGAAAACCCCGTATCCACCATCTTTAGTTCTCTTGATGTCCCCACCAATAATAAGATCGTAAAGGTTGTAGCCAAAACCAGCGAGATTATTGTAATTATTTACTGTGCCCTTTACTGCCGCGGCATCAGCCCACACATAACGACCCTCATCGTCTTGATACACCTTTGTGGTTGGCGAAGAACTCATGGGGGCATGAATGCGATCCATCACCGTATTGGTAATGTGCGCCATTTGTTCAAGGCCGATAGTCATGTTTGAAGAGTAGCCCTCTGCATGAACATTAATGAATTGATTTACCTGCGTAGTGGTTAATCCCTGGACCGCAGAAGAAAAAGTGGTGCCATTTGCAAGAGTTGGATTTGGACCACCACTCACAACATTAAGATATGCGGAGGTGATGCCTCCAGCCAGATTTGTTGCTGCACTGGTACTTGAAATTATTGGCTTTACTGCAGACCCTACGGTAGCTGTAAGACTCCAATTTGTACCTGCCCCTCCATTACTTAATCTCCATGGTGTAGCGACAATACCGCCACCAAATGTTCCCGTAGTGCTAGCCAAATTAGAAGCAGTTAAGCCCGATAGAACATTTGCATATGAAGCTGTACCAGATGGCAACGCAGATAATGAAGAAATGCCAAAATTCATTGGGCCGCCACTAACACTGGAGAATGTAGTTTTTCCGTAGTTGCTGGCACTGCTAATAATGACGTTGTAGTTTGAGGGCAAAGTTCCAGAATAAGAAAGCCCACTCTGAAAATTATTGAGGCTCCCTACCGCCCCTCCAGACACCACTTGTATATCCTGAATGACACCTAGATTGGTAATGCTTCCGATATTGGTTGGGGTTGAAAATACATCCCCTGAAACCACAATAGCAGCACTGCCACTAGCTCCATTTATATGTCCAGCTGCAGAATTAACTAATGAGCCGATATACCCGCCTTCAGAAACTAAAATACCGTTAGCATGAGTGCCCCCTGCAATGGTTCCGCTATTGGTCAAGGCATCAATCGAACCAAAAACTTTTAGGCCCGCAAAGCCTGAAGATGCCATTGCTAAAATACTGCCGGCATTCACAAAGGTGGTAATACCGCTTCCATTTGCAATCTCAATAGCAGTTACATTTCCGCCGTTGGCATTCTCAATATTTCCATTATTGGTAAATGTCCCAACAAACGCACCTGAACTAGACCCGGCAATTCGGACTGGCCCATAGGCTGATGCAGGACCGCCATCTGAAACAGTAACTCCACCATCAATGGTCACGGAAGACTTATTTCCCTGCACAACCATTTGAGTGCAACTTGTAGATACGAATTCTGGATTGGCGCTATCTGGACATGTAAACGCCTGCACATTCCCTATACGAATAAAGGTAATTAATGCTACCGCACCAAACAAACTGATTGATTTTTGATTACGCATTATTCATTCTTATATACATTGACAGTTCCACCACATGCAGCAAAACATTGTCTATAGGACTCATCGCATTGCCAGTAATTAGGATTTGCTTGGCAATACTGTGGGTTGGGGTTGCACTTCTTCACATCGTCGTGACTTTGTGCGCGATTTACGCATGCCTGATAACTGTATTGATTATTTTGCTGACACATATTCGCATTATTTTGCGCCTGAGCCTGCGCTCCGCTGTAGCAAACATTCTTAGTATTCATGCATTGCATGATGCAAGTTCTACCCACTTCAGTGGCTGGAGCAATGTATTCGTATCGGTAAGTAGTGCATGAGCTTAGGCCAATGATGGCCAAAGTTGAGAGAATCAGCGATTTTAAATTCATTTTGTTAACATGTTATCTATATACCTATAATTATTACATGCAAGTTCAGCCCAGAACCCTAAATTGAAAGCATCCAGCCCTTCAAAAGTTATCAAAACTGATCAGCGTAAGTCTGAAGTGGTCACTATTGCCCATCGGTTGTTCGAAACTCGTGGTTATGAAGCGGTAGGGGTGCGAGAGATTGCTAAGGAAGCCGGTATCAGCCCAATGCAGGTTTACAGGCTTGGCTTAGACAAGCAGGACTTGCTTGCTGAAGTCATTTTGATCGTCAATCAAGAAATAATTAATACCATCAAGCCTTTTTCAGCGGATAAGTCAAAAACTGCTTCCGACTTTATAGACGACTATCTTCTAGGTCTCTATGCAAAAGACATCGAAATCAAAAGCATTCGTAAAGAAGGTGCGGCCTTTGGCTGGAAGTGGTCAAGCAAATATGAGCAATTGATTATTGCTCAGCTTATGAAAATTCTGCAACCAATCTCAGACTGCTTAATTCGCTATAAATATGATGATATTGAAGCAAGGTGTTATGCGATTTGGTCCCTTTACTATGTTGGGTATCGCAATGCCGTGATGAATGGCGCCAATGCAGCCCAATGTCTTCAAGGTATTAAACCAAGTTTAGGCATCTGCCTAAAGAAATAGTAAATAAAAATAGGAATCTATGAAAAATTTTCTACTGATAACCAGTATTCTTTTTTCAGGAGCAATCTATGGGATTGAAAAACCTGAAGGCATTGTTTACTGCCATAGAAAAACGATTGTAGAGTACCGCCTAATCAATCCGGAGAAGGACGGAAAAGCCTCAGATGTTGATTTGACCGTAAACGGCAAGACAAATCAGTTTATGACGGCCTACTCTTGGTTTGGGTCAAATCAAACAACTCCAAAAGGCTTTAAGTTCGCCATTCTGGGAGAGAAGCAATTTGATCCATTGCTAGTTTTTGATGACCACTTAGAGGATGCCAAGAAGAACAAATATAAGCAATGCAACTAATTTATGTTAGCCAGGAATGTTTCCAAAGCTTCCACTATTGAAGTCCTGCATCGCTTGCGCAATCTCTTCCCTAGTATTCATGACAAAGGGGCCATAACCAACGATCGGCTCATCAATCGGTTCGCCACTCAGCAACAAGGCAATGGAGTCTTCCAGCACATTCACCTGGATATCTTGACCCTCATTACTAAACATCAGCATCTGCGCATCTTTGGCGACTGCGCCCTCACCACCCTCGACAGCACCCTTAAGAACAACTAGGGAAGTGTTCCATCCATGAGGAATGGGAATGGTTGTTGATCCCTTCTTGAGCTTTAGATCAATCACATTAAGCGGAGTGAAGGTGTTGGCGGGCCCTTTATGACCATCAAACTCCCCAGCAATAATGCGTGCTTGCCCCGCACCAACCTTCAGATCAACCACAGGAATCTGTTTATCCAAAATAGCTTGATAGCCTGGCTTAGTCATTTTGAGCTTTGCCGGCAAATTCACCCAGAGCTGCACCATCTCTAGGGTGCCGCCATTTTGAGCGAATCCTTCAGAGTGAAACTCTTCATGCAAGATTCCTGATCCAGCAGTCATCCACTGCACATCGCCCCGACCAATCACGCCGCCCTGCCCAGTTGAATCCTTGTGCGCCACTTCACCTTCATAAACAATGGTGACTGTTTCAAAACCGCGATGCGGGTGTGAACCCACCCCCTTGCGATCAGTCGTTGAGGGAAACTCTGCCGGACCTGCGTAATCCAACATCAAGAACGGACTCATTTGCCTTCCTAAATCTTGATAGAAAAACAAGGTGCGCACTGGAAAGCCATCGCCCACCCAGTGACCTCGATCATTCCCTTGTATGCCAATGAGTTTTTTCACAGATCCCCCCAATATATTCATTGCCATGATTACTGCTGACTGGACATTTCTAGCCAGCAGTAATCATGTTTTTGCTTACTTTTTTACTTACTTTTTAGTTCACCAGCAATCTTAGCAATACGCTCACCATACAAGCGTGCAGTCTCTAAATCGCCTGCATTCACTTCGTCAGCACTGGCATCTGAAGGTGTCTGCATCATTGCACCAGCAAAGGAGCCAACATAGTTCACATCATCGCGTTTTGCAGCTTTAGCATTTGAAGGCATTAGGCCAGTACCAACCCAAACACCTGAATGCTGCATCGCTAAGGTGAAAAAATAATGTAATGTGGAATGCTTATCCCCATTCATCGTGGCAGAGTTTGTGAAGCCGCCAAATACCTTATCTTTCCACTGCTGTGAAAACCATGGTTTAGAACTTGCATCAGCAAATTTCTTAAATTGCCAGCTCACTGTGCCCATATATGTTGGGGAACCAAATACGATGGCATCAGCTGTATTCAACGCTTCCCACTGAGCATCAGTGATATTGCCTTCGGCATCAATAGCTATCAACGCGCCATTTGCACCTTTTGCTACAGCCTCAGCTTGTTTAACAGTGTGGCCATATCCACTATGAAATACAACGGCTACTTTAGTCATGATCTTTTCCTTAAATAAATTGAATTACTTCGCCTCTTTACGACCATCAATACTGAAACCGCCAGCACCAGCAGAAGCCAGAACCAACAAGCCACCCATTACGGCAATATTTTTAAAGAACAGTAATTGAGCGATAAATGCAGCATCAGCAGGAGCGGCCCAGAACGCATGGCCAGTAACAGCTGCCGCCAAAGTAAAGAGTGCCATGATGATGGCGACCAATCTTGTTTGAAAGCCTATGAGCAATGCAATACTTCCAACAACCTCAATCACAATCGTGGCAGCCAGCGCGAATGTTGGCGCTGGAATTCCTAAAGAGGCAAAGTAACCCAGCGTGCCTTCGAAACCAGCCATCTTTGACAAACCTGCCGGCAGAAACAAGGCAACAATCAATACTCGGCCAATAAAATTTAATGCGCTTTGATATGTTTTCATGTGATTTTCCTTTGAATAATACGATTAACTAAAAACTGATTTGATACCTTTTAAAACTATTACAGCCTGCTCTATTTCTTTTTTACTTAATTTCCCGCACGCTTTACCGAGATACTCAACATGCTCCGGGAACACCCTCTTAAATAACTTGTCACCGGCCTTGGTGAGGCCAATCTTGTAGCTACGGCCATCATCGTCATTCGCCAATTTCTCAATCAGTCCTTTGGCTTCCAATCTTTCCAGAACCCCGGTCATCGTTCCCTTAGAAACCAGCGTTTTATCACCCAACTCCTTACAGGTCATGGGGGGCTGATTGCCTAAGGTAGCCACAATGTCAAACTGGGTGGTAGTCAAACCCATCTCTTTAATATGAGCACCTGAGTGGGCCTCAAAGGCCTGATATGCCTGAACCAACTCCTTAACAAGCGATAGATGATTCATTTCAATACCTCATTTAGTCTGTATGCGTACTAGTTTAGTACTAGTTCGTACTAATTGCAAGCACCTATGAATAATGGGGATATTTCACGCAAGCGCATTGGCCTGCGCCTTAACTAAATCGTGGAGAGACTAAGCTCAGATAAAGCATCAATACGATGCAGATCTTCATCCTGGGAGCCCAGCAGATGCTGCCCCAGCAATACAGAAGCGCTAATGGCAACTATCGCCGTAAATATCACAAGCTTATGGTGTAATTTTGCAAGGGCCAACACTTCAGAGAGTCGATAGATCGGCTTTTCTGTATTCACAACCACTTTTTTCCAGTCTTGATAAATGCGTTGCTCAAAATGAGTGGATGGTTCTTGAACCTCAAGTTGATCAAACACCTTCTTTAAATGCTTTTTATCAATTGATCTCATGAGGCGCACCTTTTTCTAATTCTGATTTGAGCTTTAATTTGGCCCGATACAACAACTGATCAACGCTATTTTTATTCATACCCATCGCAAGACCAATCTCTTCCGCCGTCATATCCTGATAAGCCCACATCAATATGGCCATTCTTTGTTTGTTACTTAAAACATCCATTGCCTTTTTAATTTCCTCCGAACTGGCCCTCTCTTCAGCGCTCCAATCTAGATCTTGCCCAAGGCAGTGGCCAGACTCGTCAAACTCTTCAAAAAATATTTTGTTCAGGCTCTTCAGTCGATCCAAGCAAAGATTACTCACAATGGCGTAAAAGTAAGTAAAAAGTCCAGACCTTCCTGAAAAAGAATCTGCACTTTTCCATAATCGAATAAACGCCTCTTGCACAACATCTTCTGCGTCTTCTCTGTTGCCCAACATTTTCCAGGCCAAGGAGTAGGCCGGGGAACTGAGTAATCGAATAAGCTCTTTCGATGCCCCGGAATTCCCAGCTACCGCACTCTTTAATAATGCCCGCTCAATTCGGTGTCGCTTATTAGGAAATAGACTCAAACCAATCCTTAGTTGCTCATCGGCTTATTCCAATGATCTTTCTCGCTAGGATGCGCTTTCATCCACTCTTCTCGCTCCTTCTTCATCTCAGAGCGTTCTTCAGGTGTCATTGCCGCAATCATGGCTTTACGGTTATCGCGCAATTCTTTCTTTTGCTCTGGGCTTAAAGCCTTCCACTGCGCATGCATTTTCTCGCGCAAAGCTTGACGCTCTTCTGGACTCAATGCCTTAAATTTAGCATGGAGCTTTTGACGATACTCGCGACGCTCTTCTGGTGTAGCCTGCTTAAACTGCTCTCGTAGATCTTTAGACATTTGTAGGCGTTGCTCAAAAGTCATATTGGCAACTGCTTGAGGGTCTTGTGGCTCAGGCAATGCGGCACTAGCGATACTAATAGCACTCACCATCAAAATACTAGCCATAATCAAACCTTGCATCGTTCTTTTCATTTGCTTCTCCTTGTTTGTTAATACTTAGACGCAACTCATGAGAAAAAACTTATGCACTACCAATAAATAATTATTTTCAGTTACGCAGTAAGTATTTAACTTAATCAGAGTCTAATAAGACTCAACAGTAAAAAATATAAGTCAAATGAACCTGCTTTTCAAACAATTACAATCAATCCTCTTGAGTTTGCTAGTTTTGGTGACCACGCTCCCCATAAAGACGGCTTACGCTCAGTGGGGTGGATCTCAAGGCTCTGGAATTCCAGGTACGCCTGGAATGCGGAGAGGTGCTGGGCGTAATGCCTCAAATCCAGACTCTTCTAGTGCCGCAACAAACAATCATTTGGCAATGCCAGCGCCAGGCTCTCATCTGCTAACCTATGAGCAAATTGAGACTCGTTTATCGCAGCTGGAAGAGGAGCTAAAGCTAAAGCCCGAACAAACAAAGGCATGGGGTAATTTTGCAACCAAAGTACGACTGTATGCGAGCGATGTTGCTAAAGAAAGAGCCAAATTAAATAACGGCGGCACTAGCAATAATCTTGATGGGATACAGTATTTAAGTCAGGTCAGCGATGATGCCAAGAGCCGGTACACCACACTTAAAGAGACTGCAGAGGCGGCTAAACCACTCTACAAAACGCTTACCGCAGAACAAAAGGCAATATTTGACAGTAGAGTTCCTACTTATATTGCTGCAAGCCCCAAAAGACTAGGGGCAAATCAACCCAACTACAACTTACCTGATCTTGGCGGGTCACCAGCACCAAGCCAAAACTCTGGATCAAGTTCTTTGCCAGGTTATATTCATCAATAAATGCGCCAAACTAATAACTTAAGCGGTCATATTCTTCCGACTTCGGGCGCAATGCTCGGGGTCTGTATGACCGTTATCAGTATTGTGAAGCTCACCCAGTCCAGTCGAGGAGTCGCCTATTGGGTTGATGATCTTCTCGCTTTAGATGCGCTCATCTTTCTCGCCAGCTCAGTCTTTTCCTACCTCTCGATTCGAAGTCACTCTAAAAAAATATATTTTGAAGATATTGCGGATAAGGTATTTATGCTGGCACTGCTCTGCATGGGGGCCGCAGTACTGCTGCTCACTTATGAGATTGTGTAATTAGAGTGAACGATGAGACGGCAGCTGCAAGCCCACCCTAGAATTACTCGACCGTAACGCTCTTTGCTAGATTGCGAGGCTTGTCTACATCAGTGCCTAGTGCGCAAGCCGTGTGATACGCCAAGAGCTGCAATGGAACTACATGCAAGATTGGGGAGAGATTGCCGTAGTGCTCAGGCAAACGGATGACGTGGATACCTTCACTACTAGTGATATCAGTATCTTGATCGGCGAAGACATATAACTTGCCACCACGGGCTTTTACTTCCTGCATATTGGATTTAAGCTTCTCCAATAAGTCATCCTTAGGAGCTACCGTAACTACTGGCATCTTCTCAGTAACGAGCGCAAGAGGCCCATGCTTTAACTCTCCAGCCGGATAAGCCTCAGCATGTATATAAGAAATCTCTTTCAGCTTGAGGGCGCCTTCAAGCGCAATTGGATAATGCATGCCACGCCCCAAGAATAGGGCGTTTTCACATTTAGCAAAAGCAACGCTCCAAGCGATGATTTGGGGCTCAAGCGCCAACACTGCATGCAAGGCTTTTGGCAAATGGCGTAAATCTCGCAGCAGCGCTTTTTCTCGCTCAGGACTTACTTTGCCTGCCCGCTTTGCCAACGAGACTGCCAATAAGTAGAGGGCAACTAACTGAGTAGTGAAAGCCTTGGTAGAGGCAACGCCAATCTCAGTACCGGCTTTCGTTAAAAAGCTCCAGTGGGTTTCACGAACCATCGCACTGCTGGCAACATTGCAAATGGCCAAGGTGTATTGATGGCCCAAGGCCTGCGCATGACGCAAGGCGGCCAAAGTATCAGCAGTCTCACCGGACTGAGATACCACCACTATTAATGTATTGGGATTGGGCACAGTGGTGCGATAGCGATATTCACTTGCAATCTCTACCTGCGTCGGAATTCCCGCAAGATCTTCCAACCAATACTTGGCAACACAGGCAGAGTAATAACTCGTACCGCAAGCCAAGATCAAAATTTGATCAAACTGTTTCCATTGCTCGGGGTCGGCATTAAAAAGTTCTGGGCCAAAACTGGCGATATTGGCAAGCGTATCGCCTATCGCTCTAGGCTGCTCGAAGATCTCTTTTTGCATGTAATGCTGGTAAGGACCCAAATCTACAGAGTCAGCTTGCGCCGGCATTGCCTTGTGCTCTCTTTGGGCCGCTTTACCAGCTTGATCAATAATCTCGACGCTATCGGCCTTTAGAACGGCGACATCACCCTCTTCGAGATACATCATCGAATGTGCGCGACCAGCCAAAGCTAGGGCGTCAGAGGCCAGGAAATTTTCATTCTCGCCAAGGGCCACAACTAAAGGGGACCCCACTCGCGCGCCCACCAAAATGTCTGGGCGATCTTGTGCAATCACGCCAATTGCGTAAGCGCCATGCAATCGTGGCAATACAGATCTGACTGAAGCGACTAAATCTACTTGCTTACTGGCTACATAAGCTTGATGAATTAAATGCGCAATCACTTCGGTATCCGTTTCCGAAGTAAACACATATCCCGCAGCCTTAAGTTCGGTGCGAAGCGTTTCATAATTTTCTATGATGCCGTTGTGGACGACAGCGATTAATCCACCGGAGACATGCGGATGGGCATTTTGCGTATCTGGCTTGCCATGGGTTGCCCAGCGGGTATGAGCAATACCCAAGGTTCCATGAAAATCTTTACCCTGCTCCGCCAGCTCTGAAACTCGTGCAGTGGTGCGAGCACGCTCAATTGGATGCTTGGCATCATCGCCATTAATCACAGCAAAACCACAAGAATCATAACCGCGGTATTCGAGGCGACGCAGGCCTTCAATCAACACATCAACAATATTCTTAAGCGATGCTGCGCCAACGATTCCGCACATTATTTTTTAGCCTTAACGGATTTTTTGCTTGCTACCTTGAGAGCGACTTTTTTAGACGCTGATTTCTTAGGTGCTGATTTCATTTCTTGCTTGACAGGACGCTGCCACTGTAAAGATATTTGCTTAGCTCGCGACACGGTTAACTGATTGGGAGGTGCGTCTTTAGTCAGGGTTGTGCCAGCACCCAAAGTGGCGCCGCGCCCAACGCGTACAGGAGCAACCAACTGGGTATCGGAACCAATGAAGACATCATCCTCAATAATGGTTTGGTGTTTATTGACGCCATCGTAGTTACAAGTAATCGTACCTGCGCCAATATTGACTCTAGAGCCCACAATCGAATCACCCACGTAAGCTAGATGATTGGCCTTGCTGTTGGGGGCGATCTTGCTGTTCTTCACTTCAACAAAGTTACCAATATGTACATCGTTTGCTAAATCTGCGCCAGGACGTAAACGCGCATAAGGCCCAATCAAGGAACTGGCACCAACCTTGGCGCCATCAAGATGACTAAAAGAGTGAATGCATACATTTTTACCAACCACGCTATTGCGAATAATGCAGTAAGGACCAACCTTGGTGCCCGATGCCAAAGTGACGTAGCCCTCAAATACACAGCCCACATCAATAAAAACATCAGTGCCGCACTCTAGCGTTCCGCGAATATCGATGCGCGCTGGATCGGCCAAAGAAACGCCAGCATCCATCAATAGATTGGCTTGATTAAGTTGATGCACTCGCTCTAGCGCGGCCAATTGATCGCGACTGTTGACGCCAACAGTTTCATATTCAGCATCTGCTTGTGCCGTGCGAATTGGTACACCATCTTTAACAGCCATCGCAATGACATCGGTTAAATAGTACTCACCTTGAGCATTGCTAGCGCGTAGCGCCTTCAACCACTTCTTTAGTGAATTGCTTGGCAAAACCATAATCCCGGTATTAATTTCCTGAATGCGCTTTTGCGCAGGCGTTGCATCTTTTTCCTCAACAATCTCTTTGACTGACCCATCGATATCGCGCACGATGCGGCCGTAGCCTGTTGGGTTGCTGAGATTTTGGGTAAGCAAAGCCAAAGCAGAATCTTGGCCACGCACACCATCAGCCAATTTGACCAACCTAGAAAGCGTCTGTTTAGTGGTTAGCGGGACATCGCCATACAGAACCAAAGTAGGTTCTTTGAGATCCAATTTAGGCAAAGCTTGTAATAAAGCGTGACCCGTTCCTTTTTGCTCAGCCTGTAATGCCGTGCTTACCTTGCTAAAGCCAGGATCTTGCTCACTGGTGATCTGAAGAAATTGCTGTACATCGCCAGCACCATGGCCGATAACCACGATAGGTCCAGTGTTGGCGGTCTTACCCTGTAAAGCTAGGGCTGTATTTAAAACATGCTGGAGAAGCGGTTTCCCGGCCAAGGTTTGGAGAACCTTGGGTAATGCGGATTTCATCCGCTTTCCCTGCCCAGCAGCCAAAATAACGATGTTCATAAAGACAGATTATAAGTCCCTTGAATAAGGGTTCCGCAGGCTAATTCATCGATTTCCGTCTCATCAATTGCTTTGTCGCCAGCCGATCTAGCGGCGATGCCTGATAGCTCAGTAGAGATCTCGAGGTTTTTGAAATCAAAGGCCTCGCCATCCATTAAATGGGATGGGACGATATGGTGCATTGAGCGAAATAAATTCTCGACACGTCCAGGATGCTTCTTTTCCCATTCACGCAACATATCTTTCATGGCGCCACGCTGCAAATTGGGCTGACTACCGCAAAGATTACACGGAATAATCGGGAAGCTCATATCGACCGCATAGCGCTCAAGCAATTTTTCAGGAACGTAAGCGAGGGGGCGAATCACGATATGTTTGCCATCATCAGAACGCAACTTGGGCGGCATCCCTTTTAGTTTTCCCGCAAAGAACATATTGAGAAGCAAGGTTTCCAAGATGTCATCGCGGTGGTGTCCTAAAGCAATTTTTGTTGCACCCAACTCATCTGCTACACGATACAAAATACCACGACGTAATCGAGAGCACAGTCCACAAGTCGTTTTTCCCTCTGGAATAACGCGCTTCACGATACTATAGGTGTCTTGATTTTCAATATGAAATTGAACGCCTAAAGCCTTTAAATAGTTTGGCAAAATCTCCGCCGGAAATCCTGGCTGCTTCTGATCCAAATTAACAGCCACGATTTCAAAATTGATTGGGGCGCGCTCGCGTAGCTTTAATAAGATGTCGAGCATGGCATAACTATCTTTGCCGCCTGATAAGCACACCATCACTTTATCGCCGTCTTCGATCATGCCAAAGTCGCCAATCGCTTGACCAACTAAACGGCATAGCTTTTTCTCAAGCTTGTTTTCTTCCAAAACGACTTTGCGGATATCACCCATGGCTACTGAATTCTCTTCTCAATACTTTTCTAATCATTTTTCTTTAAACTTGCTTCATCCGAAATACCTCAACACCAACGGAGTGGCAATCGGGATACACATCGGGCTTGGCAGTACTCACACGAGCTGCGATCACTTTGGGGTGCAATAGCATCGCAGTGATGATGTCATCACAAAAGGTCTCTTGCAAATGAATATGGCCCTGAGAAGACCGTGCCTTAATGGTTTCACGCATGAAGTCATAGTCAACCACCTCCTCCAATGCATCATGAGAGGGGGTATTTGCTGCGAGCGGAATATATAAATCGACATTCAAAATCACGCGCTGCTCAGCCTTCTTCTCAAAATCATGAACACCAATATTGATATAGATTTCGTAGTCCTTCAAAAACAAACGGCGACAATCCACTAAAGCAGGATGAGAAAGAATAGCGTGCATAATTTTTGTATTGCCTCTTTTACTTAATTCGTTTTAAACATCACATCACGGGAGGATGGCAATAAGTGTTGTCCGCCATCGACATACAAAGTTGTGCCCGTGATAGCATTTGAACTTGCCAAAAATACGGCGGCTTTAGCAATGTCGCTCGGGGTCGAAGACCTTCCTAATGGCGTCATTTGGTGCGCATTAGTGAAACCTTCATTACTTTGATTTCCAGATGGCAAGGTAATTCCAGGCGCCAAACCCATAACCCTTAAATATGGAGCAAAGTCGACTGCCAACAACTCCACTGATGTGAGAAGCGCCGCTTTAGATAAGGTGTAAGACAAATAATCCGGATTGAGATTAATCAACTTTTGATCGAGCAATTGAATAACTGATGCAATTGCAGAATCTGCATCCGTATTTTTTACAGCTTTATTTCTTTGAAACTCAAACATCAGCTGAGATAACAAGATAGGCGCAGCTAAATTAACCTGCATATGCTCTTGCACACTTTTGCCACTCAAGGGGGAGTCTGAATTAGCGCGATCATATTCAAAGATGGAGGCACTATTCACTAAGCAATGGAGATGTTCAAACTGACCAGTAACTGATGAAAATAAGGCATTCACTTCCACATCTTTGGCCAAGTCCGCTTGAAATACTTCCGCCTTACGACCCAATTGCTTAATTTCAGCCGCCGTTGCCCGTGCCTCGGTAGCCGAGCTGCCGTAATGGACCGCCACATCCCAGCCCTGTCGGGCGAATTCCAAGGCAATTTCCCGACCTAGACGCTTGGCAGCGCCAGTCACTAAAACCGCTTTATTTTTCTGGGTTGGGGTATTTGAACTCAAGTTCACTTAAATTCTCTTAGACTAGCGAGCTATGGATATTACCTTGACCAGCCTTGAAACGGCGCATACCGAGCTTCTTCAGCAAAAAATAATGGCCGAAATTGCCTCCCAAGGGGGCTGGATGCCATTCTCTAGGTATATGGAGATGGCTTTATATGAACCAGGCATGGGTTATTACAGCGCCGGGGCTCATAAATTAGGTGCAGGCGGGGATTTCACGACCGCCCCTGAGCTCTCCCCTTTATTTGGCGCCGCAATTGTTTCCACCCTCCTGCCCATTCTTGAGGGTTTACAGGCACAAGGACTCCCCACCCAGATTTTGGAGTTTGGCGCCGGCACAGGAAAACTGGCTGAATCTATATTGATGCGCCTCCACGATCTTGATTTCTCGTTGGATCGTTACGACATCATTGAGATCTCGCCTGATCTTGCACAAAGACAGGGGGAGCGGCTCAAGACACTTTCACAGAAACTCAACCTTGCTACAGAATCCACTTGGCTCAGTTCTATGCCCAGCAATTTCAAAGGCGTCATTCTGGCCAATGAAGTGATTGATGCAATTCCTTGTGATGCCATCATTTTCCAAAATGGCTTTTGGTATTTACATGGTGTAGCAGTTCTGGATGGCAAGTTGGTTTGGCTGCCCGGGAAACCAGTAGAGCAAGCTCTACTTCCTAAAATGTTGTGCACTGGAAATTTTTCCGAAGGCTACGTTACCGAATTACACGCCCAAGCAAATGCTTGGATGCGTCATGTAGCCAAACAACTCGATACTGGATTATTTCTCACGTTTGACTATGGGTTTCCAGAAGGCGAGTACTACCACGCTCAGCGCCTAGAAGGCACGCTGATGGCACACCATCGACATCACGCTATTCAGGATCCATTTCATCTTCCCGGTCTATGCGACTTAACTACGCATGTAGAGTGGTCTCAAATCGCCCGTAGCGCATTAGAGGAGAAAGTCGATGATGTCTATCTCAGCAATCAGGCGTCTTATTTATTAGATGCCGGCATTGGCGACATTGCCCTCGAGATTGGCGACCCTAGCAATCCAGAAACGTTCTTGCCGATCTCCAATGCATTGCAAAAGCTTTTGTCTGAAGCAGAGATGGGGGAACTCTTTAAAGTCTTTGCATTTTCAAAGAACCTCAGTGCCCTATTGCCAGACTACATTCTGGAAGATCTGCCAGGCGTAAGAGGCAGGAATCGACTCTAGGAAACTACCGTCTTGAGTGCAGCAGTAATAGCAGACAATCTGGCAGCATCAATCGCGCCGCGAATTTTGTCACCATGCGATCGATCCTCAACTGGAAGGCTGGCAATAATTGCTGCCATTTCGAGTGACTGCGCTTCTTGAAATGCATTGATCACAGCGTTCACACGCAAGCCAATGCGCTGAGCTAAATCCAGCAAAGCTCGTGCCCGCTCAGCTTTTCGCCAAACATCTGCCCGATTAAACCAAGCCAATACATCTATGGCCGCATAGGCTCCACTAGCAGCGCCAAGAGATTTCTGGATCAGCAAATACAGCTCGCTAAATATTTCACTGAAATCACGCACATCATTTGGCATCTTGACAGATTCCGCCCATGCCCGAATTTCGGTAGCGGGTAGATGCATCAACACCAATGCGCAGCGATCCTCTAAACGTTCACTTGCAGAATGTAGGTGGGCAATCAACTCCTCGCGAAATGCTTCTTTAGCTAGATTAGCTGTGAGCGTAGAAGAGAGCAGGGCTTTCGCCGCACCTGTATCAAGCAAAACTTGGAACATCCGCATTGGCTTATGCGCTGTTAAGCCTCTTGCTAGTTCCTGCCAAATTCTTTCAGCAGAGAGCACTGACAATTCATTTAACTGAACAATGGCCTGCAAAGCGTCCATTGTTTCAGGCGCCACAGTGAAGTCCGGAAAGCGCGCTGCAAAACGGGCAATGCGTAATAGGCGCAAAGGGTCTTCCGCAAAAGCATTGGACACATGACGAAAGACTTTGGCAGCTAAATCGTCTTGTCCGTTATAAGGATCAATGATGAGACCCAAGTACTTGCCATCCTCACCAACCTCCTGAGCCATTGCATTAATAGTCAGATCGCGACGCTCTAAGTCTTGCTCTAGCGTGACGCTGGGGTCAGCATAAAACATGAACCCTTTGTAGCCCTTGCCGGTTTTACGCTCCGTTCGCGCCAAGGCATATTCAGCTTTTGTTTCAGGGTGCAAGAACACGGGGAAGTCTTTGCCAACCGGACGATAGCCCTGCGCGATCATCTCTTCAACGCTAGAGCCTACGACAACATAATCGATATCGTGCACAGGTAAACCCATGAGGGTATCCCGAATGGCGCCACCGACTGCGTAAATCTTCATTTAATTACTTCATGCCTTCTAATGTGCGCCGGCTAACCCCAAATATCGTAGTCAGGGCATCAACGCCATTGAGCGGCAAGATATTGGGCAATCGCATGGATGCAATGTTGTCACGCGACATTAAAGTGGGTATTGGCAAAAACTCAAACGCCAATGCCTGTAGATATCCCACAAAACCCGGCGCCGGAATAATGGCGCATTGGGTATTCACCTTACGGGCCGCGAATTCTACAATCTCTTTCATGGTGTAAACCGCAGGCCCCACCAGGTCATAAGACTGATGAATGGTCGATGGCATCCTCAGGGATTTTATAAACGCCGTAGCAACATCATCTACGCTCACTGGCTGAAACTGTGCCCCCGAATTAGCCAAAGGCATCGCTGGAAATAACTTGGTCAGCCTGGCAAACAAATTAATAAATTGATCTTGTGCGCCAAAAATGACTGAAGGCCTAAAGATAGTCCAATCCAAATTGCTGGCTTTGACTGCGTCCCCACCATCACCCTTACTACGCTGATACATCGATGGGCCCTGCGAATCCGCACCCAAGGCACTCATATGTAAA
>CANCBK010000008.1 GCA_947374315.1 Burkholderiaceae bacterium | reverse complement strand
CTTGTTTATCTTTCATTTCATCATTGATTAGCTTCTGTAGAATCAAGTTTATGAAACCAACGATCAAAATAGACTATGTGTCAGATGTAGCTTGCCCTTGGTGCGCTGTAGGGTTGGGCAATCTCAACCAGGCTATTTCAAAATTAACTGACAAAGTAAACTTTGAAGTACATTTTCATCCCTTTGAGCTCAATCCACACATGCCTAAAGGTGGTCAAGACGCCATTGAACATCTCGCAGAAAAATATGGCTTAACTGCAGAACAGGTTAAAGCGAATCAAGCCAATATCAGAGCCAAAGCATTAGAAGCTGGATTTGAATTTCATCCAGAAGGCCGTAAACGGGTTTACAACACTTTTAATTGTCACCGTCTTTTGTATTGGGCTGCCAAAGAATATGACTTGCAAAAGCAAGCCGCCCTAAAAAATGAATTGCTCAATACTTACTTTTGCCTTGCTGTAAATTTGGATGACCAGGAAAACTTGATAGGGGCGGTAGTACGCGCTGGCCTAGATATGGATAGGGCTCAAGAGATACTCCAGGGTAAAGAATTTGCTAGCGAAGTGCGTGAAGAGGAAGCTACTTATACAGGCGCTGGCATCAACTCTGTTCCCTCGATCATTCTTAATAACCAGTATCTGCTGCAAGGAGCTCAGCCCCCTGAGTCATTTATAAATGCATTTGAGCAACTAATTCAAAAGAGCTAAAAGACAAAACCCCCACCATTTCTGATGAGGGTTTACTTTTCTGGTGAGCCCACTAGTACTTGAGCCTAGACCTGACCACTCAATCCAGAAGATGGTTTAATTCAAAAGTGGTTTTCAATCAACATTTCTGTCTTTGGGATAAAGCCAGGCTTAGGCCATGCTGGTTTAATCCCTTTGCCAATCACTAGCATTGCTGCAATCGCATAATCTTTTGGCAAATGAATCAGTTCTGCTACCTTGTCAAAATCAAATCCTACCATTGGGCAGGAGTCGTAACCCATCGCCTTGGCTGAGAGCATCATCGTTTGCAACATGATGCCAGCAGAGCGCATTGCTTCATCACGCTGTAATTGCTCATTTCCAGCATAAAAAGGATTGATCCAAGGAACTAAAATATCTTGAGCTTCTTTAGGTGCATTTACCCAATATCTAGCAGGATCCTTTTCCCAAGCCTTCGTATCTACAGTCACTACAAATAATAATGATCCATCAGTAACCTGAGCCTGATCATGCGCAGCTTCTCGTAACTTTACTCTTAAAGCCTTGTCAGTAACATTCACCAAACGCCAATGCTGGATATTGAATGAGGATGGCGCTTGCATAGCAAGGTCAAGTAAATGCTCAGTCTCTTGCTTAGTAAATTCGTGGCTTGGGTTAAAACTCTTGACTGCTCTGCGTTCGCGGATTGCATCAAATGTATTCATTAACTTCCTCATGGAGATTTAAACCTTGATCATAAGGCAATATTCAAAAGACAAAACCCCCACCATTTCTGATGAGGGCTTGCTTTTTCTGGTGGGCCCACCAGGACTTGAACCTGGGACCAAAGGATTATGAGTCCTCTGCTCTAACCAACTGAGCTATAGGCCCGTTAGTCTTTAGATCAATCCTCTTCGAGGAAGGTCTTGAGTTTGTCACTCCGGCTTGGGTGACGCATCTTTCTCAGAGCCTTGGCTTCGATCTGACGAATACGCTCACGGGTCACGTCAAACTGTTTGCCAACTTCTTCAAGAGTATGGTCTGTACTCATCTCAACACCGAAGCGCATGCGCAATACTTTTGCTTCGCGTGGTGTTAATGAGTCAAGTACATCCTTCACCACATCGCGCATCGATTCATGCAATGCAGCTTCAGCCGGCGCCAAGGTATTGCTATCTTCAATGAAGTCGCCCAAGTTTGAATCGGCATCATCGCCAATCGGTGTTTCCATTGAGATTGGCTCTTTAGCAATCTTCATAATCTTACGAATCTTGTCCTCAGGAATTTCCATCTTGAGTGCCAAGGTCGCAGCATCTGGCTCATGACCAGTTTCCTGCAAGATCTGACGGCTAATACGATTCATCTTATTGATTGTCTCAATCATATGAACTGGAATACGGATCGTGCGCGCCTGGTCTGCAATAGAGCGGGTAATCGCCTGACGGATCCACCATGTCGCATAGGTTGAGAACTTATAACCACGACGGTATTCAAACTTATCTACCGCCTTCATCAAACCAATGTTGCCCTCCTGAATCAAATCCAAGAACTGCAAACCACGGTTGGTGTATTTCTTAGCAATTGAGATGACCAGACGTAAGTTGGCAACAGTCATTTCACGCTTGGCTTCACGCGCACGCTTCTCGCCAGCGATCATCTGCTTATTCACTTCTTTTAATTCTGGGAGCGGCAGGACTACACGTATTTGAATATCAATCAACTTCTGCTGCAACTCTTGAATCGCAGGCACATTACGTTGCAATAGCGCTGTATATGGCTTGTTTTCCTTAAGCAACTTGGCAGTCCACTCTAAGTTCATCGACATCTTAGGGAAGTCTTTTAATACATCACCACGATTAACGCCTACCTTATCCACCAATAAGCTCACAATGCCGCGCTCGAGTTTCCAAACTTGATCCACCTGTGAACGCAAGGTATCGCATAACTTCTCAACACTTTTCGCTGTCAAACGGAATCCAAGTAACTCACCGCGAATTGCTTCTTGCGCTTTGATATAGGCTGGGCAGTTGTAGCCCTCCTTATCAAATGCACGACGCATCTTGTCGGCTTGAGCACGAACAATCGCAAACTTCTCTAAAGAGATCTGCTTGAGCTCTTCCAATTGCTTGGCATTAGCAGTAGCCGCACCACCGCCACCGCCACCTTCATCTTCACCATCACCCTCTTCGCCACCCTCTTCTGCATCCGGGTCAACCTCTGGCTCTTCTGGTCCAAGCTTAATATCTTCAGCATTCGGATCAACCAATCCATCTACGAATTGATCAATCTCCATCTCACCGCTAGCAATCTTATCGACGTTAGCTAAGATTTCACCAATGGTGACAGGGCAAGCGGCTAAGGCCATCACCATGTCTTTAAGGCCTGCCTCAATCTTTTTCGCAATGACGATCTCGCCTTCGCGAGTCAATAGATCAACAGTACCCATCTCACGCATGTACATGCGCACCGGATCAGTTGTGCGTCCAAACTCTGAATCCACTGTAGACAGAGCAGCCTCCGCCTCTTCTTCAGCCTCTTCCTCAGTAGTTGCCGCAGAAGTGTTTTCGTTCAGCAAGAGTGTTTCTGCGTCAGGGGCTTGTTCGTAAACAGTAATGTTGATGTCATTCAACAATCCAATCAAAGTCTCCAAGGCATCGGCATCGGACAACTCATCTGACATCACGTCATTCATTTCGCCATGAGTTAAATAACCCTGGGACTTGCCCATCTTAATTAATGTCTTCAGACGGGTACGACGTAATTCCTGCTGCTCTTCAGAGCCCAACTGTTGTGCCGCGAATTCTTTTAAAAGTGCCTTTTCTTTCGCCTTGCGCTCACGTGCTTTTTGACGATCCGTCAAGACTGGCTCAGCACCCTCATCTGGAGCATCCGTTTTTGGCTTGCGACCTTTTTTAACTTCTTCAGTCACCACAAGCTCAACTTCAGCAACCACTGCTTTTTTGCCTTTAACTTCTTTAACTTCCTTAACTTCTTTAGTGCCCTTCACTGGTTTTTCAACCTCAGCCTTAGGGGCGGTAGCGGCTTTACCTTTTGCAGGTACTTCCACTTTAGCCTCAGGTTTAGCCGAGACTTTTGCCACAGGCTTAGCTGCTTTTACTGGTGTCTTAGTGGGTGCTTTTGCTGCTGGCTTTGCGGGAACCTTTGCTGCCGGCTTAGCTGGCGCCTTCACAACCTTAGCAGGTGCTTTCGCTACTGGCTTTGCTGGTTTAGTAGGAGCTTTCGCTTTCGCTACTGGCTTAGCGACTGGCTTCGCCACAGGTTTAGCTGGCGCTTTCACAGCCTTAGTAGGTGCTTTCGCTACAGGCTTTGCCTTCGCTACGGGCTTAGCCACCGCCTTCACAACCTTAGCAGATGCTTTCGCTGCTGGCTTTGCTGGTGCCTTTGCTTTCGCTACAGGCTTAGCTGCTTTTGCTGCTGGCTTTGCTGATTTGGCTGGTTTCTTCTTGATATTAGGCATTTATTAGCACTTACTCACATTACTGATTATTGATCTCGACTGATTAAGCACAGCCACGTTGTCCACTTGCCCAAAATTTCATCAAAATAAAGCGCAAGTGACTGAATTAAATCGGTTTTTTTCTGGGAATAAAGGATTATAGTCGATTACGACTTTTTTACCCCTACTCATAGTAAGAATATGGGGTGAATTTCAGGATTTTCTAGGGCTAAATCAGAAAATTCTTACGAGAATTTCAATCTTTCGCCTAGCTCGCGATATCGAGCCCGATCTTGCTCAGTGGCAGTGCTGCCAGCAATCTTTTGAGCAATCTCTGTCATTTCTGTTTTGAGATGAATGAGCTCTAGTTTTTTGAAGGTGCCTTCTAGGTCGGCAACTGCGCCCTCTAACTCCAAATCCGAGCCCATAACGCGTTTTCTCAAGACTTCATAGAGTGGCGCCAGCGAGCTACGGGAGAGTTGATCCTGAAACAAAGCAAAGGCACCGGCACCTACGGTTGGCGGCTTGCCATTATCGCCAGGAATCAGCTCCACTAAATCACACTGGGCCAATAAGTCCTGCATGAGCTCTAACGCTTTTGCCGAACGCAGCTCGGAGGCTTGCAGAGCCAGCACCCTTTTATTGGCGTCTAATGCTTTGCCTAAGTGCGGAAACTGAATCAATACTCGCAACATCTGCTCTGCTAAATCAGTGGGTGCCTGGGGCGGGGCGATATTTTGAATGGCTACTCTTTTCGCGGATCCCTTCGATGCCTGCCAAGGTGCACCCTGCGTTCTATTACCAGTATTCGCCTGTACAAAGGTTGGCGCACGCTGACTGGTGGTCGCATAAGCGCCTTGCTGCACTGGTGCAGGAGCAACCGTTAATCCACAGAAAGACTCTAGTTCTGCGGGAGTCGAGTTTGTACGAATCGCCAACTCACGCAAAATTTGCGTACGCAAGGCAATAGGTGGCATCGATAGCAATAAAGGTTTTGCCGCATGATGTGTTTGCGCCCTACCCTCGGGAGTCGTGAGCTCATGCTCTTGGCTAACAATCTTAAAAAAGAAGCTTGATAGCGACATCGCCTCTTTTATCACCTTCTCAAAAGCGGGGGCGCCATAGGCTCGCACATAACTATCAGGGTCATGCTCAGTCGGCAGGAATAAGAAGCGAATCTCCTTGTCATCTGACATTAATGGCAGGCAGGCCTCTAAGGCGCGTTGCGCTGCACGCTGACCGGCCGAGTCGCCATCAAATGAAAATACAATACGATCTGTTTGGCGCAGCAACATACGCACATGATTAGCAGTGCATGCCGTACCCAATGTAGCTACCGCATTGGGGAAACCCAATTGGGCAAGCGCCACTACATCCATGTAACCCTCGCACACCAACACATACTCTTGTGCGCGAATGGCTTGCCTAGCCTCAAACAAACCATAGAGCGTATTGCCCTTGGAAAAGAGTGGCGTCTCAGGAGAATTTAAATACTTTGGTTCGCCCTGATCTAAGATGCGCCCACCAAAGCCAATGGTTTGGCCTTTAGGATTTCGAATCGGAAACATAATGCGATCGCGGAATCGATCGTAGCGACGTGCAGTTTGACCACCGTCACCTTGCTCACTCTGAATGAGTAAGCCGCCCTCCAACAAAGTCTTAGCGACCTCATCATTGGCGTAAGTACCAAAGACCGCTTCGAGCCCTTGCCAACCATCTGGCGCATAACCCAAGGCATAACGCTTAGCAATCTCACCAGTAAGTCCACGACCCTTGAGGTATTCCACCGCGCGCGGTGCCACTTTGAGTTGCTGACGATACCAATCCGCTGCCGCACTCATGACCTCACTTAAAGCCATTGTTTGCTGCTGGCGTGCCACATCATTGGCAGTGCGCTCTTCACGCGGCACATCTAATCCAGCTGAACGCGCCAGATCTTCGATCGCATCTACATAACCAAGACCGGAGTACTCCATCAGAAAGCTAATGGCGGAGCCATGTGCTCCACAACCAAAGCAGTGGTAGAACTGTTTTGTTGGAGAAACCGAAAATGAAGGGGATTTTTCAGAATGAAAGGGGCACAAACCTTGAAAGTTCGCGCCCGCTTTTTTTAACTTTACGTGCTGCCCAACCACATCAACGATGTCGACCCGATTTAAGAGATCGGCAATGAAAGATTGGGGTATGAGAGCCATCAGTAATTGATGAAGCTTAGTGCTTTAGCTATTTTGGCTGCTTATTTGGCAAGTGCCGCTTTTACTAAACCAGAAACTTTACCCATGTCGGCTTTACCTGCAAGCTGCGCTTTGAGAGCGCCGATCACTTTGCCCATATCCTGAGGGCCAGTCGCACCAGTCGATGCCACAGCCGCGGTTACAGCAGCTTCTACTTCAGCATCGGATAACTGCGCTGGTAAGTAGGCTTGCAAAATGACCATCTCGGCAGCTTCAATCGCCACCAAATCATCGCGGCTGGCTTTTTCAAACTGGGAGATGGAGTCCTTGCGCTGCTTGATCATTTTCTCAACCGTTGCAATCACGCTAGCATCATCCATCTCAATGCGCTCATCTACTTCACGCTGCTTGATGGCTGCCAATAAAAGGCGGATGGTTCCTAAGCGTGCCACTTCTTTTGCACGCATCGCACTTTTCATATCTTCGGTGATTTGATCTTTAAGGCCCATGCTGTAACTCCTAATTGGTTTGACGCAAATGCTGGATGTAGTTTATTGGCTTTTTAACCAATATAAGCCTCTTCCTGAAAAAGCTAAAAAGCAAAAACCCGCTGCGTTTCACCGTCAGCGGGTTTCAAAGCCTCTCGGTGAGGAGAGCTTTTAAATTCTATTAATAAAGCTTTTTAGGCAACATCTGGCTGCGGATACGCTTGTAATGGCGTTTAGCAGCGGCTGCCTTCTTACGCTTACGCTCAGCCGTTGGCTTCTCGTAAAACTCGCGGGCACGCAAGTCGGTTAAAAGACCATTCTTTTCAATGGTGCGCTTGAAACGGCGCAATGCCACTTCAAAAGGTTCGTTCTCACGGAGGCGGACTGTAGTCATACTTGTTTAACTCGTATATGCTCGAAAAATATCGAAAAATTAACTGAATGGCGATTCTAGCACGACAAAGTAAAAAAATGATTGTTTTAGGAATAGAAACTTCTTGTGACGAGACCGGAGTGGCCGTGTATGACACCGCCCCCTGGGAAAATAACGCTCCAGCCCATGAGGGCATCTTGGGGCAGGCCTTGCACTCTCAAATTGCCATGCACAGAGAATACGGGGGTGTAGTCCCTGAACTTGCCTCCAGAGACCATATACGGCGGGTTTTACCCCTCCTAGATGATGCTCTGCATGACGCTAAGCTCCAATTAAAGGATATTGATGCCGTGGCCTACACCCAAGGGCCTGGATTAGCTGGAGCCTTACTAGTGGGCAGCGCTTTTGCCAAATCCCTTGCTCAAGGCCTCAATTTGCCCTCGATTGGGGTTCACCATCTTGAAGGTCACCTACTTTCCCCACTTTTAGGCACGTCTGTGCCGCAATTTCCTTTTATCGCCCTCCTAGTTTCAGGCGGTCATACCCAATTGATGCTGGTCAGCGGGGTTGGGAAATACCAACTTCTTGGGGAAACCTTGGATGATGCTGCTGGTGAAGCTTTTGATAAAACTGCCAAATTACTTGGTCTGGACTACCCAGGGGGTGCCGCCATCTCCAAACTGGCAGAAAAGGGGCGGTCCGGAAGGTTTGAGTTGCCCAAGCCAATGCTACATTCGGGAGATTTGGACTTCTCTTTCTCAGGACTCAAGACTGCCGTACTCAATCAAGTGAAAAAGTTTGAGTCCAATGGAATTTCAAATACAGAAGAACTTGCAACATTTCAGGCGGATCTTGCGCGAAGCTTTGTAGATTCTTTGGTTGCAGTGCTGGTGAGCAAGTCGGAAAAAGCGCTTAAACAAGCTGGCTGCAAACATTTGGTACTTGCCGGTGGCGTGGGTGCGAATTTGCAATTGCGCACAGCCTTAAATGCCAGCGCTAAAAAGAATGGATTTGAGGTGCACTATCCACCAGTGGATCTATGTACCGATAACGGCGTGATGATTGCTTTTGCTGGAGCATTACGCATGTTGGCTAAAAATAATGGCTCAACTACATCTGGCGCTTTTGATATCAAACCCCGTTGGGATTTGGCTAGCAATAACCTCCCTTAAGAAGGAATGGCCAACTGTTTTATTAAGCTACCAGTTTTGCCGCTTTACTTGGCTAAACTAATTTTGGCATAAGCACTGTGGTTATGGATAGACTCAAAGTTCTCAGCTTCAACCACTAAAGACAGAATGCGTTGATCATCTTTGAGTTGACCGGCCACATCACGAACCAAGTCTTCAACAAACTTCGGATTATCGTAAGCTCGCTCAGTAACCCACTTTTCATCGGGACGCTTGAGTAAGCCCCACAACTCGCTAGAGGCTTGGCTCTCAGCGGCAGTGACCAAGTCTTCCACGGTCATCTTTGTTTGTGGATCCAGCACTACAGACATCGTGACATGCGAGCGCTGATTGTGCGCACCGTATTCAGAAATCTCTTTTGAGCAAGGGCATAAACTCATCACCGGGACTAATGCACGGAGATTTAATTCGACATCGATGACGCCTGATATATTTTGTTTTGCCTTAGCGGTCCAAGTCACTTCGTAATCCATCAAGCTTTCCACACCAGAAACTGGTGCAGCTTTTTTAACAAAGTGGGTATAGGTAAATTGGATGCGACCTTCTGTTGCATTGAGTAACGGCAACATTGCACGCGCCATAGCAACTACGGCAGCGCTATCAATCGCATCTTTTTGATCCTGCAGCAAGGCGATAAAACGCGACATATGCGTGCCCTTCACATGGGCTGGCAACGCGACATCCATCTCGAAATTACCCACAGCTGGCATATCACCAGCCTTGGTGCGAATCAGGAGTGGGTGACGTAAGCCCCGAATTCCCACTTGTTCAATCGGCAACGCACGATCGTCACGGGAAGACTGAACATCCGCCATAGCTTGCGGTTCGAGAAAGGCCGTATTGATATCGTTCATAGCTCTATTTTCAGGCAAAAATGAGTTATTTGCCTGCTACCGCAGTATTTGCTGCTCTCTGGACAGCATTCAACCCCGGAAAACGCTGGCAAATCGCTTTTGTAATCCCCTGAACATCCAAACCACATTTACTCATCAAGAGCTTGTAGTCCCCATGCTCCACGAATTCATCAGGAAGGCCTATTTGCAATAGGGGCTTATTAATTCCCATAGCAGAAAGCGCCTCTAAACATGCGCTACCTGCGCCACCTTGAATGGCGCCATCTTCAATCGTCACAAAATAATCATGATCTTGCGCCAAGGATCTGAGGAGCTCAACATCCACCGGCTTTACAAAACGCATATTCGCAACTGAGGCATCAATCTGCTCGGCAACTTCAAGTGCTGGGTATAGCAAAGTACCAAAAGCCAAGATTGCCACACGTTGACCCGCAGGCCCATTGGACTTGCGACGCAATTCACCCTTACCTAAAGGTAGCGTACGCAATTCTTTTGATGGCGTAGCGCCAACACCGGCGCCACGCGGATAACGTACTGCGCTGGGGTGGGGCTGATGAAATGCGGTGGTCAATAAATCACGGCACTCCGCCTCATCGGCAGGCGTCATGACCAACATATTCGGGATGCAACGTAAGAAGGGAATGTCATAGGCGCCAGCATGCGTTGCACCGTCGGCACCAACCAATCCAGCACGATCCAAAGCAAACAACACAGGCAGATCTTGAATCGCCACATCATGAATCAATTGATCGTAAGCACGCTGTAAGAAGGTGGAGTAGATCGCCACTACCGGCTTCATACCTTCACATGCCATACCCGCTGCAAATGTCACTGCGTGCTGTTCAGCAATGCCAACATCGTAATAGCGCTTAGGGAAATTCTTTTCAAACTCAACCAGGCCAGAGCCTTCACGCATTGCAGGCGTAATGCCCACTAACAACGGGTCTGCATGCGCCATGTCGCATAACCACTCACCAAATACTTGCGTAAAGGTTTTGGGTGAGGTGCCAGTCGATACCTGAACGCCTTCTTCTGGGTTGAACTTGCTGGGGCCGTGATACAGGACAGGATCAGCTTCTGCCAATTCATATCCCTGACCCTTGCGAGTCACGACATGCAAGAACTGAGGGCCGCGCCCTTCTAGCGCCAAGCGGCGAACGTTCTGGAGCATGGGAATCAAAGCATCTAAATCGTGTCCATCAATCGGGCCGAAATAATTAAAACCAAATTCTTGAAAAATCGTAGATGGCGAGACCATGCCTTTAGCATGATCTTCTAAACGCTTTGCAAATTCACGTAAAGGGGGCGCAATCGATAAAACACTATCAATTCCCTTCTTTGTTGCCGAATAGATATTGCCACTCAGCAATCTTGCGAGATGGCGATTGAGCGCCCCCACTGCTGGTGAGATCGACATATCGTTGTCGTTCAAAATCACCACTAGCGGTAGATCGTCATACACGCCGGCATTGTTCATTGCCTCAAATGCCATACCGCCAGTCATCGCGCTATCGCCAATCACTGCGACGGCTACCTGCTTCTCCCCTTTAGTCTGAAAGGCGCGAGCCATACCCATCGCCGCAGAGATGCTCGTAGATGAGTGGCCAGTACCAAAGGCATCGTATTCACTTTCGGCGCGCCGTGGGAAACCAGATAAACCACTGAATTGACGCAAGGTATTCATGCGATCGCGACGGCCGGTCAAAATTTTGTGTGGATAACTTTGATGACCCACATCCCACACGATTCGATCATGCGGGGTATCGAATACATAATGCAGGGCAATAGATAGCTCCACCGTTCCCAAATTAGAGGAAAGATGTCCGCCAGTTTTAGAGACGGAGTCGAGCACAAACTGGCGTAACTCATCCGCCAGCGCAGGCAGCTGCTCACGCGATAATTTTTTTAAGTCTGCGGGAGAGTGAATAGAATTTAAAGTCATCAAATCTTCAGTAATCTTATTTGCCTCTATTAACCACTAACAGAGCCAAATCTTTCAGAGCTTGGGCGGAAGAACCAAAACCCTCTAAGCTGGCGATTGCAGTTTCTTGCAAATCTTTTGCCGCCTTCTTGGCATAGTCTAAACCCATCAAGGTGACATAGGTCGGCTTGTCGTTTGCAGCGTCTTTCCCTGCAGTTTTGCCCAGGGTTTGACTATCCGCAGTCGCATCCAAAACATCATCCACAATTTGGAAGGCTAAGCCCAGTGCTTCTGAGTAAGTTGCCAAATGATGCATTTGACTTGAGTTGAGTTGGGCCGCAATACCACCCAAGGCCACTGCACAAGAAAGCAAGGCGCCCGTCTTCATGGCATGCATTTGCTTTAAGCCAGTGAGGTCTAATTTTTTACCAACACTTTCTAGGTCAATTGCTTGACCGCCAGCCATGCCACGAGAACCGGATGCACTGGCTAATGCACTAATCATGGCTAAGCGCACCTCTGGCGAACAATGCACATTTGCCAAAACCTCAAAGGCGCGGGTTTGTAAAGCATCACCAACCAGTAAAGCAGTAGCCTCATCAAACGCCTTATGGACCGTTGGTCGTCCACGACGCAAATCATCATCATCCATGCAAGGCAAATCATCGTGCACCAAGGAGTAAGCGTGAATACATTCAATTGCCACTGCCGCAGCGTCTAAAACCTCTTGATTATTAGCATTCGTGTCGCCACCTAATGCACCAGCGGCATAAACCAATAAAGGACGAATGCGCTTACCACCACCCTGAGCGGCATAACGCATTGCCTCATGCAAGCGAGCGGGATGGGTATTGGCAGCATCGAGCAAGCTCTCCAAGGCCAATTCAGTCCGCTGCCCATGAGCGCGAACCCAATCCTCAAATTGAAATGGCTTATCCATGAAATTGAATTTCAGCGTGACTTACGCTTCAAATACCCGAACTTGTTGCTCAACCTGCGCCAACATGCCTTGGCAATGCTTCAACAAGGCGGCGCCACGCTGGTAAGCCAAAAGCGTCTCTTCCAGGGAAAATTTGCCAGATTCCATATCGGAAATCAGCTTTTCCAACTCCCTTACGGCCAGCTCATAACGTAAATTGGGGTCAATTTGGACCTCAAGACTGGGTTTTTGACCCTCAGATTTCTTCGCTGGCATTGGCTTATTTCCCTCAAATTTCTTACAAAGATAGCCCTACATATTAAAGCGAGATGGGGGTCAGATAGGTATAATTGCCTCCTTCCTTTCCAATATCGATCCGTCGATGGTTGGATTGGTTATTCCGCTTAGCTTCGGCTGACGTTTTCGGGGGTGGGGAGAATGACTAATCTGGCTACCGCGCAGCAGCTTGCGCCGTCCAATCTACAACTGCCGGTTTCGGCATATTTTGACGCTGATCTGTATCAGCGCGAAATTGAACTGCTTTTTAAGCAGGGCCCTGGCTATGTAGGTCATGAACTCATGGTTCCTGAGATTGGCTCCTATCAAACACTGAGCTCGGAAAATGAAGGTCGTCTACTGGTTCGCAATGCCCAAGGCATTGAACTCCTGTCGAATGTCTGCCGCCATCGCCAAGCGCTGATGCTAAACGGCAAAGGTAAAGCAGAAAACATTGTTTGCCCCCTGCATCGCTGGACCTACGATTTAAATGGCGAGTTATTGGGTGCACCCCACTTTGAAGATAATCCCTGCCTGAATCTTGGCAAATCTCCCTTGCAGAACTGGCAAGGACTTTTATTTGAAGGTCCACGCGATGTTCGCACCGACCTCGCCAAACTGGGCGTTGCTGATGATCTTCAGTTTGAGGGCTACGCTCTCGATCACGTTGAAGTGCATGAATGCAATTACAACTGGAAAACCTTCATTGAAGTGTATCTAGAGGACTACCACGTCGTGCCTTTCCATCCGGGGCTGGGCAAGTTTGTTTCTTGCGAAGACTTGCGCTGGGAATTTGGAGACTGGCATAGCGTCCAAACGGTTGGTATTCATAAAAATTTAGAAAAGCCAGGTTCGCCGGTTTATCAAAAATGGCACGAGGCAGTACTACGTCATTACGATGGCAAATCGCCACGCCACGGCGCTATCTGGCTCACCTACTATCCCAATGTGATGGTGGAGTGGTATCCCGGCGTGCTCTGCGTCTCTACCTTGCACCCTATGGGTCCGAATAAAACCCGCAATGTGGTGGAGTTCTACTACCCTGAAGAAATCACCCTATTTGAGCGCGAGTTTGTCGAAGCCGAACGTGCAGCCTATATGGAAACTTGCATTGAGGATGATGAGATAGCTGAGCGCATGGATGCTGGACGCGCAGCCCTACTAGCGCGCGGTCAAAATGAAGTGGGGCCATATCAAAGCCCCATGGAAGATGGCATGCAACATTTTCATGAATGGTACCGTCGCGCTATGGGTTATCAAGGCGCATAATTTAATGGCGTCTTGGGTAGTTACCCAAATCAACTTGTAGTATTTCCGCATTAGATAGGGATGGCAAATGACACCGCTGATTACCGCAAATCAACTAGAAGAAATCATCAATAGCGGCGAGAATGTTTTGCTCTGCGATTGCCGCTTCGATTTGGCGGATCCCTTAGCAGGGAAAAAATTATATTTAGAGGGTCATATACCTGGCGCTCTTTATGTCGACCTTGATCAAGATTTGTCTGGCAAGAAAACTGGTCACAATGGTCGTCACCCGCTTCCCAGTCCTGAGGCTTGGGCTCAAACTAAATCCCGTTTTGGCATTGACTCCAAAACCTTAGTTGTTGCCTATGACAATCAAGGTTCTGTTTACGCCAGTCGCTTATGGTGGATGCTTAAGGCTACCGGTCATGCCAAAGTGCAAGTTTTAGATGGCGGCCTAGACGCCTGGAATGGCCCTATCGGCATCCTGCCACGCCAACCAATACCTACGAGCACTGCAGAGCCAACCATGCCTTATGTTGGCCTAGTATTAGTCGAGGGCGTAGTTGAAAATCTTCAGAACAAAACGAATGTGATTATTGATGCGCGTGCAAACGACCGCTTCCATGGTCAAAATGAAACTTTAGACCCTGTTGGTGGACATATTCCTGGTGCGCTGAACTATTGCTTTAGAGAAAACCTTTCTGGCAAGTTATTTAAAGCTCCGGAACAGCTTTATAAAGATTTTCATGATCTTTTGGGCACCACCAAAGCCTCTGAGATAATTCATCAATGCGGCTCTGGAGTGACCGCTTGCCATAACTTACTCGCCATGGAAATTGCCGGTCTTAAAGGCTCACGCCTGTATGCAGGCAGTTGGAGTGAATGGTGTGCTGACCCAAGTCGGCCGGTTGCGCTTTAGTGCTGCTGCGATAGTAGAATCACCAGCCCAACACCACAAGCAATCAAAATTGTTTGACGCAAAGACTCTATCCAATGGGGGCGTCGATGCATTTGTGGAATGAGATCACTCACTGCAATATAAATAAAGCTACTTGAGGCAATCACCAGCAGGTAAGGCATTGCTGCATGAGCTTTCTCCAAAAAGAAATAAGCCAATACGCCACCAACGACCGCAGATAAGCCACAGATAAAGTTGTAGAGCAAAGCGCGTGTTCGGGAGAATCCCGCATTCAGCAGGACCATGAAATCGCCAATCTCCTGAGGAATCTCATGAGCAATGATGGCAATAGCGGTAAAGAAACCCACTTGGTAGTCCGCCATAAACGCGGCGGCAATCAAAACGCCATCGACAAAATTATGTAACCCATCGCCTACCAAAATCATCCAACCGCTACGACCCGCCACTTCAGCATCATGGCCATGATGATGGCCATGACCATCGCCTTCGTGATGATGGCTATGACGGAGTAAAGCAATTTTCTCGAGCAAGAAAAAACCCAGGAGCCCTGCAAGCAAGGTAGCAAACAAGAGTTGAGGATTTACCCCTGGCATCGTAAAAGCTTCAGGCAAGGAATGGAGAAAAGCAGTGGCAAGCAAAATTCCCACTGAAACACTCACCATGCTATGAACCATCTTTGAGAGCAAAGCCAGGGAGAAGCTCGCGGCCACCAATACGCTAGTCGTTCCCGCCAGCGCTGTTACCAGCAATATACTTTGCAGTACCGTCATATTAATTACGCAACCCCATTTTGTTTAAACCAAGCAACACACTTTTCCCAACCATCTTTGGCGGGACCTTCGCGATAGCTTGCTCGATAGTCCGCATGAAACGCATGCGGGGTATCAGGATAAATTTCGAAACGACAGGCTTTTGCTGCAGGATTTTTTGGAGCCGCTTTAGCGAGCGCCTCACGCATTTGCTCAATACTCTCTAAAGAAATACCAGCATCAGCGGCACCATATAAACCCAAGACAGGGGCTTTGAGATCGGCTGCGATATCTACTGGGTGGCGAGGACTATTTTCTGTTTTCTCACCAATCAAGCGCCCATACCAAGCGACGCCTGCGCGTACCTGCGGAAGGGTTGCGGATAACCAAGTAATGCGTCCACCCCAACAAAAGCCTGTAACACCCACTTTTTTCACATCACCACCATTTTTGCCAGCCCATACCAACGCGGCTTGAAAATCATTTAATACTTGCGCATCAGGAGTCTTAGCAATAATGTTGCTCATGATGTCTGCAGTGGTGCCATAGGTATTTGGATCACCGGCACGGGTAAAAAATTCCGGGGCAATCGCAAGGTAACCCAATTTGGCAAAGCGTCTTGTCACATCCGCAATGTATTCATGTACGCCGAAAATTTCACTGACAACGATCACGATTGGTAGAGCGCCTTTTGCCTTCTCTGGACGAGAAACATACGCCGGTAACTGAAAGCTACCCACCGGAATCATCTGCTCTCCCGCTTTGATTCCTAAAAAATCCGTTTCGATTGCGGTAGCCATCACAGGCTCAGAGGCAGCAACAAATCCAATCCCCATCGCGCTAGCAGTCATGGCGGATGCCTTCATAAAACGCCTTCTATCACTAGATATTGTCTTTGCATCTTGTTTTGCTTTTACTATCATGTTGGCCCCTGCACCTGTGCGCTTAATGCGCTTCTTCCCAATTATCGCCAATCCCAATACCAACCACCAAAGGAACCTTCAGTTCAGCCACTTTGCACATCAAGTCTGGCAGCTTTGCCTGTAAGAGCTCAATCTCATCCAAAGGCACATCAAATACCAACTCATCATGCACCTGCAGCAACATGCGGGTCTTTAGCTGCTCTTTTTCTAGCCAGTTCTCTACTGCGATCATGGCCAGCTTAATGAGATCGGCAGCAGTACCCTGCATTGGCGCATTAATAGCTGCACGCTCAGCACCTTGGCGGCGCGGGCCATTCGCGCCCTTAATCTCAGGCAACCATAAACGCCTACCAAAAACGGTTTCGACATAACCATTCTCCCTCGCCTCCAAGCGAGTTCGCTCCATATATTGGGCAACTCCAGGATAGCGATCAAAATACTTAGCAATATAGTTCTGGGCTGCGGAGCGTTCAATACCGAGGTTGCCTGCCAAACCAAAAGCGCTCATGCCATAAATCAAGCCAAAGTTGATGACCTTAGCATAGCGACGCTGCTCTGAGGTGACGCCCTCTAGGGGAACACCAAAAATCTCAGCTGCCGTTGCTTGGTGCACATCCTTACCAGCAGCAAAAGCGGCTAATAAATTTTCATCTTCGGCAATATGCGCCATGATGCGTAATTCAATTTGAGAATAGTCGGCCGAAAGCAGTTTGCAACCCTCCGCCGGAATAAAGGCCTCCCGAATGCGACGGCCCTCTTCGGTACGCACAGGAATATTTTGCAAATTCGGCTCGCTTGAAGCCAAACGCCCCGTGACTGCAGTTGCTTGAGAGAAATTCGTGTGTACGCGCCCTGTTTTGGGGTCGGCCATACGTGGTAGTTTTTCAATATAGGTCGACATCAATTTAGCAAGACTACGGTAATCCAGGATACGAGCTGGCAGAGGATAGTCTTCCGCTAATTTTTGCAAGACCTCTTCGTCTGTTGATGGCGCGCCCGATGGCGTCTTCTTAATCACTGGCAGCTCTAATTGTCCAAACAAAATTTCTGCGATTTGTTTGGGAGATTGAATATTAAAAGGTTGTCCCGCCAGCTGATGAATCTCACTCTCTAATGCGAGCAGGCGTTTACCCACCTCTTGCCCCTGTTGAGAGAGTAGCGCTGAATCAATCCGAATACCGTTGCGCTCCATGATGCCTAAAACACGCATTGCCGGCATCTCAATATGCTCGTATACATAAAGTAACCCAGGACTGGCTTGGATTTGTGGCCATAAAGCCAAGTGCAAACGCAAAGTAATGTCGGCATCTTCTGCAGCGTAATCCGTGGCGATCTTGAGGTCCACTTGATCAAAGCAAATTTGATGAACGCCTTTACCGCAAACCTCTTCATAACGAATTGTCTTCATGCCAAGGTGTCGTTCCGCCAAGTTATCCATGTTATGTGGCATGTGTGACTCAAGTACGTAAGATTCGAGCATGGTGTCAAACTCAATACCCTGCAAAGTGATTCCATAGTTGGCAAAGATATGGCTGTCGTACTTTAAATTTTGACCCACCTTGCGGTGTGAGGAGTTCTCGAGCCAAGACTTCAATCGCGCCAACACAAGCTCGCGACTTAACTGCGTTTCCCCATTGCGATGAGCTACCGGTATGTAGCAAGCCTCGCCAGGAGTAACGCATAGAGAAATTCCTACGAGCTCTGCTGCAAGAGCATCCAAGCCGGTAGTTTCAGTATCCACAGCGGTTAATTGGGCATCCTCAATCTTTTTTAACCAGCGATCCAGAGCGACTTCATCAACTACGCACTCATAGTCTTTCGAAATCGCGCCTTGCAAATCCGCTGTTTCTTGGGATAAGGCTGTTGTGGCTTCTGTAGCTGTGGGACCGAATTTCTGGGTCGAGCTCTTTACACTTTCTTCGGGAGCATTTTTAATGGGGCTTCCAGCCAAATCAAAGCCACCGCCAGCTTCAGGGGCAACCCCACCAAGCTGTTTCTCAACATCGCGCAACCATGTTTTAAAGGCATAACGCTCAAATAACTCTCGCAATAGCGGAGCATCTTCCGGCTTTGCATAAAGATCACCCAAACCCGGAAGATGGGGCGATAAGTCACAATCGGTTTTTACCGTAATGAGTTGGCGCGCTTGTGGCAGCCACTGCAAACTATTGCGTAGATTCTCCCCCACAACACCCTTCACTTGATCAGCATTGCTCATCAAGTTATCCAAGTCTCCAAACTCAGCCAACCACTTATTAGCCGTCTTGGGACCCGCCTTAGGGACACCTGGAACGTTATCAACGGCATCGCCAATGATGGACAGGTAATCGACAATACGCTCTGGCGGGACGCCGAATTTTGCAATCACCCCCGCGATATCAAGCTTTTCGTCAGTCATCGTATTAATGAGCGTCACAGAGGGATTAACCAATTGGGCTAAATCTTTATCGCCCGTAGAAATAATGGTTTCCCATCCCGCTTGGGTCGCTTGGCAGGCCAAGGTTCCAATCACATCATCCGCCTCAACCCCTGAAACCATCAATACCGGCCAGCCTAAAGCCTTCACCATGGCATGAATGGGTTCTATTTGCTTTACCAAGTCCTCAGGCATCGGGGAGCGGTGGGCCTTGTACTCTGAGTACATTTCATCCCGAAAAGTCTTACCCTTGGCATCAAAAATGCAGGCGATATGGTCGGCCTTAATCTCGGATCTAGCCCGGCGCATCATATTAACCATTCCATAAATTGCCCCAGTGGGGTCGCCCGCTCCGTTTCTGAGATCTGGCATGGCGTGAAAGGCGCGATAAAGGTAGCTAGAACCGTCTACCAACAAGAGTCTATGTTTAGTCATACCGCAATCGTACAATCTAGTTGCTAACTGCCTACAGATCGGGTTCAAATCTTCCTGAAAAGAGGCCTAAAAAGGTGAAAATGATGCACGCTCTAACTAACTTACTCCGCCCTTCTATGCGCCATATCCTTGTTTTTACAAGCTTTTTAATGATATTTGGCACATTTGGCCTCCATTGCGCCCAAGCGCAAAACAATACTCAAGCTCTGAGCCCTTCAGAGTTACAGCGAATCAATAATTTGCCTTTAGCGCCAGCGGTCAGCGCTTCCGATGTAACCAGCGCTCCAGAAACACGCAAACCCAGCTTTCAGCACAAAGAGGCCACAGGCACTGAAGTTACCGAATATAAAGATGCGAATGCGCCAACCAAGGTTGATGTCAAGACACGTTACACCAACTATGAAATGGCGCCACCAGCAACTGTGATGCCAGGCGCACCAAAAGACACCGATCTGATTAGCGTGCCAAGCATCAGCGTTCCGTTCTGATCGCCGATTCACTTTGCCTCATCATTCGCATTTTTAATCTTTAGCCATGGCCGTATTCACCCCCATTGAACTAAGCGATATCTCCGCCTGGATCACCAATGATTTTGATATTGGGCAAGCAACAGATATTCGCGGAATCCACGGCGGAATTGAGAACTCGAATTTCTTTCTCGATACAGAGAGGGATGGCAAGAAACAAGAATATGTTCTCACTATTTTTGAAAGATTGTCCGCTGAGCAGCTCCCTTATTATCTAGAGTTGATGCGTCACTTGGCCAATAAAGGCATTCCAGTACCCAAGCCACTCGAGAACAAGCGCGGACAGATTCTGTTTTCCCTTAAAGGTAAGCCAGCAGCCATTGTGAGCAAGCTCCCAGGTTTATCCAGATTGGCGCCAGAAGCAAAGCATTGCGCACAAGTGGGTGAAATGCTGGCAAAGATGCATTTAGCTAGCGCCGACTTCAACCAAACACAAGACAATCTTCGCAGCCTTTCTTGGTGGCAAAAAACAGTCCCACAAGTACTCAGCCATTTGAGCCAAACCCAGGCCGAATTACTCACCAGCGAACTTGCCATACAAGAGCAATTCTTTGGATCTGCTGAATATGCTTCACTCCCTCAGGGGGCAAGTCATTGCGATCTCTTTCGAGATAACGTGCTCTTCGACCCTAAAGGAGCAAGCGATACCTCCCAAGATCAACTTGGCGGTTTCTTTGACTTTTATTTCGCCGGCACAGACAAATGGTTATTTGATTTAGCGGTAACTGCAAATGACTGGTGCTTAGCTGACAATAAGCGAGATCTCGATCCAGCACGCTTTCAAGCGCTAATGGATGGCTATCAATCCGTTCGCCCACTCACCGATCAAGAACAGCAAAGTTGGCCATTGATGGTGCGGGCAGCAGCACTCCGTTTTTGGATTTCTCGCCTGTGGGATTTTTACCTGCCCCGCGATGCTCAAATGCTCACACCACATGACCCCCGTCATTTCGAGAATATTCTTTTAAGTCGCAAGACAATATGAACCTAAACTCCGTCGCGCCTAAAGAGGGTCTCACCTGGATACGTCAAGGTATTTGGCTATTCAAACAAAATCCCTTGAGTTTTTTGATGCTGGTATTCATGTACGTCTTCATAGCGCAATTGGCAGTGCTCGTGCCGGTCATTGGCGTATTTGCTGTTCTAGTACTAACACCAACGCTATCCGTTGGATTTATGACGGCCTGTCGACAAGCGATTCAAAAAGAACGTATTCGTCCCATGGTGTATTTGATAGCCTTGCAATCAACTCCCACTATTCGTAAACGCATTTTGCAGCTAGGCCTCATCTATACAGCCCTTATTCTTGTACTCAGTTTTATCTTAAGCCTGTTGGTGAATTTTGAATTACTGCTTCCCCTCATGACTAACGATAAGCCAATCACGCCCGAAGCCATTCGAGAGGTCTATCTAATTTTATTTTTTGGTGGCCTACTGTATCTACCAATAGCTATGTTGATGTGGTTCTCGCCCGTACTGATCGCATGGGTGGATATGTCGGTAGCGCAAGCGCTCTTTTCCAGCGTGGTTGCTTGCTGGGCAAATCGTGGTGCATTCTTTTTATATCTCGCGATTTGGGGAGTGATGTTGATTGCCATCCCACTGGCGATTGGTTCAATCTTTGATACGCTAGATTTTGGTCAAGCAGCATCATTCATCATTGCCCCGCTTTCGATGGCGGGACTGACAGTAATGCATTGCTCTTTCTTTGCTACCTGGAAAGCGTGCTTTGCCGAAAAAGAATCGGCAACTCTGATTGCTTAGTTAATCCATTGCCGCAAGCTTAGCAATGCTGAGCTGCAACCACTTCACACCATGACGCTTAAAGTTCACTTGAGCGCGTGAATCCGCATCCTTACCCTCTAGGCCCGTCACACGTCCCTCGCCAAACTTGGTGTGGAACACATTCTGTCCAATGGTAAATGGGTAGTTACCTCGTGGCGGCGAAGCCATTCTCGTTACCGTAGTGGAGGCGGAACCAACACGCCCAAGCTGCTTCGCTGGTCGCTGACGATCACTTCCAGAATCAAAGAAATCATTCGTTTCAGAGTCACGCTGACGGGTATAACCATCCTGCCAGGTTGATCCTGAGCGATTACCGCTGTTACCACCCCAGCGCGCATCCTTAGCTTTCGGGGTTAGCCACTTCAATGAATCTGATGGCAACTCTTCCAGGAAGCGAGATGGCATGTTGTACCGTACTTGGCCATGCAACATCCGTGATTGCGTATGAGAAAGGTAGAGACGCTCTTTTGCACGCGTAATCGCCACATACATCAGACGTCGCTCTTCCTCTAAGCCATTTTGCTCGTTGATGCTGTTCTCATGTGGGAACAGACCCTCCTCTAAACCAGTAATAAATACTGCAGTGAACTCTAGGCCCTTAGCGGAGTGCACGGTCATCAATTGCACTGCGTCTTGACCAGCCTGGGCTTGGTTATCGCCAGCCTCCAGTGAGGCATGCGACAAGAAGGCTGCTAGTGGAGAAACTTCTATGGCACTAGGCGCATTCTCGCCCGGCATGGTAGCAGCAGTAGCATCTTGGCCATAACCCTCTTCCGCAATAAACGCGGTTGCAGCGTTAATTAATTCTTGTAAGTTTTCTACGCGATCTTGACCTTCACGCTCAGAGAGGTAATGCTGAATCAGGCCGCTATGCTGAATCACAAACTCTACCGTCTCAGGCAAAGTGTTATGACGAGTTGCCTCACGCATGTGATCTACCAATCGTACAAATCCGCCCAAGGAGGCGCCAGCCTTGCCGTCCAATGTCGATGCCGCTAAATATAGAGAGCTCTGTTGGGCGCGAGCTGCATCTTGAACAGCCTCAATCGATCGCGCCCCAATGCCACGGGTTGGGAAATTCACCACCCGCGAGAAAGAGGTGTCGTCATTAGGATTCTCTAAAAGGCGCAGGTACGCTAATGCATGCTTGATCTCGGCGCGCTCGAAGAAGCGCAAACCGCCATAAACACGATACGGAATACCCGCAGAGAATAAGGCGTGCTCGATGATGCGTGACTGCGCATTACTTCTATAGAGCAAAGCAATTTCAGTACGCTTAATACCGCTGTTGACCAACGCTTTGATCTCGTCCACCAGCCATGCAGCTTCAGCATGATCACTCGGCGCATCATAGATGCGGACTGGCTCCCCATGACCGGCATCAGTGCGCAGGTTTTTACCAAGACGATCCGTGTTGTTTGAAATCAGGTAATTCGCGGTATCCAAGATGTGGCCATGCGAGCGATAGTTCTGCTCAAGCTTCACCATCATCGGGTGATATTGATTTTCGTAGAGACGCATATTCTCAACGTCTGCGCCACGAAATGCGTAAATACTTTGATCATCATCCCCGACTGCGAAGACCGCACTACTTCCAGCGCCACTGACATTGACGCGACTGGCATCGTGGCCAGACAGTAATTTGAGCCAAGCGTATTGCAGGGCATTGGTATCTTGAAACTCATCAATCAAAATATGGCGGAAGCGTTCTTGATAATGCGTCCGAATGGCTTCGTTATGTTTGATTAACTCATAGCTACGCAATAGGAGCTCGGCAAAGTCCACTACACCCTCGCGCTGGCACTGCTCATCGTAGGCCTCATATAACTGAGCCATCTTCGCTTGGAAGTCGTCCCCTACCGATAATTCACGAGCGCGTTGACCACGCTCTTTGGCGTGCGCAATGAAGTATTGCAGCTGTTTAGGGGGGTATTTCTCATCATCGACCTTTAAACCCTTTAAAAGGCGCTTAATGGCGGATAACTGGTCTTGGGTATCCAAAATCTGAAAAGTAGATGGCAAACCCGCTTCTTTGTGGTGCGCACGCAATAAACGGTTGCAAAGACCATGAAAAGTACCAATCCACATCCCTCGGGTATTAATCGGCAACATGGCGCTTAAGCGCAACATCATCTCTTTCGCAGCTTTATTGGTGAAGGTCACCGCCAAGACGCCAATCGGCGAAACCTGGCCTGTTTGGATCAACCAAGCTATACGGGTAGTGAGGACGCGGGTCTTTCCGCTACCAGCGCCAGCCAAAATAAGGGCTGACTGGGCTTGGCCATTTAAATTGACAGGCGGGAGGGTCACTGCCTCGCGTTGTTCTGGATTAAGGTTTGCGAGCAGGTCTGAGTACATCGCGCCAATTATAATTTGCCTCTTATGCCAAATGCTTCGAATACCCCTAATTCCCCCGACTCCCCATTAGCCAGTTCCGCAGACGAACTTGCCAAATCCTATGAACCCGCCCCAATTGAAGCCTATTGGGGCCCGGAATGGGAACGCCGAGGGATTGCCGACGCCACCCTAGATGAGGGCAAGGGAGATTTCTCGATTCAGTTGCCCCCG
Organism: Burkholderiaceae bacterium; assembly: GCA_947374315.1. The sequence goes on along the minus strand of CANCBK010000008.1, from coordinate 26,392 downwards.
CCAAATGTGACTGGCACATTACATATGGGCCATGCTTTCAACCAAACCATCATGGATGGCCTGGTGCGGCACGCCCGCATGTCTGGCAAAAATACCCTGTGGGTTCCTGGTACGGATCACGCCGGCATTGCTACGCAAATCGTTGTTGAGCGCCAACTGGATGCACAAAAAGTGTCTCGTCATGATTTAGGTCGTGAAAAGTTTCTTGAAAAAGTCTGGGACTGGAAAGAATCTTCTGGTTCGACTATCACCCGTCAGATTCGTCGTCTAGGCGCTTCGATTGATTGGGGTAAAGAATATTTCACAATGGACAGCAAAATGTCCAAAGCCGTAGTGGAAGTATTTGTCCGCCTACATGAGCAAGGTTTAATTTATCGCGGCAAACGTCTCGTCAACTGGGATCCTGTTTTAGGCACTGCAGTTTCAGATTTGGAAGTGGTCAGCGAGGAAGAAGATGGCTCCATGTGGCACATCCGATATCCATTGGCTGATGGCTCTGGACACCTGACCGTTGCTACCACTCGCCCAGAAACCTTATTGGGCGACGTCGCAGTGATGGTGAACCCCGAAGACGAACGCTATAAACACCTCATCGGTAAGTCGGCGCAACTTCCACTTTGCAATCGCGAGATTCCGATTATTGCGGATGACTATGTTGACTTAGCGTTTGGTACTGGCGTTGTAAAAGTCACGCCAGCCCATGATTTCAACGACTACGCAGTTGGACAACGCCATCAACTTCCCCTCATTAATATCCTGACTTTAGATGCGAAGATTAATGAGAATGCGCCCGCGCCATACCAAGGCCTCGAACGCTTCGCCGCGCGCAAACAAGTTGTTGCTGATCTTGAAGCCGCAGGACTATTAGATAAAGTTCAGCCCCACAAATTGATGGTGCCACGCGGCGATCGCACTCAAACTATCATTGAGCCCATGCTCACGGACCAATGGTTTGTTGCGGTATCCAAGCCCAGCCCTGATAACAAATATCAACCTGGCTCATCGATTGCTGGCGCCGCATTAGATGCGGTAACCAAAGGTGATATCAAACTTGTTCCAGAAAATTGGATTAGCACGTATACCCAGTGGTTAGAAAACATTCAAGACTGGTGTATCTCGCGTCAACTCTGGTGGGGCCATCAAATCCCGGCCTGGTATGGCGATGATGGGCAAATCTTTGTGGCTCGCTCTGAAGAAGAGGCCAAAGCCAAAGCTACCACCGCCGGCTATAACGGCCAACTCCATCGCGATCCAGACGTCTTAGATACCTGGTTTAGCTCCGCACTAGTGCCCTTTAGCTCATTAGGCTGGCCAGACGAAACGCCTGCGCTCAACCACTTCCTGCCTTCCTCTGTTTTGGTAACAGGTTTTGACATCATCTTCTTCTGGGTAGCTCGGATGGTAATGATGACTTGCCACTTCACCGGTAAGGTGCCGTTTCATACAGTGTATGTGCATGGGTTAGTGCGCGATGCTGAAGGCCAAAAAATGAGTAAGTCCAAGGGCAATACTTTGGACCCAATTGATTTGATTGACGGCATCAAGATTGAAGACTTAGTCGCCAAGCGCACTACCGGCTTGATGAATCCTAAGCAAGCCGAAAGTATTGGTAAAAAAACCAAGAAAGAGTTTCCGGAAGGCATTCCCGCATTTGGTACGGATGCCCTACGCTTTACCTTCGCCTCACTCGCATCTCTTGGTCGCAACATTAACTTTGATCAGAAGCGCTGCGAAGGCTATCGTAATTTCTGTAACAAGCTTTGGAATGCCACGCGCTTTGTTCTCATGAATTGCCCCGGCAATGATGAAGCAAATGGCTTTGCTCCCTGTAACAACCAATGCGGTCCAGAAGGTTACTTGGATTTCTCACCCGCAGATAAATGGATTGTTTCGCTGCTACAAAGAACAGAGGCTGACGTCGCCAAAGGGTTTGAAAACTACCGCTTTGACAATATCGCTACCAGCATTTATCAATTCGTTTGGGATGAATATTGCGATTGGTACCTGGAGTTAGCAAAGGTTCAATTGCAGACCGGGACACCAGCACAGCAACGCGCTACCCGACGCACACTCTTGCGCGTTCTAGAAACTATTCTGCGGATGGCTCACCCCCTTATTCCATTCATTACTGAAACACTTTGGCAAACAGTTGGACCCAAGGTTGGTAAAGAGCTAACCAAACAAGATAAGCAAACCATCGCGCTGCAACCTTACCCGCTTGCTCAACTCGATAAGATTGATGAGAAGAGCGAAGCTTGGGTTGTTCAAATTAAATCTATCGTGGATGCTTGCCGCAACCTGCGTGGCGAGATGCAGGTATCCCCAGCATTAAGAGTGCCGCTCTGGATTAGTGGGCCATCAGACTTCTTAAAACAGGCTAGCCCTTACTTAACTGCGCTAGCCAAGCTTTCTGAAGTCAAAATTTATGACGATGAATCCGCATTAGAAAAGGATGCCCCCGGCGCCCCAATGGCTCTAGTGGGTGACATCAAGCTCTTACTCAAAATTGAAGTGGATGTGGCGGCCGAGAGAATTCGTCTGGGCAAAGAAATTGAGCGCTTGGCCAATGAGATCACCAAAGCACGCAGCAAACTGGGTAACGAAAGCTTTGTGGCTCGCGCCCCGGAAGAGGTAGTTGCCCAAGAAAAACAACGTCTTGCTGGCTTTGAGCAAAACCATGAGAAGCTTGTTGCACAATTAGAACGGCTGAAATAAGAGCAGTGAATTAAAGTAAAGCGTAAAGCGATCGGAATTACCATGCCATTAAGCACTAAAGCGGTTACCAAAGCAGTCTTCCCAGTCGCAGGATTGGGAACGCGCTTCTTGCCAGCTACCAAGGCTAGCCCTAAAGAGATGCTCAATGTGGTGGATAAGCCCCTCATTCAGTATGCTGTTGAAGAGGCGATCGCTGCCGGCATTACCGAAATGATTTTTGTAACTGGTCGCAGCAAACGTGCGATCGAGGATCACTTTGATAAAGCCTACGAATTAGAAGCAGAACTCGAAGCAAAGAATAAGCAAGCCCTTCTAGAGATCGTGCGCAGCGTCAAACCAAGTCATGTCGATTGCGTTTATGTTCGCCAACCCGAGGCGCTAGGCCTAGGTCATGCCGTCTTATGTGCGGAAAAGCTCGTGCGCGATGAGCCTTTTGCCATCATCCTTGCAGATGACTTGCTTGATGGTCAGCCACCGGTACTTAAGCAAATGCTTAAAGTATTTGATCAGCAAAATGGATCCGTCGTAGCCGTAGAAAAAATTGATCCAGCAAAAAGCAGCTCATACGGAATTGTTGCGGGGACCGAGGTATCTAAAGGCATTTATCGTCTAAATGGCATTGTGGAAAAACCACAGCCTAAAGATGCACCATCTAATCTCGCGGTAGTGGGTCGTTATGTTTTGTCCTCCGACATCTTTAAGCACATTCGCAATCTCAAACCAGGTGCTGGCGGTGAAATTCAGCTGACAGATGCGATTGCCTCTTTGCTAAAAGAAGAGCCGGTATTTGCCTATGAATATGATGGCGTGCGTTATGACTGCGGCAGCAAATTGGGTTATCTCAAGGCTTCCGTTGAATTTGCCTTACGTCACCCAGAAGTCAGCACTGAGTTTGCCGCGTACTTGAAGAGCCGCTCTTTAATTTAGGCTTCACCCCCTATCTCCTGAGAGATAAAAACAAAAAAGGCAGAATCACTCTCTGCCTTTTTTGTTTTAGCGCTTTAGTACTGTATTGCTTTAACTCTTTAGTACTTGGCATTTCTTATTTTTGCTTACTCTTATCTTCTCTTCAAAAAGAAAACTAAAACATCCCCGTCAGTAGAACTAGAGAGAAGCTCATTGCCTGTCTGTTTCGCAAATGCTGGAAAGTCATGAGCAGCCCCCGCATCGGTAGCTTTTACTTTTAAGACTTCGCCTGACTGCATTGTGGCTAAAGCTTTTTTGGTACGCAAAATGGGAAGTGGGCAATTCATACCAATGGCATCGACTTCGAGATTAAATTCGATCGCATCACTCATTTGGAGGCCACCCAATCTTTCACACCAGCTAAAGCTGCGCCCAATTTACTAGGGTCAGTACCGCCAGCCATCGCCATCTCAGGCTTGCCGCCACCCTTACCACCCACCTGCTGAGCAACGAAGTTCACCAAGTCACCTGCTTTCACTTTAGCAATCGAGTCTGCAGTAACGCCAGCAATCAAACTGACTTTATCACCCTGTACCGAGGCCAACACAATCGCTGCCGTCTTTAATTTCGCCTTTAAAGCATCCATGGTCTCGCGTAATACTTGTGCATCAGCTCCATCTAGACGGACTGCCAATACTTTCAAACCATTGACATCAATCGCCTGGGTTGCCAACTCATCGCCCTGGCTTGCGGCAAATTTAGAGTTCACTTTATCCAGCTCACGCTCAGCCTGGCGCAAGCTTTCTTGGAGTTGGGCTACGCGATTGACCAAATCACCAGGATGGGTTTTAAGAATTGCCGCCGCTTCATTAATCCTATCCTCCATGCCTTGCAAGAAATGCAAGGCATTTTTACCGGTGACAGCTTCCACACGACGGATGCCTGCAGCAACACCGCCCTCCGAAACAATCTTCAGGCTACCGATATCGCCAGTGCGCGCCACATGAGTGCCGCCACACAATTCTTTCGAGCTACCAATTTCTAGAACACGAACCTCATCGCCATATTTCTCACCAAAGAGCATCATGGCGCCAGTTCTTTGCGCATCATCCAATGACATCACTTTCCCGGAAGTCGCAGTATTGGCCAAAATTTCCGCATTCACAATATCTTCAACGCGACGAATCTGAGCCGCTGTGATTGGGGCGTTGTGGGTAAAGTCAAAACGGGTTTTGGCGGCATCGACCAAAGATCCCTTTTGCTGAACATGATCACCTAGCACTTCGCGCAATGCTTTATGCAAGATGTGTGTTGCACTGTGATTGCGCATGGTTTCAGTTCTTTGCTCAACATCCACTAAGGCATTGAGCGCATCCCCTACCTTCAGTTCACCTTCCAGCACTTCACCTTGATGTCCAAAAACATCCGCTTGAATCTTGAAGGTGTCATCAACAGCAAAACGCACTGTCTCATTACGCAACTCACCCTTGTCGCCTACCTGTCCACCAGACTCAGCATAAAAAGGCGTGTTATCTAAAACAATCACAGCTGCATCACCCGCCTTCACGGACTGAACTGCGGAGCCATCAACATAAAGTGCGGTGACTTTGGCGCCTTCATGCTTGAGAGTGTCGTAACCATGAAATTGGGTTGGTTTACCGGAATACTCTAAGCCTTGCGCAACCTTGAACTTACCGGCGGCTCTGGCTTGATCGCGCTGCTTTTGCATTGCCAATTCAAAACCTTCAGCATCCACCGTCACATCACGCTCGCGACAAACGTCAGCAGTGAGGTCTAAAGGGAAGCCAAAGGTATCGTGTAGACGGAAAGCGGTTTCACCATCAATCGTCTTCGCACCGCCAGCAAGCGCACTCTCCAGAATCTCCATGCCATTGGCAATTGTCTGAAAGAAGCGTTCTTCCTCTTGCTTAATGACTTCACTCACTTTATCTTTCGATGCCTGCAATTCTGGATAAGCCACGCCCATCTCTTTCACCAGCGCTGGAACGAGCTGATAGAAAAATGGTTTGCGAGCGCCCAATTTGTAGCCATGACGAATCGCGCGGCGAGTAATACGGCGTAGTACATAGCCACGGCCCGCATTACCAGGAATCACTCCATCTACGACGATAAAGCTACAGGCACGAATATGATCAGCAATCACTTTCAGCGACGGGCTAGCGGGATCGCAATTCTCACCCCCAGCACCATCGACCACTTCTTTAGCCGCCTTGAGTAAATTTACAAAAAGATCAATCTCATAGTTAGAGTGCACATCCTGCAATACCGCTGCAATACGCTCAAGACCCATGCCCGTGTCAACGCTAGGCTTAGGCAAAGGATTCATATTGCCTGCTTCGTCGCGGTTGAACTGCATGAAGACGTTATTCCAGATCTCAATATAGCGATCACCATCTTCGTCCGGGCTACCAGGAGGGCCACCAGCAATGTGAGGGCCATGGTCATAAAAAATCTCAGTACATGGACCGCATGGGCCTGTGTCACCCATCATCCAGAAATTATCTGAGGCGTAACGGGCGCCCTTGTTATCGCCTATCCGAATAATGCGTTCAGCCGGAACACCGATTTGTTTATTCCAAATCTCGTAAGCCTCATCATCTTCCGCATAAACCGTGACGAGCAATTTTTCCTCGGGAAGCTTGAATACGTCCGTCAATAAGTCCCAAGCAAACTGGATTGCCTCCTTCTTAAAGTAATCGCCAAATGAGAAATTACCCAACATCTCAAAAAAGGTGTGATGACGGGCTGTATAGCCCACATTATCCAAATCGTTATGTTTGCCACCAGCCCGAATGCATTTCTGAGCCGTGGTTGCACGGTGATAGGGGCGCTTATCAAAGCCTAAAAAGACGTCCTTAAATTGATTCATCCCAGCATTGGTAAATAACAGGGTTGGATCATCCCCTGGCACTACAGCGCTAGAGGGAACAATTTGATGGCCTTTTTGGGCGAAGTAGTCCAGGTACGCCTGGCGAATTTGAGAGACTTTCATGAGAATAATTATCGCATTGGCACTAGTCAGGGGCAAACCCTAATAAGACTGCTCTTATTCTGTCTTACAATCAGCCAACATTTAATAAATAGATCGGCATTTAAGTCGATAAACAAGGAGAGCAACTTGAAAATTCGCAATCAACGGGATTTTGGGGCGGGGGTCATGTATATGGTCATCGGCCTATTCTTTACGATCGTCGCCACGCAATATCAAATGGGTACTGCGGCCAAAATGGGGCCGGGCTATTTCCCCTTCTTTCTTGGCATTCTGATGACCCTTTTAGGATTATTGGTACTCGTGAAATCTTTAAGAGCTACCGCGGCAATTGAAAGCATTCCTAAATTTAACTGGCGCATCATTGGCTTAATCACTGGTTCCGTAATTCTTTACGGCCTGCTCCTGTCAACCATGGGCTTTGTTGTAGCTGTATTTGTGCTGGTATTTATGTCAGCCAGTGCTAGTCATGAATTTCACTGGAAGGGCACATTGATCAATGCCGTCTTCCTAGTGATCTTCACCTATTCGGTGTTCGTATTGGGGCTGAAACTTCAGTTCCCATTATTGCCTTTCTTTCTTCAATAACGAACCGGGATACTGAAAAATGGACTTATTTGCTAATTTAGCCCTCGGTTTCGATACCGCATTTACCTTACAAAACCTCCTTTATTGCTTAATTGGCTGTGTTTTGGGTACCTTAATTGGCGTTTTACCAGGCCTGGGCCCTATCGCGACAATCGCGATGTTGTTGCCAGCCACTTACGCACTGCCCCCAATTGCTGCTCTCATTATGTTGGCTGGTATTTACTACGGCTCACAGTACGGCGGCTCCACTACTGCTATTTTGCTTAACATCCCAGGGGAAACATCCTCGGTGGTGACGGCGATCGATGGCTACCAAATGGCCAGGAATGGTCGAGCGGGTGTAGCCCTCTTCACCGCCGGCATGGGCTCTTTCTTTGCTGGTTGCGTAGCAACCTTGGTATTGGCTGCATTTGCGGCGCCACTATCCCAATTGGCATTTAAGTTTGGCCCTGCCGAGTACTTCTCCCTGATGGTATTGGGCCTCATTGGTGCGGTTGTACTAGCATCTGGCTCTTTGATCAAGGCGATCGGCATGATCATCCTTGGACTCTTGATGGGCTTGATTGGTACCGACGTCAATTCTGGTGTATCGCGCTATGCGTTTGATATTCCTGAATTAAGTGATGGCATCGGCTTCGTAGCTGTTGCGATGGGTGTATTTGGTTTTGCTGAAATCATGGGCAATCTTGAGAAAAAAGGTGAGGATGAAGGCTTCTTGAACAAGATGACCACCATGATCCCGACCAAGGAAGATGTGAAGCGCATGATTCCATCCATCTTGCGCGGCACAGCAATTGGCTCAATCCTCGGAATTTTGCCAGGTGGTGGTGCAGCCCTAGCATCCTTTGGCGCCTACTCAGTCGAGAAAAAATCTTCTAAATACAGCCATGAGTTTGGTAAAGGCGCGATTGAGGGTGTTGCAGGCCCAGAATCAGCCAATAATGCCGCAGCCCAAACCTCCTTCATTCCATTGCTCACCTTGGGTATTCCACCAAACGCTGTGATGGCCTTGATGGTTGGCGCGATGACGATTCACAATATTCAGCCAGGCCCACAGGTGATGACCAGCAACCCAGCTTTGTTCTGGGGTCTGATCGCATCCATGTGGATTGGTAATGTGATGTTGATTCTCTTGAACTTGCCACTCATCGGTATTTGGGTGAAGCTCTTGAAGATTCCCTACCGCTTTATGTACCCAGCTATTTTGGTGTTCTGCTGTATTGGCGTATATACCGTGAACAATGCCGTATTTGACGTCTACATCACTGCTGCTTTTGGCATAATTGGCTACCTCTTCTTTAAACTAGGCTGTGAACCCCCTCCTTTGCTCTTGGGTTTCGTACTCGGACCGATGATGGAAGAGAACTTCCGCCGAGCCTTGCTACTATCCCGCGGTGACTTTACAACCTTCCTAACGCGCCCACTGTCTTTGGGCCTGCTCATCGCGGCAGCCCTCTTGGTGGTGATCGTAGCCTTACCAGCCGTTAAGAAAACTCGTGAAGAGGCTTTCGTAGAAGAGTAATTCTCGAATGCTTCCCAGAAACAAGCCCGCAGCAGTTTGCGGGCTTTTTTCTTGATGGGCAGGGCTTTTCTCTACAATGAGTCCATGTCCCAAGATAGCAAACCATCTAAATTGTCTGCCGGCACAATCGCCGAGCCTTCTAACTTTTTGCGTCAGATCATTGATCATGACCTTGCTAGCGGCGCTTATCAAAATCGCAGCGACCGAGATGGACAGGCCATCCCATCCATCATCACCCGCTTTCCGCCTGAGCCAAATGGCTATCTCCACATTGGTCACGCTAAAAGCATCTGCTTAAACTTTGGTCTGGCTGCGGATTACAACAATCAAGCGGGTGGCGCACGTTGCAATATGCGCCTGGACGATACCAATCCAGTTAAAGAGGATGTTGAGTACGCAGACAGTATTTTGGATGCCGTCAAATGGCTCGGCTTTGATTGGGGAACGCATCTTTATCACGCAAGTGATTACTTTGACCACCTCTATGAGTTTGCCGAAATTCTGATTCAGAATGGCAAAGCCTATGTAGATAGTCAAAGCGCGGATGATATTCATACCCATCGCGGTAACTTTGGTCAAGCTGGAAAAAATAGCCCCTATCGCGACCGTACCGCCACTGAAAATCTCGCGCTCTTTCGTGAAATGCGTGATGGCAAATATAAAGATGGCGAACATGTTCTGCGTCTGAAAATTGATATGGCGCATCCGAATATTGTGATGCGTGACCCCGTGGTCTATCGCATTCGCCATACCGATCATCACCGCACCGGTAGCAAGTGGTGCATTTATCCTTTGTATGATTTCACGCATTGCATTTCAGATGCGCTGGAAAATGTTTCGCATTCCATTTGCACCCTCGAATTTGAAAACAATCGTCCACTCTATGACTGGATCGTCAATGCCTTGGCAGAGCTGGGAATCTTTAAAAACCCTGTTCCGCACCAATATGAATTCGCACGTCTTAATCTCACCTACACCATCACCAGCAAGCGCAAGCTACTGCAACTGGTAGAAGAAAAACATGTAGATGGCTGGGATGATCCACGCATGCCAACCATCGTGGGCATCCGTCGTAGAGGGTATACGCCTGAGAGCATTCGGCTATTCTGTGAGCGCATTGGCGTCTCTAAAGCCGATAGCTGGATTGATATGAGCACCTTAGATCAAGCCTTGCGGGACGATCTAGAAGCAAAAGCGCCGCGCGCTACTGCAGTACTCAAGCCACTCAAGCTCGTGATTGAAAGCTTTGATGCCTCTGCTAGCGAGCCTTGCTCAGCACCGCGCCACCCACAACACCCTGAGTGGGGCAATCGTGAGTTTCATTTCACACGCGAACTGTGGATCGAGGAAGATGACTTCATGAAAGAGCCTATCAAGGGCTTCTTCAGACTCTACCCACCGATTGGAGATCAGCCTGGTGGGCGCGTGCGTTTGCGCCATGGTTTTGTGATTGAATGCACTGGCTTTGAAGTTGATGCTAACGGCAATGTGACTCAAGTCAATGCGACCCACTTCCCCGATAGTAAGAGCGGAACCCCGGGTTCAAACAACTATAAAGTTAAGGGGAATATTCATTGGGTGAGTGCGGCAGAGGCTGTGCCTGCGCAAGTGCGCCTCTATGATCATTTATTCAACGATCCGCACCCAGATAGTGGGGATAAGAATTTTCTGGATGCCATTAATCCCCACTCCAAGCAAACGATCACTGCGTATTTAGAGCCTTGCATGAAAGATGCAAAAGCGGAAGATTGCTTTCAATTTGAGCGTCACGGTTACTTTGTTGCCGATCAAAAGGATACAACACCTGGAAAGCCAGTATTTAACCGTACGGTCGGACTTAAGGATTCTTGGAAATAGTTTTCAGAAACTCTGCCACGCTGGGATAGCGTAGCGGAGTTTTTAATTCTGGTAGTCGCGCATTCGTCACGCGCCGAGACTCGCGCATAAAAGACCAGAGCATTGGAGAGACGATTTTCTCTAGCTCGGTGGCTGGCAATCTAGGCGGCCGATCCAACCCAAAGGCATCCGCCACTGCATCAAAGTAATCACCCATCTTGGTTTCTCCACCATCACAGGCATTGATTACTCGCTGTGGCTTGCCGTGATACACGGCGGCACATACCAGTCTTGCTAGATCATCGCTTTGGATATGATTTGAGTACGCATCCTCAGCCGGAATTAAGGCGGGGGTACCAGCCTGAATACGCTCCACCGGAAGACGATCTGCCGCGTAGATGCCGGGCACACGCAAAATAGTGAGGGCTACCCCATGAGCGGGCGCCCATAAGCGCAGGCAACTTTCCGCATCTACTCGCCGCTGAGCGCGCTGACTTTGAGGGTTGACTGGGGTTGCCTCACTAACCCTCGCACCCCCATGATCCCCATAAACACCGGTGGTGCTGACATAAATGAGGCGACTGACGGCGCTAGAGCCTTGGGCTAAAATTCGGAGGAGGTTGCGAGTTCGGCAATCGCGATGACCTACATTTTGGGGTGGTGCCAAGTGAATCACGGTTTGCGCTAATCCACTTAGACGCCACAAGCTATTGGGCTTATCCAGATCCCCCAAAATCGGAATCGCGCCAACTGCCCTCAACGCCTGAAAACGGATTTTTTGTGAAGTTAAGGCGTAAACGCGATAACTTGGAGCAAGCTGCTTGGCAACGCGCAGGCCAATATCGCCACAGCCAATGATCAGAATTCGGGGTTTACCAAAAGATTGCATAGGTCACATCGTAACGATTTATTGAAAGGAATGAGAGTGTCCTACCAAGTCACGCTCAAAGCGAGCGGCAAACAATTTACTGTTGAGAAGGATGAAACCCTTCTAGAGGCTGCCTTACACCAAGGCATCACCCTTCCCTATGGCTGTAAAAACGGCGCGTGTGGATCCTGCAAAGGCAAGATTCTAGAAGGGCAGGTAGAGCATGGCCAGCATAGCGCTGCCGCCTTAAGCCCAGCCGAAGAAGCATCTGGCAGTACTTTATTTTGCTGTGCCCATGCCCAGTCCGACCTTTTGATTGAGGCACGCGAAGTTCAGGGTGCCAGTGATATTGCTATCCGCAAAGTGCCTTGTCGTGTGAATTCGATTGCAAAACCAAGCGGGGATGTAGCGATTCTGAAACTACAACTTCCGGCAACAGAGCGCTTTCAATTTCTCGCCGGCCAATATTTAGAGTTTCTACTCAAGGATGGGCAGCGCCGCGCCTACTCTATTGCCAACGCCCCCGACCACGATGGCCCGCTGGAATTGCATATTCGCCACTTACCCGGGGGTCTTTTTACCGACTTTGTATTCGGCGCAAAAGATCCAGCCCTGAAAGAAAAAGATATTCTGCGGTTTGAAGGGCCTCTAGGAAGCTTCTTCTTAAGAGAAGACTCTAAAAAACCGATCATCTTTGTTGCTGCGGGCACCGGCTTTGCACCCATTAAATCGATCGTCGAGCAAATGCAACTCAAGAAGATCCAGCGACCCATTCACCTGTATTGGGGTGGACGTCGCCCTAGCGACCTCTACCTCGATACACTCTGCCAGTCTTGGGCAAAGGAAATTTCTGACTTCAAGTACATCCCCGTCATTTCTGATGCTCTCCCAGAGGATCAGTGGGTGGGACGTGCGGGCTTTGTTCATCAAGCGGTGATTGCCGATCACCCTGACATGGCGGACTTCCAGGTCTATGCCTGCGGCGCTCCGGTCATGGTCAATGCCGCTCGCCAGGATTTTTCATCTCAATGCCGCTTGCCTGAAGAAGAATTCTTTGCGGACTCCTTTACTAGCGCTGCCGACCTCGCAACCAACTAACGAAGTTACCAACTCAGTTACTAAGCGTGATAATAGAAACCTCATTTGACCTCACCCTGCAAACGATATGAATAAGCCAACCCAATCCGTAGATGCCCACTCAGTCATGTTCATTACTCCGCGACCAGAGTTGGTTATGGTTGAAGGTGCTGGCTCATGGTTAACGGATAACAATGGCAAGCGTTACTTAGACTTCCTACAAGGCTGGGCTGTGAACTGTCTTGGTCATGGCAACCCAGGAATGATTGAAGCGCTCAATGCGCAAGCCAAAAAGCTAATCAACCCTAGTCCCGCTTTCTATAACGAGCCCATGATTCGCTTGTCGAATCTGCTCACGGATAACAGCTGCTTCAATAAGGTCTTCTTTGCGAATAGCGGGGCTGAAGCCAATGAAGGTGCCATCAAGCTAGCACGCAAATGGGGTCAGATCAATAAATCAGGCGCCTTTGAAATAATTACTTTTGATCACAGTTTTCATGGTCGTACTTTGGCCACGATGAGCGCCTCTGGAAAACCAGGCTGGGATACGATGTTTGCACCCCAAGTTCCCGGCTTTCCGAAAGCTGACTTGAACGATTTAGAGTCCGTCAAGAAACTGGTGACAGATAAAACCGTTGCCGTGATGCTAGAGCCCGTGCAAGGTGAAGGTGGCGTGATTCCCGTCACTAAAGAATTTATGCAAAGCCTGCGCAAGTTCACAAAAGAAAACAATATTTTACTAATAGTGGATGAAGTGCAGGCCGGCTGTGGCCGTACTGGTACTCTTTTCGCATACCAACACTATGGGATTGAGCCAGACATCATGACCTTAGGCAAAGGCATTGGTGGTGGCGTTCCCTTGGCGGCGCTCATGGCAACTGATGCCGTCGCTTGCTTCGTACCAGGCGATCAGGGTGGCACCTATAACGGCAACCCACTGATGACTGCAGTTGGCATCAGCGTGATTGAACAGCTCCTAGCGCCTGGATTCTTGGAATCGGTTCGCGCAAAGGGGGAGCTACTTAGCAAGGAATTACTCTCCATCTCGGCAGAATTTAATCTTGGTGGTGAGCGCGGCGAAGGCCTCTTACGCGCTCTCATACTCAGCAGTGATATCGGCGGGAAATTGGTTGAATTGGCACGCGATCGCAGCCCAGAAGGATTGCTGATTAACTCACCAAGACCTAATCTCTTGCGCTTTATGCCGGCGCTCAATGTGGCTGATGATGAAATTCGTCAGATGTGCAACATCTTGCGGGAACTACTCAAGCAAGTTGCCTAGTGCAAACAAAGGGTAAGTGGAGAATACATAAAGGGACTTAAAGTCCCTTTATTTTTTAATTCAACTAAGCGACTAAATTCTTGGGCAGCGAGAATACGATATCCTCAACCACGCCTTCCAAGTTACGAATATGACGCGGGCCAAATTCTTGGATTTTGGCAACAATAGCTTGGGCCAGGCTTTCAGGGGCTGAGGCGCCGGCAGTCAGCCCCACCCTTTTCTTGCCAGCAAACCATTCCGCCTCGAGTTGCTCGGGCGCATCCACCATGTAGGCAGGTACACCCAACTTTTCAGCTAATTCACGCAAACGATTCGAGTTTGAGCTCGCTTTGCTTCCCACCACAATAACCACCTCAACTTGAGGCGCCATAAATTTAACGGCATCTTGACGATTCTGAGTGGCATAACAAATATCTTGCTTACGAGGCTGAACAATATTTGGGAATTTTTGAGTTAAGGCCTCGACGATTTCTTTAGTCTCATCTACAGAGAGGGTGGTTTGCGTTACAAAAGCAATTTTTTCATTTTCGGCAAAGGATAGCTTGGCGACATCAGCAACTTTTTCAATCAAGTGCACACCTTCTTTTACCTGCCCCATCGTGCCTTCAACCTCAGGGTGGCCAGCATGGCCAATCATCAACACGGTAAAGCCATCTTTACACATCTTGACGACTTCCAGGTGGACCTTAGTTACCAGCGGGCAGGTTGCGTCGTACACCTGCAGCCCGCGCTCCTCAGCATCCTTACGAACTTCTTGAGAAACGCCATGCGCACTAAACACCACAATTCCGCCTTTAGGAACTTCATGCAGTTCATCAACAAATACTGCGCCTTTTTCACGCAAACCATTGACGACATAAGCGTTGTGAACAATCTCGTGACGTACATAAATCGGCGCACCAAAACGAGTCAGCGCTTCATTCACAATATTGATTGCACGATCAACGCCGGCACAAAAGCCGCGGGGCTGAGCCATCAAAATTTCTGCGGCATCTTGCGCAGTGGCTTGCTTAGTTTTTTGAGCAGTCATCAGTTAGAGAATCGCGACGACTTCGGCTTCAAAAGTAACCGGCCTTCCAGCCAGCGGGTGGTTGAAATCAAACCAAGCTCCCTCTTCGTTGATCGATTGCAATACACCCGCATATTGCGCGCCACCGGGCGCATTAAATTCGATCACATCGCCAGGATTAAATTCCACATCATCATCGCGCCCTTCTTTGAGCGCGCCCAAAGAAACCCACTGAATTAATTCTTCTTTGCGCTCGCCGAAGCTTTCTTCAGGAGGCAATAAAGCACTTTTCTTTTCCCCGATCCCCAAACCGATCAACACCTTTTCAAAACAAGGCGCAAATTGTCCAGATCCCATCAACACCGTCGCAGGGCGATCAATAAAAGTATTGATGTAATCCTCTCCGCTGGGCAAAGTCAGCCGGTAGTTGAGAGTCAAGAAGGAGTTAGGCAAAACCGTAAGCTTAGTCATAAGGTAATTGTATCTAGGCCCGACCTCAGCGTGCACTCCCCCATTACCAATTGGCCCAAAATGGATCAGCCACGCGAGAAGTTGCGCGCCCTGGGGGCCGCTGCACTCACCGATGCGGAATTACTCGCTATTTTTTTGCGGGTGGGCGTCAAAGGCAAGTCAGCCGTGGCCTTAGCGGAGGATCTTTTGCATCATTTTGGCAACCTCCCTCGCCTCCTTTCCTGCACCCCAGAAGAATTAACCCAGATTCACGGCATGGGCATTTCAAAATGGTCCCAAATTCAAGCTGCCCATGAGCTTGTAAAGCGCAGTCTTGAGGAAAGCTTGTCGCAAGATTCCATTTTTTCCTCCCCGGGCTATGTCAGGGAGTTCTTACAAGCCAAATTCGGGCGCCTACCGCACGAAGTCTTCCTCTGCCTATACTTGGACTCCCGCTTGCACTTAATCGAGTGCCAGGAGCTCTTTAGGGGCTCTCTCACCCACACGGCGGTCTACCCCCGAGAAGTCCTCAAGGAGGCGCTCGCCAGAAATGCTAGCGCCCTGATCGTCGCCCATAACCACCCCAGCGGCAGTCCACTGCCCAGCGATGCCGATCAAGAATTAACCAGAATGCTCTCCAAAGCCCTGCAATTGGTTGATATTCCACTTTTAGATCACTGTATTGTGAGTGGCAGTGGATTTTTCTCATTTTCCGATGCGGGCCTTATAAAAAATGACTAAAAATATGAGTAATCACTAACTTATCGGGGATTTTTCCCCCTTCATGCCGCCCTTGCAAGTCAATCCTGACAACTAAAGCCAATTAGGGGTAGATCAAAGTAGGCAGAGACTGATACAATCTTTTCTTTTCGCAATTAATGGAGTTATGTCATGGCAAAAGTTTGCCAAGTCACTGGGAAGAAGCCGATGGTTGGCAACAATGTTTCCCATGCAAACAATAAAACGAAGCGTCGCTTTTTGCCGAATTTGCAAAATCGTCGTTTCTGGGTTGAATCTGAAAACCGTTGGATTAGCTTGCGCTTAACCAATGCTGGTTTGCGCGTTATCGACAAAAACGGCATCGATGCTGTGTTGTCTGATCTCCGTGCACGTGGCGAAATTTAAGGAGCGCATCAAATGGCTAAAGGCGGCAGAGAAAAAATCAAATTAGAGTCATCAGCTGGTACTGGTCACTTCTATACCACTTCAAAAAACAAGCGTACAAAGCCTGAGAAAATGGAGATCATGAAATTCGATCCAACCATTCGCAAGCACGTTGCTTATAAAGAAACAAAGCTGAAATAATTTATCGCACTGATAATTATTTACAGCAAATAAAAAACCCGCTATATCAGCGGGTTTTTTATTGTCTTCACTTTCACGAAGACCTAAATCAAGCACTCACTTAAGCGTAACGACGCAACCTTAAGGAGAATTCGCGCAAGCTCGTCAGACCACTGTCTTCTGCGCGCTGACACCATGAATGCAACTGCGACACCAATTGGTCGCCAGTGGCATTAGAGCGACTCCAAATGGCCTGTAAATCACGGCGCATTTCAATCATCTTACGCAATTGAACATTGGTTGCCATGAGCTCTTCTAGTTTGACTTTCTCATTGGCAGTTAAATGCATCTCATCCTTGCCCAACCAAGCGCGCGCATCTTTTAGATGGGCTGCCAACACTTGCATGTGCTGAACCTCATTATTAAAAAAGCGGCGTAGCGTTTTGCTATAGCGAGCCATGATTTCATAACGATTAGCGATGATGGCTTCAAGCGTGCCTTGATCTGCGGGACGCAAATCACTCAGCACAGGCTTAGGCTGAGTCTTTTTCACTTTTGCCAAGCCTACTGCACTCATCATCTGAATGTACATCCAACCAATATCAAACTCATACCATTTATTGGAGAGTTTGGCGCTCGTAGCAAAGGTGTGATGGTTGTTGTGTAGCTCTTCACCGCCAATCAAAATACCCCAAGGGAAAATATTGGTGGAAGCATCTTCACAATCGTAATTGCGATAGCCCCAATAGTGGCCGATGCCATTAATGATTCCAGCGGCGGTAATTGGTATCCACAACATCTGCACCGCCCACACTGTCAAACCAATGGCGCCAAACAAGAACACATCGATGATGAGCATCAAGGCAACGCCCTGCCAAGAATATTTGGAATAGAGGTTGCGCTCCAGCCAGTCATCTGGCGTGCCATGACCAAACTTCTCTAAAGTCTCTTGGTTGTATGACTCTTTTTTATACAGCTCGGCACCGCGAGAAAGAACGGTATTAATGCCCAGAACCTGTGGGCTATGCGGATCATCGACGGTTTCGCACTTGGCGTGATGTTTGCGATGAATGGCCGCCCACTCTTTAGTCACCATGCCAGTAGTTAGCCAAAGCCAAAACCGGAAGAAATGCGACATGATGGGATGAAGATCCAAAGCGCGGTGCGCCTGGCAACGGTGCAAGAAAATGGTGACGCCAGCAATCGTGATGTGGGTTACCACCAAAGTAAAAACCACGATTTGCCACCAAGACCAGCTTAGGTAGCCGTGAGAAAGCCAATTAAGAAATAAATCAAAACCTGAAGCCGTATTCAAAAGGGGTATCCCTAGAAAGATCTAAAACCCTATTTTAGTTCTTTAACAGCCTTCTTGCTTTTGACAATTGCCGTCTTTTCCTCATCTTTATCAGCGCTTACTACTGGAGTAGCAGCTTTCTTTTGGAATACAGCGCCAAAGAAGCCGTCAGTCCCATGAATATGGGGCCATAACTGCCACCATGGATTATCAGGACTACAGCCAATAGGCATTTTATCCTTTGGAAACAGTGGCTTAAGAACTTCAGCGGCAGGAACAGCCTCAAAATTGGGGTGTTTTGCCAAAAAATCTTCTGCAATCTGTTGATTTTCTTGGGGCAACAGGCTGCAAGTGCCATAAACCAAGCGGCCACCTGGTTTTAATAAGCGGCTGGCTGATGCCAAGATATTCATCTGCTTTTGATTCAGCTCCAGAACACCTTCCGGCGTCTGACGCCATTTCAAATCAGGATTACGGCGCAAAGTTCCCATTCCACTACAAGGGGCATCAACTAAAACACGATCAATCTTGCCTGCCAAACGCTTGATCTTGGCATCATTCTCGCTGTCAATCCACACGGGATGGACATTAGACAGGCCGCTACGGGCTTGTCTTGGCTTTAAATTAGCCAATCGACGCTCTGATGTATCTAGGGCATACAAGCGCCCTGTAGAGCGCATGAGCGCCCCAATCGCCAATGTCTTGCCGCCAGCGCCAGCACAGAAGTCAACAACCATCTCGCCGCGTTTGGGAGCGAGTAGATAGGTCAAGAGTTGACTGCCCTCGTCTTGAACCTCAAACATCCCCGCCTTGAAGCCAACCGTATTTTGTAAAGCAGGTTTACCCATAATGCGCACACCATCTGGCGAATAAGGTGTTGGGATGGCTTGATAACGACCGCCAAGCGCATTCATCTCCACAAGCAATTGCTCACGGGTAGTTTTCATGGTGTTGGCACGCAAATCCAATAAGGCTGGATGCATTAATGTTTTAGCCAATTCTTCACGAGTTTCTTCGCCAGGATATTTTCCAAAAGCATCCC
The DNA here is from genome assembly GCA_947374315.1 of Burkholderiaceae bacterium. The sequence continues at coordinate 7,509 of CANCBK010000008.1, read as the reverse complement.
AAAGCCATTCAGGTAAATTGTTGCGTACTAATGGATTGAGTGCGGCCGGATCAACGGTGGCAAAACGTTGCAACCATTCATACTCACCGGCCTTTAAGACATGCGCCAAATCAGCAATAGCACTCTCAGCACGGTTAGCGGAGCCCAAACCACCTTCAGACAGAGCGGCCATCAAACCCAATAGGGCTAAGCGTCTAGCCTGTGAGCCTTCACCGCTAGAAGCAAACTGGGAGAACTCATTTTTACGACGCAAGATTGCAAAAGCACTCTCGGCGATTAATGCGCGATCACGATTTCCCAGCTGTGGCTCGGAACGGAAATATCGACTAACGACGCGATCTGCTGGTTGCTCAAAGTTCAGCAACTCAGGCAACAATCGCTCTAAATGAATCGCATGCTGTGGCAATGCTTTTGCATTGGAAAAGTTTTTCTGACCTTCGGGCGCAATGATGTTGCCACTCGCATTACGACGCTCTGGGCGACGCAATGGATCTTTCGATTTAGCAGCGTAAGTTTTTTGGGGGGCCAATCGAGACCCCGATCCTGATCTAGATCCGGTGCCAGATCTTGAGCCAGTGCCGGCCCCGCGGGATGAACGTTCTTTACTCATAATTTTATTAATTGCGACTCCGGTGGTTGAACGTGAACTCGATTACCGTCTATTCGCAATCGTCCATCGAGGAACCATTTTACGGCTCGCGGGTAAATCTGATGCTCAGCCGCTAAAACACGGGCTGACAGGGCATCTACATCATCCCCGGGAAGTACTGGAACCGAGGCTTGGCAGATGATGGGGCCCTCATCAACCCCCTCAGTGACGAAATGGACGGTAGCTCCATGTTCGGTGACTCCGGCCTCTAAAGCACGCTCATGAGTATGCAAACCAGGGAATGCTGGCAGTAAAGCAGGGTGAATATTAATCAGACGGCCCTCAAAATGACGAATAAAGCCTGGGGTCAGAATTCTCATAAAACCCGCTAAAACCACTAAATCCGCCCCCAAGGCATCAATTTTCTCGATTAATGCGGCATCAAAGGATTCCCGCGTAGGGTGCTCTCGATGTTCGATAGCAAAGGCTGGAATCCCCTGAGAGCGAGCAAAATCAAGGCCCTTAGCCGCTGAATGGTTCGCAATGACCCCAGCAAATTGGACCGGCCATTGCTCTTTTTGGGCAGTTTTGACGATGGCCTCGAAATTAGATCCGCGGCCTGATATTAAGGTGACGATTGAAGGCATGCCCACAATATAATTGATGGCTACCCTGAAAGCGATTTAGTGAACGTATTCCGTGGCCCCACCCAGTTTTCTGCAGGACCCGCTTGTGCCTTAACCATTGGTAATTTCGATGGCGTGCACAGGGGTCATCGCGCCCTGCTCAAACAACTGAAGGATGGAGCGCAAGAACGTGGCCTAGTGAGTTGCGTCATGACCTTCGAGCCCCATCCTAAGGAATTCTTTTCACCGGAACAGGCACCTCCACGTATTTTGAATTTACGCGACAAGTTAGCGGCATTTGCGGAGATCGGGATTGACCGAGTTGTCGTAGAACATTTCAATACCGCATTCGCTCGCCTCACTCCAGAAGAATTTGTTTCTGAAATCATCGTCAAGCAACTTCACGCCAAGTGGATTTTGATCGGGGATGATTTTTGCTATGGCGCTAAACGTGCCGGCAACTTTGCAAGCCTTAAAGCGGCTGGTGAAAAATATGGCTTTGAAGTTTCTAGTATCCATACCGTTCTTGAAGATGGTGAGCGCATCTCCAGTTCAGCATTGCGCAATGCATTAGCTAACGGCAACATGGACCAAGCCAATACATTATTGGGTCGCCATTATGGGATTTCTGGTCATGTCATTCATGGGCAAAAATTAGGGCGCACTCTAGGCTTCCCAACATTGAACTTAGCAGTGGCCAATCATCTACACCACCGCAAGCCAGCCTGCTCAGGTATCTTTATCGCACAAGTGCTAGGCCTAGGTGATAAGCCATTGCCAGCGGTAGCTAGTCTTGGTGTTAGACCTACCGTTGAAGATGAAGGTCGTGTATTACTTGAGACTCATATCTTTGATTACAACGCCGATGTCTATGGAAAAATAATTACCGTAGAACTCTTAGAAAAAATTCGTGACGAGGCGAAGTACTCGGACCTCGACGCCCTTACCAAAGCGATTGCATCTGATGCAACGCATGCCAGAAATTACTTCCAGAAAAAAGCTTATGTCTGAAAAAAACTCTTATCCCGTCAATCTTCTAGAGACCTCGTTTCCGATGCGAGGAGATCTACCTAAACGTGAACCTCAATGGGTTGCGCAATGGCAGAAAAACAAACTCTATGAAAAGATTCGTGCAGCGCACGCCCATCAACCAAAATTTATTTTGCATGATGGGCCGCCTTATGCAAACGGCGATATTCATATTGGTCATGCGGTAAACAAAATCCTAAAAGACATGATTGTGAAATCCCGCTGGTTGATGGGCTTTGACTCTGTATATGTTCCTGGCTGGGATTGCCACGGCATGCCGATTGAAATTCAGATTGAAAAGCAGTTTGGCAAAAATTTACCGACTGCTGAAGTGCAAGCCAAAGCTCGCGCCTATGCCCAAGTGCAGATAGACAAGCAAAAGGTCGATTTTGAGCGCTTAGGCGTTTTAGGCGATTGGAATAACCCCTACCTCACTATGAACTTTCGCAATGAGGCCGATGAAATTCGTGCGCTCGGCAAGATCTGGGAAAAGGGCTATGTATTCCGTGGTCTAAAGCCAGTGAACTGGTGTTTTGATTGCGGCTCAGCACTTGCTGAGGCTGAAGTGGAATACCAAGATAAAACCGACCCAACGGTAGATGTTGGCTTTGCATTTGATAATGCCCAACGTCCTCAGCTCGCTAAGGCATTTGGACTGCCTGAGATTCCAAATAAGCCTGGCCAGATTGTGATTTGGACGACAACCCCTTGGACCATTCCCGCGAATCAGGCAATGAATGTACATCCAGAGCTGACTTACGCCTTGGTAGATGTTGGTGATAAGTTATTGATTCTGGCAAAGGACCGTGTTGAGACTTGCTTAGAAGACTACGGCCTTGAAGGTCATGTGATTGGCACTTGTTTGGGTGATCAATTAGCGAATATTTCCTTCTGGCATCCCCTTGCCCCGTTGCATGAGGGCTACAAACGCCTTTCACCAATCTACCCCGCTGAATATGTCACGCTAGACACAGGTACAGGTGTAGTGCACTCTGCACCAGCGTATGGCGAGGAAGACTTTAAGTCCTGCAAGGCAAACAAGCTGGCTGATAAAGATATCTTGAACCCAGTCATGGGGAATGGCGTGTATGCCTCCTGGCTGCCATTATTCGCAAATGAATATATCTGGAAAGCGAATCCCAAAATTGTAGAAGCGATGCGCGAAGCGGGAAGTCTGTTGCGAGACAAGACATACACGCACTCATACATGCATTGCTGGCGTCACAAGTCCCCAATCATTTATCGCGCCACCTCACAGTGGTTTGCGAGCATGGACAAGAAGCCCTCTGATGGCAGCGCTAGCTTACGAGAAACTGCGATTGCAGGGATTGAGAACACCGAGTTCTTCCCAGCATGGGGCAAGCAACGTTTAAGCAGCATGATTGCGAACCGCCCAGATTGGACTTTGTCACGTCAACGCCAATGGGGCGTCCCAATGGCCTTCTTTGTTCACAAAGAAAGTGGTGAGCCACATCCGCGCACAGTGGAGTTCTTAGAGGAGATTGCCAAGCGAGTTGAAAAAGAAGGTATTGAGGCTTGGCAAAAATTAGAAATAGCTGACTTACTTGGTGAAGAAGCCGCCCAATACGAAAAGAATCGCGATACCTTAGATGTCTGGTTTGATTCTGGCACAACCCATTGGCATGTCATCCGTGGATCACATCGCAATGAGCTCTATCGCCCAGAAGCAGAGAATGCGGATGGCCGTTTAGCAGACTTGTATCTTGAGGGTTCAGACCAGCATCGCGGCTGGTTCCACTCTTCCTTATTGACCGGCGCTATGCTTGATGGAAAACCGCCTTACAAAGCACTTCTCACGCACGGCTTTACCGTAGATGGTCAAGGTCGCAAGATGAGTAAATCTGTGGGTAATGTCATTGCCCCTCAGCAGGTTGCCGATAAGCTAGGCGCAGAAATCATTCGCCTCTGGGTAGCCTCTACCGACTACTCGGGTGAAATGACGATCTCCGATGAGATTCTGAAACGGGTTGTAGAAAGCTATCGTCGTATTCGCAATACCTTGCGCTTCTTATTGGCAAACTTGTCTGACTTTGACCCAAGCAAACATGCCTTGCCTGCCAGCGAATGGTTGGAGATTGATCGCTATGCTGTCACCCTTGCTAATCAACTGCAAGGCGAGATCGAAGCGCATTACCAAGCTTATGAATTCCAGCCTGCCGTAGCGCGCATGCTGACCTTCTGTTCAGAGGATTTAGGTGGCTTCTATTTAGACATTCTGAAAGACCGTCTTTATACCAGCGCCCCGAACTCCAAAGAGCGTCGAGCGGCACAGAACGCACTCTTTCACATCACGCGTAATTTACTCAAATGGCTCTCGCCCTTCCTCTCATTTACCGCAGAAGAGGCGTGGCTGTCATTTCCGCATGGTGCCGGTGAGAAACCAAGCGAATCCATCTTCATGGAAGAGTTTGGCGCTTTTCCGGAAATCACTCAGGCGACTGAGTTGCTCGCCAAGTGGAACCGCATTCGAGAGATTCGCTCTGAAGTTACCAAGGCGATTGAGATTGAACGCGAAGCTGGCAATGTGGGCTCATCCCTACAAGCTGAACTGACCATCAAATTGGGTGATGTGGATTTTGCAATACTCCATTCATTAGAGGATGATCTACGCTTTGTCACCATTACCTCTAGCGCCAACCTAGAACTCAGTAATGAAGGATTAGAGGTTCTGGTACGCGGCAGTCAGTACAAGAAATGTGGTCGTTGCTGGCATCACACTGCAGATGTCGGTAGCCATACTGAACATTCAGAGTTATGCGGGCGCTGCATTAGTAGCATTTTTGGAAATGGTGAAGCTCGCCTGTTTGCGTAAGTAAGCCAGTCCGATAGCCCAATAAAAAGAGTCCTCCATGAACTTATCATTTCTCCGTTGCCTAGCGATTGCCATCGTCACGCTTCTGCTAGACCAACTGAGCAAATGGTCAGCCCTCAGCAATCTTCAGCTTGGCGTGCCCGAACCGGTGTTGCCTTTTCTGAACTGGCTTTTGATTTTTAACCCAGGAGCGGCATTTTCATTCTTGGCCCAGGGCTCTGGTTGGCAACGCTGGTTCTTTACAGTCCTCGGCTTAGCCGCATCCGCTTACATTCTTTGGTTGTTGCGTAAGAGCCAAGGTGACAAGATGCTGTGCTGGGCACTGAGCTTCATTCTGGGTGGTGCGCTAGGCAATGTCCTGGATCGGATCATGTACGGTGCAGTAGTCGATTTCATTGACGTGCATTACGCTCATTGGCATTGGCCCGCCTTCAATATTGCCGATAGCGCTATTTGCATTGGTGCAGCCCTCATTATTTTGGGTGAGCTACGCAAGTCATTTGGCAAATCGTCTCAACCCCTTTAAGCTGGCGCCATGCAATCACTTTTAAATAAGAAAATCGTTCTAGGTATCTCCGGCGGGATAGCGGCCTACAAGTCTGCGGAGTTAGCACGCCAACTGATACAAGAAGGTGCTAGCGTTCAAGTGGTAATGACTGAGGCTGCTCAGCAGTTTGTAACACCAGTCACGATGCAAGCACTGACTGGCAATCCGGTCTATACCAGTCAATGGGATAGCAGCATTGCTAACAATATGGCGCACATTGAGCTCTCTAGATCGGCAGATGCCATTCTGATTGCGCCTGCGAGCGCAGACCTCATGGCAAAGCTTTCCTTAGGTTTAGCAGATGATTTACTGACGACGCTTTGTCTAGCAAGAGACTGTCCACTCCTCCTTGCTCCCGCCATGAATAAACAGATGTGGGAGCATGCAGCCACACAAAGAAGTGTGCAGCGACTGACTCAAGACAATATTGCCTTACTCGGACCAGCCAGGGGTTTTCAGGCTTGTGGCGAAGTGGGTTTTGGTCGCATGCTCGAGCCCGCTGAGATTACCGAACAACTCATTGCCTTCTTCCAGAAAAAACCATTGGCAGGGAAACGCGTACTCATTACGGCAGGCCCCACCTTTGAAGCAATTGATCCTGTACGCGGCATCACCAACCGTAGCTCAGGCAAGATGGGTTTTGCGATCGCACGTGCAGCGTTAGAGGCTGGTGCAGAAGTTCACTTGGTTGCAGGCCCTTGTGACCTAGCTACACCAATGCTTGCAACGGGAAAAATTGCCCGCACCAATGTGGTCAGCGCCAAAGAGATGCATACCATCACCATGCAATCCGCTGATTGTGATATCTTTTTTGCGGTTGCCGCAGTTGCTGACTGGGGTATTGCTAAGCCGGCAAAAGAAAAGATAAAGCGTCAAGGTAAGCAAGCGCCAAACCTAGAATTCATTGCCAATCCTGACATTCTGGCGGATGTTGCCAAGACCGTGAAGATCAAGGGTGGTAAGCCACACCCTTACTGCGTGGGCTTTGCAGCCGAATCTACCGACCTAGCAAAGCATGCTGAAGAGAAGCGCAAGCGTAAAGGCATTCCGATGGTGGTCGGCAATATTGGACCGGACACCTTTGGTAGCGATCTCAACCAATTGCTCATCATTGATGAGAATGGCAGCAAGAAAGTTGCGAAGGCTGAAAAACTTCAGCTTGCACGTCAACTCATTCAATTGGTCGCCAAGAAGATTTAACCCTTACATTTATATTTTGTTTTAGGACATTCCATGCAACAACTCCAAGTCAAAATTCTCGATGAGCGCATGCGCGATCAGCTACCTGCATATGGAACGCCTGGCAGTGCTGGTCTCGATCTGCGCGCCTGCATTGACGATGCAATTGAAATTGCACCAGGACAAACAGTGCTGGTCCCAACAGGCTTGGCAATCTACGTAGAAGACCCACGTTATGCGGCATTTATTCTGCCGCGCTCTGGCCTTGGTCATAAGCACGGGATTGTTCTAGGTAACTTAGTAGGCTTAATCGATTCCGACTATCAAGGCCAATTGATGGTGAGCACTTGGAATCGCGGATCCACAGCATTCAAGCTCGAGCCAATGGAGCGCTTGGCTCAATTAGTGGTGATGCCCGTTCAACAAGTAGAACTCAAGGTAGTTGAAGAGTTCACGGAGAGTAGCCGCGGAGCTGATGGGTTTGGTAGTACGGGTAGATCTTGATAACGCCTCTTATCGATCTATCTTTAGCTTACAAATAGCGTTTCTAGGTCTTATCTTCATGGGCGGCAATAAAAGCTAAGGCATCCGCATGGGTTTTTTTCTTGAGCAAATCCACTGAAATGGATTGAATCCCAATAGAGGCGGCTTCTGAAAACTTGCTCACCACCAAACGTCGCATTTCATCGATTTGCGCTAAGGCGTA
>CANCBK010000007.1 GCA_947374315.1 Burkholderiaceae bacterium | reverse complement strand
AGGTGCGTTGAAATGCTGATGAAGTAGATACTACACTAAAAACAGCTAAAAACCACAGGCTCACCCAGTGAACCTGTGATCAAGGACTATTTACAGATGACTATCAATAAATGCAGTCAACTGGGATTTGGCCAAAGCGCCTACTTTTTGAGCAGCTACAGTACCATTCTTAAAGAGGATTAGCGTTGGAATGCCACGAATATTGAACTGGGCAGGAACGCCTTGATTCTCATCCACATTCATTTTTGCAATTTGGATCTTGTCGCCGTACTCGCCAGCAAGCTCTTCCAGGATAGGGCCGATCATCTTGCAAGGACCACACCACTCAGCCCAGAAGTCAAGCAGTACGGGTTTATCGGACTTGAGAACGTCTTGCTCGAAAGAAGCGTCAGTTACATATTTGATGCCGGCACTCATGAAAATTCCTTATTTGATCTTATTTAGTTATAACCTTACAGCGCTTATATTAGCAATAACCCAAACTTTCTGCCTAAATCTCTCAAACCGCCCTCAAACTAGACGCCAAACCATTCTCAATGCCTCGCCCATTTCCAATCATTTCTGATCAAAAGCATCCATATGCATGGACGATTGCGCCCAATGCTGGTGCGTTGAAGGTGCTTGCAGAGGGTATTTGGAGTTGTGCAGTGCAAACGAATCAGCGCCCGTTAGTGGTGTTGAGTACCGCCGGCCCATTGATGGGGGTGAGATTGGCTCTGGAAAAGCATCGCCCAGCCAATCTTCCCCATCACATTGCCTTTCTGCCTCAAGTCATTAGCTTTAATGATTGGTTAGAAGCGGCGCCAGGTGCATGGAAGTTTCCTGCGAGGCAAACTGAGCTTGAACGTTGGTTGTCGGTATACGCCACACTGCGTAAGCACAAAGAGTTGCAAGCGTGGTTTAAAGCAGAAACTGAAGCAGGCTCTTGGGGCCTAGCTCAGGCCATTATTGCAGCCTGCGATACCTTGTCTAATTCCATTGCACCCAGTTTTCAGCAGGAGTTGCACAAGCTTATCGAGAGCTCAGAAGGTATTAAGAACGAAGGTTGGATTCAGGTCCTCGAGCCATTTTTGGATCGAGCTATTGCGCAAGCATATCCATTGCTAGCAAGAAAAGTGGTGGATCAAGAGGCTCAAGTACTTCTCACATTCTGGAGATATATCACTAGCGCCAGTGATCCCGCCTTTAGAAAGCAATTCGCAATGGCGGCGCATCTTGAGGTCGCAAAGAAAACCTCCGAAGAAGGCCGGATGAGAGTAACTTCAAGGCCCCTCATTTGGGTTGAGACGGCAGACCCAACGCCTGTTGATAAGCAACTCATTCAAGGGTATCTCGCGGATTATGCGCAGTATGTTCCAGCTATTGAAGTTACGATGGACTGGGAATCAGTCGCGCTCTGGAGTGAGGCGCTCAGCCCCGAACTTTCAGAAGAAAAAAAGCAACAAGCGTTGCAAAACAACATCGACAATGCAAATCCAAATAACTGGCACCTGGTTGCCGCAAGGCGATTTGAGGAGCTCGCCTGGGCAACAGCAAAAACGATTGAGCAACAACTGATTGCGGGCAAAACAAACATTGCTTTAGTAGCTCAAGATCGCCTTGTTGCTAGAAGGACGCGTGCCTTACTTTCCCGCCTTGGACCATCATTGAAAATACAGGATGAAACTGGCTGGAAGCTCTCCACTACCAGGGCGGCAGCTGCGCTCAATAGTTGGTTGGAATTGTTGCGCGCACCCCCTGATGGCCCTAGCGCGATAGACTTATTGGAGTTTTTGCAAAACCCATTTTTAGATCTTGCGAAGTGTCTTCGCTCCACTGGTATTCGTGAGAAAGATTCCTTAATTGGTCTGCTTGCACAGCTAGAAGATGTTTTGATGGCTAGCCAAGCTAAAGCGGGTTGGGAAACTTTTCATATGGCTATCGAGGGATCGGTTGCCCATGGCTCCGCTGCACCCAACCCATTACTTCTAGAGCTATTGCAATCGATTCGTGGGCGCTTAAACCGTTGGCGCGGAATCAGGATGAACTGCGCTGTTGCGCATCAATATCTAATGGATGATCTTGTTCTGATGGGAATGGAGCAGGGTTTAGAAAAGGACCCTGCTGGCAAACAGTTGCTTGCGCTGCTGGAAACTTTTGATTTTGACGCAGAGCATCGGCAAATCTCTATGCGTTTAAATGAGTGGCTCAGCCTATTAAAAACGGTCATTGAGGAGTCCTCCTATGAGGAGGTGGGTATTGCTGCTTCGGCAACTCTCAGCATCCTGCCGCTCAGCTCCACGCGTTTCCGTTCATTTGAATCTGTTGTGATGGTCGGTTGTGACGAACGGCAACTCCCCGCATTTTCTGAGCCTCCATTGTTTTTTTCGGATGCATTAAATCGCCTGTTAGGTGGCTCTAGCGTTGAGGCACAGTTTATTCAGCAAGCCAGGGATTTATCGCAATTATTAATTTCATTTTCAAGTGTAGATTTTTTGTGGCAAAGTAAGAGTAAGAGTGGTGAACCACTCAGACCATCCGCCTGGATCCAGCGATTGCAAATCGCTTTGCCTCATTGGCAAGCTCGTAACGCAAGCGCACTATTTTCACCTCGCAGCACTTTTGCTTTGCCATCACATATGGCGGTAGCCAGGTTGGATGTGGGATTACCAATGCCAGTTTCGATGAGTCCTAGTGCTTATAAGGCATTGCGCGAATGCCCCTATCGATACTACGTACGCAGCCTTTTGGGTTTACGCAAGCTCAAAGGATTCGAGGAGGGATTTGATGCTTCTTTAGCTGGTCAAACTTTGCATAAGATCTTGCGCAATTTTTATCATGTCATGAAGAGTGACGCGCACAAGCAGGAATCTTCAATTCCATCTGATATTGAAACTCGATATGTTTGGCTGCGTCAACAGTTAACGCAGATCTCTGAACAAGTCTTTAAGCGATTAATTGAGGGCGATGCCAGGGTTCTCGGTGTATTAAGAGATTGGCAAAAACAAATCCCTAGCTTTATTCAATGGCAATTAAATAGGGAAGCTCAGGGCTGGGAATTTTACGATGCTGAGGTCAAAGTTGGCTTTGATTTACCATTCACCGACCTTGATGGTTGCGAGCGTTATATTCGCATTGAGGGGTATGCAGACCGTTTTGATATCAGCATCCATAACCCCAAGTCGGCATCCGTGATTGACTATAAGAATCAGAGTCTCACCAAAGTGGAGTGGCGTGCTGAAGCTGTACTAGATGACCCACAGTTATTGATCTATGCCAGGGCCTCTAATGAGAGCAATAAAATTCCTGGACGTCAGGTTAATGAAGCCGAGTGGGTTGCACTCAAAGCCGATGTAAAGAAAGGTAATGCCGTCCGCACGGTCGCTATTGAAGCAATGCCGGACCTCATGCAGGAATTTTCAGAGCAAATTACCGAGGATGTTCAATCCCTTTGGTCTGGCAAGCCCATGAAAGCTTTCGCCCCCGATAGTGTTTGCCAGTATTGCGAGGCAAGGGGCATTTGCAGAAAGGGAATGTGGTGAGCGAGATCCGTTCTTCTAATAAAAATCCAACCTTCAGGGTTGATATTGCATGCGATCCCAATCGCTCTGTGATTGTCTCCGCTTGTGCTGGTAGCGGTAAGACTTGGCTATTGGTGACGCGGATGGCACGCCTTCTCCTGGCGGGAGCAAAGCCGCAAGAAATCCTAGCGCTGACTTTTACTAGAAAAGCAGCTCAAGAGATGCGTGATCGCCTCTACCGTTTACTGGAAGAGTTTTCTCAGTCGAGTGATGAGCAGCTCATTGATCGTCTGACAGAGCGTGGTCTTGGTGCTGATGAGGCCCAATCCTTACTGCCAACCGCTAAGTCGTTATATGCCGCCGTTCTGGCAAGCCCACAGGGTATTGTGATTGATACTTTCCATGGGTGGTTTGGCAGGCTATTAGGCGCCGCCCCGATCTCGACAGGTATTCAACCGGGATTTAGCCTTCGAGAAGACGCAAAGCGTTTGCAGGCAGAGTGTCTAGATGATTGGTGGGGTAATTTGCCTGTAGGCGTTCTGACCCACTACGACACTTTGCTAAAAGCGCTTGGCGCAAGCGAGACTCAAAAGTTTCTGATGGGTAACTATGGCCTCTTTAAACAGAGGGGCGCCTGGACATTTTTCTCGGAGGCATGCAAGGATCGCGGCATCACGCCCATTGAAAAACTCAAAATAGACTTACCTAGACTCAATATTGCCAATCCACTGAATATCATTTGGAATGCTATTAATGTCAAGGTGGATTTAGATTTTTTGTACCGATGCTTTAGCAATAGCAGTGCTACAGAAATGGCTTACGCACCAATCATTCGGGCGGCCATCGATCTGAAAGCCTCGGGTGGCGATGTGATGGATATCGCCCTTGCATTGCAGTCGGTATTCATTACGCAAGACAATGCCAATCGCACCTCCAATGACAAGGTTGCAGGTGATCTCAAGAAATACCTTAAAAATATAGGCGAGTCAGATCGCGAACAAGAACATGTGAGTTACAAGCAAGCCTGGGCAACTGCTTTCTTGGAATTGATTGATTGGCAAAAAGAGCATGAAGCCTATGCGCTTAATGAGGCTTGGTTTGCGATGAGTGCCGCAATGATGGATCATGTCACTGCAGCCAAAGAATCCATGCGTGTACGTGACTTTGATGACTTGGAGATTGGCGTCAGTCAGTTAATGAGTGATTCTGCTAATGCCGCTTATTTACAGTCTCGTCTAGATGCCAAGTACAAACACATTTTGGTTGATGAGTTTCAGGATACCAACCCCTTGCAGTGGCAAATTCTGCGTGCTTGGTTAAAAGGGTACGGCCAAGATGAGTCTAAACCTACCGTCTTTATTGTGGGCGATCCCAAGCAATCGATTTACCGATTCCGCCGAGCTGACCCTAGATTGTTTAATGATGCTGAAGCTTTCTTGGTCAAGGAGATGCAAGCAGCCTCTTTAAATCAAAACACGACTCGGCGTAATGCGCCTCAAATTAATGCTGCGGTCAATCAGATATTTAGCTCTGAACAATTGCCCGAGTCTTATCCATTTACTGCGCAAAATACCCTATGGAAAGCGCCTGCAGATGGTAATACCGCTTATTCAAATGAAGGCGAGGCTTATCTGTTGCCGTTGATTAAGCATGAAACAGAAGAGCTGGGTCAAAGGGTGGGAAATGCTTTTGAGCAGGCGATTGTGGATGCGGGTCAAACTGCCGACATCACGCAACGCTATGTTGAAGGTCAGCAGATCAGCTCTTTAATTCAGCACATCATTCAAACACGTCCCGTAGCTGATCACGAGAATGGCAAAGAAGTCTGGCGCAAGGCCAGAGAGGGCGATTTCTTGTTATTGGTGAAGCGTCGTAAATATATTCCCCAATTTGAGCGCGCACTGCGTGAGGCAGGTTTGGCATTTGAGAGTTCACGTTTGGGTGGTTTGCTCAATACCCTAGAGATTGATGATCTGATTGCACTCTTAACCATCTTGGTAACGCCGCGCCATGATTTGCCATTAGCCCAAGTACTGAGAAGTCCGATCTTCGCATTTACCGAGAGTCAAATGCAAACCCTCGCTAAGGCAATGGCATCGGATCAATATCGTTCCTGGTGGGATGCTTTGCACGACAGTCCAGATGCGCGATTGATGCAGGTGGCTCGTTATTTAGAGCATTGGCGCATGCTGGGAGAGCGCCTGCCAGTTCATGACTTGCTAGATTGCATATACCAGGAGAGTGATCTACGCATTAAATACGCTAGTGCATCCCAAGAGATTGCCCGTGCCCAGGTATTGGCAAACTTAGATGCCTTCCTTGAGCTCGCACTAAATCAGGATGGCGGTCGTTATCCTAGTTTGGGTCGCTTTATTGAGGAGATCAACACCATTCGTCGTGGTGACGATGATGAAACTCCAGACGAAGGTGATGTAGAGGCGGAAGCAAATCTTGCAGAACTTGACGAGGAAAACGAATTATCTGAAGAAGAAAAAAACAAGCGCGTGCGCCTGATGACCATTCATGGAGCTAAAGGCCTAGAAGCCCCTTTTGTGATCATGCTGGACGCCAACCACACCGAAGGCAAGGCTGAGCATCGTGGTGTCTTATTGGATTGGCCTCCCGAGAATGAGAGTCCGAGCCATTTATCAATGTACACCTCAGATACCCTAACTAATCTCCGTAGTGAAGTGCGTGAGCGTGAATTACTGATTGGCAAAAATGAGAACTGGAACTTGCTCTATGTTGCAATGACTAGAGCAAAGCAGGGTTTATGGATTAGTGGCGTTGCCAAGGCACCCAGCAAATCTAATCCCGTAGGTTTGGATGAAAAGTCTTGGTATGGCAAGGCAACCCTAGGTCAGATCGCTATTCTTGAGGATCAGCTTGACCAAGCTGAAACCAAAAGCAAAGGACTGGGAAGCGAGGTGGCAGGTAACCCGATGAATTTCACAATAGATGATTTTGAAGTTTCTTGGGATGCGGCTAAGGCGAGCCATCAGCAACAGCTCAAAGATATTGAAAGTGGTGTGAGCTTAGAGGTTTTTCAGTGCAATGGCAGTGCTGCACCAGTGATTAATCCGGCCATTCTGGAAGAAGGTGTGCACTTCCATCGTCTCTTGGAGCATCTGACCATTCAAACTGGCGCAATAAGTCCAGGACCCATGAGTGCTGATCAAGTGGCGCGTTGGCTTGGTATTAGCCAAGAGTTGGCAAGCAAAGCCTTAGATCAAGCCAATACCGTCCTGAACACCAAAGATCTCCAAAAGTATTTGACTGAAAATCAGTGGGTGCAGGCCTGGAATGAGATTGATGTTGTTACCCAAGATGGAAGGAGTTTCCGCCTGGATCGCCTGGTAGAGTTTGATGATCACCTAGTCATTCTGGATTACAAGCTTACGATTCCAGAGCGGGGCAGTGAAGCGCATAACAAGTACTGGGCGCAGTTGAGTAACTACAAGCAAGAGCTCTCCAGAATTCGTCCAGATAAGCTAGCTAAAGCCTATTTAATCTCATCAAAGGGTGAAATCACTGAAGTGGTCTAGCCTTTAACCTCTGGCCCTCTTGAAATTCCCCCAAAAATCCTCATATAGCTAGGGAATGGTAACAATCCCCCCAAACTGGGGATAATGGAAATCGTACGAAACATCCTACAAGGAGTCCTGATGAAAGTTCGTAATGTACTGAATCTGTTGGTTGGCGTATTCGCAGCAGCGGTACTGTTCACTAGCAATGCTGCGTTTGCTGAAGCAACGCTACCCGAAGTCGCTCAAGCCGTGCAAGCAGGGCAGATAGCTAAAGCCGATGCGATGATGCAAGAGGTTTTGCAAAATCACCCCAATAGTGCAAAAGCCCACTATGTTGCCGCTGAGCTCTATCTCAAAGAAGGCAAGTTAGAAGTCGCGCGCAATCATTTCATTAAAGCGGAAAATCTCGCGCCAGGCCTACCATTCGCCCAACCTGAATCCGTTAAAAAACTACAGATGCAATTGGCTGGTGGCGCAGGAGTTCCAGCCACTGGTTCGACTGTTAGCCCAGCATCCATGTTTAGTAGTCCACTCTTTTGGGGTTTGATTGCCATCCTGGTCGTTGGCATTGTGATTGTGATGAAACGTCGCCAGGCAGAGGCAGTGCAAGTCTATAACGCACCAAACGCCGGTTATCCTGGTCCTGCTGGCTATCCCACTGGTTACCCTGGCGGCCCTGGTGCTCCAGGGATGGGTGGCGGTGGTAGTGGTTTGATGGGTAGCTTAGCTACTGGCGCTGCTTTAGGTGCCGGTATGTATGCTGGACAAGCATTGGCGAGTCATCTGATGGGCGGTCACGAGGGTGGTAACCCCGGCATGAATCCCAATCAAGTAGGCGGTCCCGCAATGGATGATCCTAACTTTGGCGTGCGTGATGCCAGCTCTTGGGATGATGGTAGCTCCAGCTCATGGGATGATGGTGGCAGCGGTGGCGACTTCATGAGTGATATCTAATCCCCCTTAATTTATATAAGAAAGCATTTATGACGATTTCAATGTACCAGGCATCTGTTCCCCAGTTAAAGAAAATGCTGGTCAATCTGACTGCAATTCTGACCAAGGCTGAAGAGCATGCGGCTGCAAAAGGGGTGGATGGCAAGGTCTTGGTGGAGGCACGCTTATTTCCAGATATGTTCCCCCTGGCAAAGCAAGTGCAAATTGCTTGCGATCAAGTGAAGTTTGGTTTGGCGCGTTTGGCTGGCATTGAGGCGCCCAAATTTGACGATGCTGAAAGCACGCTTGCTCAATTGAAAGAACGCATTACTAAAACGATTGCGTTTATCGATAGCATCAAACCTGAACAGATTGATGGCACAGAAGCAAAAGAGATTCAGTTTTCAATTAAAGAGTGGAGCTTTGAGTTTGTGGGCGAGCAATATCTGCTTACTTGGATCATCCCGAATTTTTATTTCCATGTCACTACCACTTACAGCATCTTGCGTCATAACGGTGTTGAGTTGGGTAAAGCGGATTATCTCGGTTAATGGATCGCTGGCTGGAAATTGTCGAAGTGGGGCATGTCTGGTTCTACCGAGCCAGTATTTATGCCTGCAATGCATTCTTAGATGACCCAGCCATCCTGGCTTTTGCTTTTTGCTAGTAATAAACCAACCACCCTCGGGTGGTTTTTTATTCTCCAGTAGTTTTTCCTGTAAAAAGTAGGGTATGAAGACTATTCCAAAAATTATCAGCAGTATTTTGATCTCCATTGCGACTGTCGCCATCGCGGGTCCGGCAACCTTGTATTACAACGGGGATATTGTGACGATGGAGGGTGATAGCCCTCAATATGTTGAAGCAGTCCTAGTCAGGGATGACAAGATTGCCTTTGTGGGGTCTATGAAAGAAGCGCTGGTAGAGGTGGGCACTAACGCCACCATGTATGACTTAAAGGGCCACACTTTGTTGCCAGGCTTCATTGATACCTGGGGCCATTTCGCCTTAATTGCTCAAGACACTTTTGGCGTCAATCTCGCCTATTTTTCCAAAAACCCTCCAAAGACTAAGCTGCAATTAATTGAAAAGCTCAGAAACGAATCAAAGCTCTTTAATGGTTGGATCGTTGGCACGGGATATTCTGAAGCTTTATTAAGTGATGGTGCAATGAGCTTGGCAGAATTAGATCAGGCCTTTCCGGATACCCCCGTCTTAATTGAAAACATTTCCACCTTAACCGGCATGGTCAATAGCGCCGGCTTAAAAAAATTAGGTATTACTACCAGCACTAAAGCGGTCTCCGGTTTTATTCCAGTCAATCCGAAGACGGGGCAATTGACTGGTGAGCTAATCGGCATGCCTTATCTCAATGCTGTGGCAAAAGCCGTGGGTAAATACTCTCAAGACCTTACCTTTGAGTCTTATCGCAAGGCCGAGAAGCTTTATGTCGCTAATGGCTTCACTACTGCGCAAAGTTATGAAGCGACATTGATGGATATGCGCAATATGCGCTTGGCAATAGATCGGGGTGTGATATCGATCGACCTGATTGCTTTGCCAACGTTTGATGTAGTCGATGAGTTGTTGAAAAATAATCCTCATTACCAATTTGGTATTTACAGCAAGGGTAATCGGGGCTTTAAGGTTGCCGGCATACAAGTGCCGACTGATGGTGCGCCACAGTTGCGCTTGGCTTATTTCTCAAAACCATATCTTGATACTGCAGGTTTTTCGAAAGACTGGCGTGGCTTTGCTTATTACCCACAGAGCTTGATTGATAAATATACTAAATTAGCTTACGAGAAGAATATTCAATACTTTGGCTATAGCAATGGCGATGCTGGTATTGATATGACTCTGTCAGCCATCGATAAAGCCATCAAAGAGACTGGTATTACAGAAGATCGTCGCACCGTCATTGCCCATTCATTTTTTGCGCGTGATGACCAGTTGGATGACTATAAAAAGAAAAACATCATGGCGGTAATGATGCCGAACGGCACTTGGTTATATGGTGATGGATATGAAAAGACGCTAGGGGTGGAGAGGGCCAATAACTTGAGTCCACTAAATAGCGCTAATACAAAAGGGGTGATAATCGCACTTCATAATGACACCCCATCATCCGGTCCTAATGTGCTCTTTTCAGTCTGGAGCGCTGTCAATCGCCAAACCCTCTCTGGTAAAACTTTAGGCCCAGAGCAAAGAGTCGACCCATACTTAGCAATCAAAGGATTTACCAGTAACGCGGCTTATCAATATAAAGAAGAGGGCAGCAAGGGCACGATTAGTGCTGGCAAGTTCGCCGATTTGGTGGAGTTGGATCAAAACCCCTTAAAAGTCGACCCAAAGAACATCAAAGAGATCAGCGTTGTGCAGACTATTAAGGCCGGGGTTCCTCTGCTGATCAACTAGGAAAGCGCTCGGAAACGCTTCGCAAGGCTACCGAACCCCTCCAAAATCGGTCAAAAACCACATTTTTGAAAAAATAAGCCCTGGGACTTGATATACTGTATGGATATACAGTATATTAGAACCCATGGCACTTATCGCACTTCCACAAAGCTCCTCAGAAAGCACTCTGACCCAGGCCCCACAGGCCTTGGCAGCTAGCGGCGCCTTTGAATTCAAGCTACTCAGTCACCGTATTTCAGCGGGATTTCCGAGTCCAGCAGCCGATTATGCCGAGCAAAGTCTCGATTTAAACCATTATTTAGTCCAAAACAAGCCCGCCACCTTTATGTTCACCGTACAGGGTGATTCGATGATGGGTGCGGGCATTTATGACGGCGATAAGGTGGTGGTTGATAAAGCCCTCAAACCAAAACACAAAGACATCGTTGTTGCCGTAGTCGACGGCGAGTACACCATCAAGCGCCTTTATCAGTTGCGCGGCAAAACTGAACTCCAGCCGGAGAATTCTAGCTACGAGCCTATTACCTTTAATGAGAACAGCGAACTCCAAATCTGGGGTGTGGTTGTTGGAGTAGTGCGCAAGTACAGTCACGCCAGCAGCAGAAACGGTAAATTAGTATGAACCAAGCAGGTCAAACCAATCAGGTCTTCGCGCTCGTAGATGTGAACAATTTCTATGTATCTTGCGAGAGAGTATTTTCGCCTAAGCTAGAAGATGTGCCGATGGTGGTGCTGTCGAATAACGATGGTTGCGCTGTAGCGCGTAGTGCTGAAGTGAAGGCGCTAGGCATTAAGACGGGTACTCCATGGTTTCAGATGCAGGAGCTTGCTAAGAAGCATGGCATCCAAGCCTATTCTTCCAACTACACCTTGTATGGTGACATGAGCGGAAGAGTAGTGGAGATCTTAAAGAGGTTCACGCCCAGTCTTGAGGTGTACAGCATTGATGAGAGTTTTCTCAGAATCGAAACAGTGCTTAAGCAATACGCCGACCCCACTAGCCTAGGTCAAATCATCAAACAAGAGATTAAAGACGCTACTGGATTGCCAGTATGTGTAGGCGTTGGCTCCAGCAAGACGCTTGCTAAGCTCGCTAATCACTTGGCCAAAAAGCACCCCCAGTTTAGTGGCGTCTGTGACATCAGCTCTATGCCTACAGAAGCGCTCTACCAGTGGATGGCCGAGACGTCGGTGGGTGAAGTTTGGGGCATTGGTGGCAAGACTGCAAAGAAGCTCAAAGAACTCAAGATCAACAGCATATTTGATTTGGTGCAAATTTCACCGCAAGCGATGCGTCAACAATTTGGTGTCGTGATCGAGCGGATTTGTTATGAATTGCGTGGCGTCTCCTGCCTAAACCTGGAAGAAGTGGCGCCAGCTAAACGGCAAATTATTTCTTCACGTAGTTTTGGTAAGTCAGTCACATTAATGGAAGAGTTGGCGGAGTCTGTTGCCACGCATGCGGCACGAGGCGCAGAAAAACTCAGGGGCCAGAAGTCAGTCACGGGCGCGCTTACCGTCTTTGTCCAAACCAACCCGCACAAACAATATGAGCCACAGCATCATCAAAGTATCACCATTGCTTTGGTAAATCCTAGCGATAACACCTTAACTCTGACTACTGCTGCGTTAGCAGGGCTAAAGCAAATCTATAAAACAGGCTTTAAGTACAAGAAGGCAGGCGTGATCTTCAATCTCTTGGCTGACAAGCCCACTATGCAGCAATCCCTATTTGATGACATGGAGGTCAAAGGCAAGTCCGCTGGCCTCATGAAGGCGATGGACTCGATCAACAGTCGATTTGGTAATGCGGCTATTAGAACCGCGGCAGCTGGAACCAAACAAGATTGGCAAATGAGATCAGGCAACAGATCGCCGAACTACACCACGCAGTGGGATGAATTACCAATAGCACGATAAAAAATTAAATAAGGAGAAACACATGGACCTATTAAATAACTTCAATGGCATTTCACTTGCAGTAATCATGGTTTTGTCTTACTGCGCAGTTTTGAAAAATACCAAGCGTAACGAGAGCCGCAATACATCGGTATTTAGCCGCAAGTATCAGTAGGCGGAAAAAGTAGTAAATCTGAGGTAAAAAATAGAACAAGCAAAAATAAGCAGCAAGCCTGGAAGGGGAATAAGGAAATCACGGATTCCTTATTCCCTAGTAAAGGTGTTTATTTGGCGCTAAGGGCTTTACGTAAATACTCAGAAACGTTGTCCTGTCGTAGCATCCATTGCTTGTAGTCGGGTGGCACTTGACTAATTAACTCACCTTTGTGTTTGCCGAAAGGCATGATCGTCGGAATGCGGGCCTTCTCAGACATTTCCCATAAGGCATCAAGGGAGGAGGGTTTAAGCTTTTCGATGATTTGACTCAAAATCTTGGAGCAAATCCATACGTCTGCTAAGGCGCTATGCGCATCGCGCAGCTGTTCTCTAGCGGTGGCACGCTCAAAGTAATAGAGAAGAGCGCTTTGGGTATGGCTATCTAAATCAGGCCAAAGGCTACGAGATAGAGCGAGGGTGCAAATACGTTTAACTTCGGGGCTGCCAATAGCCTCCCAGTCGAAATCAACACTATGACCAATAATGTACTGGGTGCCAGCAGGCAATCTAAATGAAGTGCTGGATGGGCAATTAAGCAACTCCTCATCCATGATATGGTGGGTTGCTAGAGCACCCAAGCTAATCGGCTTACCGGGGTTGTAACGCTGAACCCAGGGATTACCAATGGCAAGTGGATTAATAGATGTGACATCTAAAGAGGCGGCTTCAATGATGACGGCATCTTTTTTATCGGTTGCTTCAACGTCGAAAATAATGGCTTGAGACATGTGAGTTTCTCTGGGGGTAGGTTTGGGTAGATAGATATTGTGCCCTGAAGATTTATTCGAATTGATTTCTCATAAATGCACTCGTTGTTTCTTGCGGCCACATATTCCTCAATCCCTGTTCTTTGCATCCCCAAATCTCTTTACTGAATTTTTCTGACTGCGGGGGATTTGGAATGTATCTAGCTATCAAATGTAGGTATAAGGAGTGGGGCTTATTTGAATGGCAATAGATTCCCGAGTCATCCTGGTTTTACTGATTATTTAGGTAATTCGAGGAATTTTGAGGGCCTTAAAGACTCCGTAATGAGGCTTAACCCAGCATGGGGAAGGTGGATGAGCCCGACCCCCGGCACTGACAGAATTGGGTTTGGCTGCTTCGTTCCCGACCTGACCAGGTTATCCAAACCGCCATGCGGGGAGGCCCATCCAATTCCATTTTAGCTTGTTAGAATGTCAGACATGACAGCACTGGCTTTAGCCCGTTCGTGGCGCCCCAAAACTTTCTCCCAATTGGTAGGACAAGACCATGTGGTTAAGGCCTTAACCCATGCCTTAGACCAGGGCCGACTACACCACGCTTGGCTATTTACCGGCACTCGCGGGGTCGGAAAGACCACAATTGCCCGAATTATGGCAAAAGCCCTCAATTGCACTGGGGAGGATGGCCAAGGGCGTATGACCTCTGAACCTTGCGGAAAATGCCCGGCTTGCCTCGAAATTGATGCGGGCCGCTTTGTCGATTACATTGAGATGGATGCGGCGAGTAATCGCGGGGTGGATGATATAGCCGCCCTTTTAGAGAAGGCTGCCTACGCACCCAGTAATGCGCGTTACAAGGTTTACATGATTGACGAGGTGCACATGCTCACCAATCACGCCTTTAATGCCATGCTCAAAACCCTAGAAGAGCCTCCGGAGCATGTCAAATTTATCCTGGCGACCACTGATCCACAAAAGATACCCGTTACTATTTTGTCCCGTTGCTTGCAATTCAATCTCAAGCAAATGCCGGTGCCGCTCATCGTTGAGCATCTAGAAAAAGTCCTAGCCGCTGAAAAAGTGGATTGCGAAACCAATGCATTACGTGTCTTAGCAAAAGCAGCACAAGGCTCTATGCGTGATGCCTTATCGCTGACAGACCAAGCCATTGCTTATGCTGCTGGCAAGGTATCCGAAGAAGCGGTGCGCGGTATGCTCGGCACACTGGATGATGCATACCTCATTCGCATTCTGGACTCCTTGATTGCAAAAGATGGCGCAACATTATTGGCAATTGCCAATGAGATGGGCGAACGCAGTATGTCTTTTTCATTGGCCCTTGCCGATCTATCGAGCTTGATTCAGAAAATTGCTGCCGCACAAATTGTTCCTGAGTCCGTATTGGAAGATTGGCCGGAGGCAGCGGAGATTCGTCGCTTGGCTAGCGCGCTTACAAAAGAAGAGGCGCAGCTCTTCTATCAAATTAGCATTACCAGCCGCCCCGATTTATCTCTAGCGCCCGATGAGCAAACAGGTTTTGCCATGACACTCTTGCGAATGTTGGCTTTTCGCCCTGGAAACGAAGCGCCGAGCAGGGTAGGCAATTCAGCGCCACCAGTAGCATCAGCACCAAGACCCGTGGCTGCCGCAGTTTTTGCTCCAGTGAGGCCTGCTCCTGCTGCATCTTCTTCCGCAGCGCCTGCCGCCCCAGTTCCTCCGGCTGCAGCTGCACCAGTACCAACAGCCTCAAGTACTAATCGTCCAGACTGGCACGCCTTGATGCGCCAGTTACCAGTAAAGGGGATGGTTCAGCAATTAGCCTTTCAGACAGAATTGCAAGACTGGGAAGATACCCCGGCAGGCGTACGCGCAACAGTTGTGACGCCAATGCCGCAGCTTGCTTCCGAAGCATCCGTTGGCCGTCTTGCCGATGCATTAACGGCGTACTTTGGTAAGTCGGTAAAAGTATTGATTGAGAAGGGTGAAGTGGAAGGCAAGACTGTTGCTAAAGTTGACGCTCAGATTCATCAAGAGAAAAGACAAAACGCAGAACAGATGATTGCGCAAGATCCGTTTATTCAGCAATTAGAAAAAGAGTTCGGAGCCAAGGTAGTTGGCGGCTCTGTTAAACCTCTTTAATCAATAAAATATATTCGTAAAAGGAAATAAAGCGATGATGAAAGGTGGCCTTGCTGGTTTGATGAAACAAGCCCAGCAGATGCAAGAGAAGATGAAGCTAGCGCAAGAGCAATTAGCTGCGCTAGAAGTTACTGGCCAAGCCGCTGGCGGATTAGTCAAAGTCACCATCTCCGGTAAACACGATATGAAGCGCGTTCAGATCGATCCAGCCGCAATGGATGATCGCGAAATGCTTGAAGACCTATTAGTAACCGCCTATACGGAAGCATTCAAGCAAGTAGAGGCCGCTAACTCACAAGTGATGTCTGGCGCCACTGCTGGTATGCCCATGCCTCCTGGCTTCAAGTTGCCCTTTTAATGGCGCGTCATGAAGCCCCCCAGGATGCGCTCGGCCGTTTAGTCGAGGCATTGCGAGTATTGCCTGGGGTGGGACCGAAGTCCGCACAACGCATGGCGTTCTACTTACTTCAGCATGACCGCAATGGCGCAGCAGTACTGGCTCAATCGCTAGGTGAAGCGGTAGAGACTGTAGGCCACTGCGCTCGTTGCAACACTTTCTCAGAAACCCAGATCTGCAGTACCTGTAGTGATGATCGTCGCGATCCCTCTTTGCTCTGCATTGTCGAAACGCCTGCTGACCAGGTGATGGTGGAGCAGACATTGAGTTTCAAAGGCAACTATTTTGTATTGATGGGGCGCATCTCACCACTCGATGGTATGGGCCCGAATGAAATTCACTTCGATCGATTGCTAAATCGCATTGAAGCACCAGACACTGGCGTGGCGGTCAGGGAGGTGGTCCTCGCAACGAATTTCACGAGTGAAGGCGAGGCCACAGCCCACTACATTGGTGAGGTACTTAAATCCAAAGGCATCAAAGTCACCAGAATTGCCAGGGGCATTCCGGTGGGTGGGGAGCTAGAGTATGTGGATGCAGGAACATTGGCTAGAGCGCTCATGGATCGTCGCACCGTTGGCTAAGCGCCATTCTCACTCCTAATCGTCACTAAATAGACATAAATCCTAGGTAAATTGCCTCTTTTTGGGGATAATTTAGGCTGCACCGCTATTGAGCTTCAATCTCACACCGTGCCTCTAAGTTGTTTTGTTCTATGCCTTAGTGGCATCCAGCTGGTTTTCTGGCTGCCGCCACTAACCATTGTGAAATTGTGAATGACCCACAAGTCCCATTTCATCCTGTTGAGCTTGTTTATTGCTGTACTCAGCACATCTACGCTCGCCCAGCGGGCAGGATCAGGCGCAGATCAAATTGCGAGTTTTGCATCCTCTATTGAGGATCTTCCGACTGAGGGAGATCTATTCGGTTTGCCAGTAAATGTACATGGGCAAACGACTTATATTAATCAGCGCTACAACAATTTCACATCCTCCTACTCGGGTATGAATAGCTTATCGAGTGATAAGTCCATGAGCTACACCTGGACTGGAACCTTGTTCTTTGGCGCACGCCTAGCCCCGAATACAGATATCTATTTCAATCCTGAAGTGGTTTCTGGGGTGGCATTTTCAGGGCTGACTGGTATGGGTGGTTTTTCTAATGGAGAAGCCACCAAGGCGAGTGGTACTCAAGCTAAGTTTTATTCTGCCCGAGCCTTTGTACGCCAAACGATTAATCAAGACGGTGATAGCCTTGTTCTCGAGAATGAGGCTAATCAAATTACCCAAACGGTAAGCAGTAATCGCGTTGTAGTGACTGGCGGTCAGTTCTCCACGCTCGATATTTTTGACGACAGTCGCTATGCCAAAGACCCTCGTGTGCAGTTTATGAACTGGGGCAATATGACTTATCTAGCCTATGACTACGCGGCCGATGCGAGAGGTTACAGCTGGGGTTTGGCAGGCGAGTGGTACTTGGATAACTGGGTGATGCGCGCCTCCCGTATGCTGGCTCCAAAGACCCCTAACGGCCGTGATCTCAATTGGCAAGTCTTCAATAGCTACGGCGATCAGGTAGAGGTTGAGCGCCAACACAATATTGCCAATCTTCCGGGTAAGGTCAGCATTCTGGCCTATCGTAATAAGATGGTGATGGCGCGCTTCTCGGATGCTACAAATTATGTGATTCAGAACAGCGCTCAAGGTACGCAAGCGATCGACAACGTTCGCAACAATATGCAGATCAAAACGGGTATTGGCATTCATGGTGAGCAAGCCTTAACCACAGATTTAGGTATCTATGCGCGTGCCTTTACTTCTGATGGCCACACTGAAACCATGTCCTTTACTGAGGCAGACAATTCTGTATCGGTAGGTATGGGCATGAATGGCAATAGCTGGAAGCGTCCGCATGACAGCATTGGCATCTCCATGATGCAAAACGGTTTATCGAGCTATCGCCGCACTTACCTCCAAGCAGGAGGCGTTTCCTTCTTTATTGGCGACTATGCAGGCCCAAGCCAAACCATCTCTTACGCGCCAGAACGCATTGGTGAGCTTTACTACAACGCCACTGTAATCAAGAATGTGTTGGCAGGATTGAACTTTCAGCATGTCAACAATCCAGCCTATAACTCAGCTCGCGGACCGGTAAATATCCTATCTTTTAGGATTCATGCCGAGTTTTAGGCATTTAAGGGTAACCTACATTAATTATTGTCTTTATAATCAACAGGATAGAAATTCTCAATAATTAGACTTTTGGGATTTCTCACCTATAATCTTCCAAACCCCCTATAAAAGCAGGGAAAACTGCATCTGGGGCTAAAAAAACAGCATTAGTACAGATTTAGAGGCAGCCGATTTGATTTACGGCCAGATAAAAAAGAGCGAAGTTGTTATTGCTATAGGAAACCCCACGAAATGGGTTGCCTTTGCACTTGTCACTCTATTTTTTGTTAGTTCTGTATTTGCACAATCTAATCTAGCTACTCCTTCTAGCGTCACAGTGCAAACCCATGAAGCCCAGGATGTCTTATCGGCGCCCCCCGTGATCAGCAATGAGACTGCTAAGTCCGGAAGTGGAGCAGCTTTATTTTCACCTGCGACCCCAAGCAATGCTCCCAAGATCTACACCAAGAGTGCGCCATCGGGCCCCACGGAAATGGATTTGCGTCAGCTATGGACTGAGTTGAAGTTAAATAACCCACAGCTGTCCTCACTGCGTGAGTCGTATTTATCGGCGAAGGCAACAGTTCCACAAATTAATGCTCCAGCTAACCCACAAGTGGGATTGGTATGGTCTGGTATGCCAGCCAACTCACCATTTGCGCTCGGTGGCGCAAACGCGCCAAGCGCCTCAAACCCTGGTGGTGGTGGCATCAGCAGCAATAATGCAATTTCCGTCGCACAACCGTTTCAGTTTCCGGGCAAGAAGAGTTTGGCGTCCGAAATCGCCAATACCAATGCCGAGGCTTTGCTAGCTCAAAGTGAGTCGACTTACTTGCAATTAGGTGCCCAGTTATCTACTTTGTATTACGGCGCACTGGCTGCGCAAAAGCAGTTACAGGTTTTAAAAGAATCCGTCCTACGATTAGAAATGATTAAGAATGTAGCTAAAGCGCGTTACTCCAATAATGCTGCCGCTTATGTTGAATACCTCAATGCGCAAGTATCACAAAGTGCGGCACAAGCAGATCAATTCAATGTAGAACGTCAGCTGCAGGTAGCACTGAACAACATCAACACCTTGGTTGGTCGCCACTCGCGTGAGCGCTTAGTTTTGCGAGGGGATGCGCGCCGCGCAATGACTGGCGTACCCACGTTAATTGAGTTGGAAGACTATGCAGAAAGCAGTCATCCTGCGTTAAAGAGCTCAGCCTTGCAATTGGATGCTGCCCGCAAGGGCGTTGATCTAGCAAAGAAAGCTTACTTACCCGACTTTCAAGTAATTGGCTCATCCTTTACACCGCGTGGCCCATTCTCCGCCAACAATGGTGCGATGTTCTATCAGCTCGAGCTGGATATTATTAGTCCACTCTATTTCTTCACCAAGGAGAAGTACGGGGTAGAGCAAGCGCGACGCTCTCAAGCTGCTGCCGAAGCAGGTGATATTTCTAACCGTCAGCAAATAGTGCTTGCAGTTAATGCTGCATATGCTGCTTACGAGCAAGCCAAAAACCAAACGCAATTCTTAAAAGATCGCCAGGTGCCTCAAGCCGATGCGGCTTATAAGGTTGGCTTAACTCAATACTCGAATAATGGTCAGGGATTTAACGATTTACTGACAGCGCAGACGCAATTGCGCAATCTTGAAGTTCAATTGGCGCTAGCGGAGAGCAATCTTCTGCAGGCGCAAGCAGTATTGCTGGTTTCATCTGGCAAAGAACCTTTTTAAGGAGCAGTGTTGAAAGACAAAATTCTGTCTTATTTGAAGATTGCGCTCAAGATGTCTGAGCAACTCTGGGTTAATCTTCGCAATATGGTGATTGCCAAAGCAGGGCAAATCCGCACATCCTATTGGGCATTGTCAGCCTCGACACGTTCACGCATTCGTTTGGCTGCTGTATGCATTGCTATTTTGATGCTTGGCATTGTGATTGGCTTGCTCCTCAATGTGAATCGCCCGGTGAAGCTGGAAAAAAGCGATAAGAGTTTGAAGATTGAAAAAACGGGCTCAATGGAGCTTCACCTGCAAGGGGTTGAGCTAAATCCTGACATTTACATATTCCAGAACGCAGTGAAGGTTCCAGTTCCTATTGAGCTGAATGTGCCTGGTCGTTTGGCATTTAATGCAGAAAAATCAAAAGTACTTTCCGCTCGCGCTCCTGGAAGAGTGGAGCGTATATATGCGTTTGATGGTGCGGAAGTGGCTGTTGGCTCACCGATTATAGAAATGTACAGCCCTGAATTTATTTCGGCACAACAAGAATATTTACTTTCATCAAAAACCGCAAAAGTCCTTGAAGCTAATAAGGCGATGAGTGATTTATTGGGCGATGCCCAAATTACTCAGCAAGCCGCCGCAAATCGCATGCGCAATCTTGGTGCTGGCGAAGGGGATATTAAGGCGCTGGAGAAGAGTGGTAGAACGCAGTCAAATCTGATCATGCGCTCGCCCTTGCAAGGCCTTGTTGTCAAACGTGCTGTGGAGCCCGGTTCGATAGTGAACGCTGGTGATGTGTTGGTTACCCTGGCCAACCAAAAAGAACTTTGGTTTTTGGGTAATGTTTACGAACAGGATATCCGCAAGATTCAGAAGGGGCAGGTCATGGTATTGCGCTCACAGTCTTATCCGGATAAAGAGTTTGTCGCAACGGCAAACTATATTGCTCCCACCATTGATCCTGAGACGCACGCTTTATTGATCCGTTGTGATGTCGAGAACCCGGATGGTTTTTTGCGTCCCGACATGTATGTCACCGCTAAATTAAAAATAGGTGATGCTGAGGCGGTGGTTGTTCCTCAGTCTGCGATTGTTCGCATACGTGAGATGCGTTACGCCATTATTAAAACCTCCCCCGATACATTTCGTCGATTTATAGTGCAGGGCTATGACTTGGATGGAAAAAGATTTGCTGTAACGGAAGGGCTTGATCCGGGAATGCAAGTTCTTACGGATGGAGCGGTCTTGTTGAATGACCGTTTTGCTAAGTTGGAGGAATAAGTGAGTTTAGTTACCTCATTTATTCGGGGGGTTTTAGAAAAGCGTATTGTTATTCTGATCGCTGCAGGGGTACTGCTTTTTTTAGGTGCGTTCAGTCTCAAAGAGCTGCCAATTCAACCTTATCCAGGTGTGGCGCCTCTGACTATTCAGGCGATTTCTCAGTGGCCTGGCCGAAGCACTACAGAGGTTGAGCAACAAGTTACCATACCAGTTGAGAATGCCTTGGCAGGCATTCCTGGTGTAAAGGCTTTCCGCTCAGTTTCTCTTTTTGGTCTTTCAGTTGTTACCCTTAAATTTAATGACAACGCTGACCCCTTCAAGGCACGTCAAATATTTATTACTAATCTTGGAAATGTTGCCTTTCCTCCAGGGGTAAGTTCAAGCGTTAGCCCAGATTCCGATGCCACCGGTGAAATCTTGCGCTATCAAGTCACCTCTGACTATGCGTCACCCACTCGCTTAAAAACCCTTCAAAATTATGAGATTTATAAAGAGCTCAAACAAACTCCAGGCGTTGCCGACGTATCCTCGTTCGGTGGCAAGGTTCGTCAATATCAAGTAATCGTTAGCCCGGAAAGTCTCCAGTCGAAGGGTGTCACTGTTCCACAATTGATTGATGCGCTATCCAAGGCGAATGACAATACTGGCGGCGGCATCCTGCCCAGCGGAGAGCAACAATTTGTTGTTCGTGGCGTTGGCTTGTTGCGCAACATTGAAGATATTAAGCAGGTTGTTATTACGGTCAACAAAGGCGTGCCGGTTCGGATTGGAGATGTGGCAACAGTACAGATTGGCAATGCTCCGCGCTTAGGCCTATTTCAGTTTGATGACAATCCTGATTCAGTTGAGGGGATTGTGTATTTGCGTCGCGGAGAAAATGCATCAGAGGTATTGGCTCGTGTCCGCGACAAGATTTCCAATATCAATAATCATATTTTGCCGCCCGGCATAGAAGTAAAACCGTTTTACGATCGCCAGGTCCTGTTGGATATTACCGTCGGTACCGTGAAGCATACGATGTTCTTTGGTATTACGATGGTGCTGGCTCTGCTTTATCTTTTCTTGGGTAATTTGCGCGCCGCCGCTGTAGTCGCTGCAGTCATTCCTCTAGCGCTTTGCTTTTCGTTTATCCAGATGTATTTGTTTAATGTACCGGCAAATTTGATTTCCTTGGGTGCGATTGACTTTGGTGTGATCGTAGATGCAGCGGTCATCATTACCGAGAATGTCATGCGACATCTAGAGGAGGGTGGAAAGCGCCTTAATCAAAGCATCATTTTGGCGACTAGTGAAGTACAGCGCGCGATGGTGTATTCGACTAGCATCATTATCGTAGCGTACTCACCTCTATTTCTAATGGGTGGAGTAGAGGGAATTATTTTTAAGCCGATGGCCTTCACTATGGGTTTTGCTCTAATTGCCTCGATCATCTTGAGCCTAACCTTTTTGCCTGCAGCGATTTCATTGGTATTTGGCGATAATTTTCATCACCAGCCTCCCAAGTTCATTACGTGGATGTTGGATCGATATCGGCCTTTATTGCGCAAGTGGATGGATCATCCACGCCATGTCATTGCGGTTTCTGTTTTTATTCTAGGACTCACGCTATTAAGCGCGACTCGCTTAGGAACCGCCTTCTTGCCAACCTTGGAAGAAAATAATATTTGGTTGCGTGTGACACTTCCAAATACCGTTGACTTGGACTACTCGATCAAAGTGGCTAATCAATTGCGGGAGATTTTCTTAAGGCAACCCGAGCTTGAGCGTGTTGCCGTACAAATTGGTCGCCCTGATGACGGTACTGATTCCACTGGTGTTTTTAATCAAGAGTATGGCCTTTATCTAAAATCTCCTGACGAGATGCCAAAGGGGACAAATAAATCGCTTTTACTGCAGCATCTCCAAGCTGAGTTATCCAAGATTCCAGGGGCGAATTTTAGTTTCTCCCAATATATCCAAGATAACGTAAATGAAGCGCTTTCAGGCGTTAAGGGTGAGAACTCCGTCAAGATTTATGGCTCTGATTTGGATGTTTTAAATCAAAAAGCGCGCGAAGTTGTCGCTCAACTGAAAAAAGTAGACGGCATTGAGGACGAGAATATTTTGAAGGAGTTGGGTCAGCCCACTTTAAATATTCAAATCGATCGTGAAAAAGCGTCTCGCTACGGCGTTAATGTAAGTGATATTCAAACCATGGTTGCCAATGCAATCGGCGGTGCCCCGGTTTCTAACTTCCTCGAGGATGAGAAAACTTTTGGGATTGCCGTTCGTTTGAATGAAGCAAGTCGCAACGATATTCCGGACGTAGCCAATTTGCTCGTTGATACCCCGAGCGGTCAAAAAGTACCGCTATCAATGGTGGCCAGCGTCCAATTAACTGATGGTCCATTCTTTATTTACCGTGAGGCTGGCAGAAGATATATCGCGGTAATATTTAGCGTTAGAGGCAGGGATCTTGGTAGCGCTGTTGGGGATGCCAAATACCTAGTTGAGAAGAACGTGGCTCTGCCGCCTAACTATTCCATTTCATGGGATGGCCAATTTAACCAGATGAAGGCGGCTCAGCAAAAATTAATGGTCATCATTCCATTAACCTTGCTGGCGATATTCTTATTGCTGGTTGCTGCATTGGGTAATATTCGCGATGCCACCATTGTGCTCATTAATGTTCCCTTTGCCGCCATTGGCGGAATCATTGCCTTGCATTTGGGCGGTGAAACTCTGAGTATTTCCGCGCTCTTCGGTTTCTTATCGCTGTTTGGTATTGCTATTCAAGATGGTGTAATTTTGATTTCTTATATCAACAAAATTGTTTCAAAAGAGCCTGGAGCCATGAAAGACGCCATGGTTGATGGCGCTGCATTGCGTGTTCGCCCGGTGTTAATGACTGCAATGCTTGCTGGACTGGGTTTACTTCCTGCGGCCCTATCCCATTCTATTGGCTCTGAGGCTCAGCGACCATTGGCCTTGGTGATTGTTGGAGGCATGGTTACAACAACGGTGTTAACCCTTTTGGTATTACCCGTTATTTACGCTTCATTAAGGACTAAGGGCAAACAAATGCCTGGATTGGCTTAACCATGCTGGAGACTACACCCCCTCATATTCTGATATCTAACGATGACGGATATCTTGCGCCAGGCCTCTTGGCCTTAGTCAATGCCATTCGACCATTGGGTCGCGTGACAGTAATTGCTCCAGAGCAAAATCACAGCGGCGCCTCCAATTCACTCACCTTGTCTAGGCCGCTATCAATTCATCGCGTCGCCGGTGGCGAGCGCGATGGTTTTCTGTTCGTTAATGGCACGCCAACTGATTGCGTACATATTGCCATGACTGGCTTTCTGGAAGATAAACCTGATCTCGTCATTTCTGGCATCAACCAGGGTGAGAATATGGGTGAAGATACTCTGTACTCAGGTACTGTAGCTGCCGCCGTTGAGGGCGTGATGTTTGGAGTTCCAGGTATTGCCTTTTCTCAAATCGATAAGGGCTGGAATCGGATTGATGATGCTGCCAAAGCCGCGCACGATATTGTTGTGCAAATGTTGGCGTCTAAGTTAGCTCATGCAGAAGGCGCGGCTACCTTACTCAATGTGAATATTCCAAACCGACCTTATGCTGATTTATACCGTTGGCGCATCACTCGTCTTGGTAATCGCCATCATTCTCAACCCGTGGTTGTTCAAAAAAGTCCTCGTGGTGAATTGATTTACTGGATTGGTGCGGCAGGGGATGCGAAAGACAGCTCCGAAGGAACTGACTTTCATGCAATTGATAGCGGTTGTATCTCTATAACGCCTATGCAGCTGGATTTAACTCATCATGCCCGTTTAGCCGCAATGCGGGTCAATGGTTGGGATCGCGGTTGAAGCCAGCGGCAGAACGCAATGCCGGGCATCGGCAGGCTTTGGCGGCTAAAGTTTTAGCGGCTGGAGTCAAACATCACAAAACATTAGAAGCGATTGCCACCGTGCCGCGCCATGCATTTATGGATGCTGGAATGCATCCGCAGGCATATGAAGATACTGCTTTACCTATCGGACATTCTCAAACAATCTCTAAGCCGTCGGTAGTAGCGCGCATGATCGAGATTTTGCATAAGCCGAGGCAACAACTGGGAAAAGTATTGGAAATTGGTACTGGTTGTGGATATCAAGCAGCGGTTCTGAGTTTGCTCGCAGAGGAGGTTTACTCTATTGAGCGTATTCGGCCATTGCACGATATGGCTAGAGCAAAATTACGGCCATTCCGGATTAAAAATCTGCGCCTTATTTATGGTGACGGGATTTTAGGATTACCGCAAGCGGCCCCTTTTGATGGGATCATCTTGGCGGCAGCAGGTTTGGGTATTCCAGATGCTTTATTGGATCAATTGGCAATTGGGGGTCGTTTAGTCGCTCCTGTTGTCAAGAATGAAAAAGAGCAACAATTGGTTATGGTGGAGCGCATGAGCTCCCAACGCTATCAAAGAACCGTTCTGGACGAGGTCTTTTTCGTCCCCTTACAATCAGGGGTAGTATGAAAAATTCAATCAATCTCATCTCTAAACTCCTCATCCTGCCCCTAGCGCTAGCTTTCCTGGCCCTCACTGCAGGTTGCTCAACCACGCCACGAGCAAAACCGGCGAATGTGATTGATCGCAGCGGCGGCAGTAGCGAGCCTGCGCCTCCTGGTTACTATCGTGTAAAGCGTGGCGATACCTTGGCTCGCATTGCATTGGATCACGGTCAATCTCCTCGTGATGTAGCGCAGTGGAACAATATGTCCAACCCCAATCAGATTGAAGTGGGCGATTTGATTTTGATTAAACCTCCTGTTAGTTCAAAGATTGTTACAAAGCCAACACCTAAGACCACACCCAATCTAGATACACCAAAAACAGATACACCAAAATTAGAGGCGTCCAAACCGGATACATCAAAAGAAATGGTTGCTGAACCCGGCATCCGTTTGTCATGGCCCGCTAAAGGCAAAGTCACCGATGACTTCAGTGATAAAACCAAAGGCATTGATATTGCTGGTAAGTTGGGTGATTCTGTGACGGCAGCCTCTGGTGGCAATGTTGTTTACGCAGGTAATAGTTTGCGTGGGTATGGCAATCTCGTCATCATCAAGCATGACAATACCTATTTAACCGCTTATGCCCACAATCATACGCTCTTGGTAAAAGAGGGGGATATGGTGAAGAAGGGGCAGAAGATTGCGGAAATGGGTGATACCGATACCAATGCGGTCAAGCTTCACTTCGAGTTGCGTGTAAATGGAAAGCCAGTAAATCCAACACCATACTTGCAGTAATCCCTGTATTTAGATTTCGCGATGGCCACTGTTCTCGTCTTTGATATTGAAACCATTCCGGATGTAGTGGGATTGCGTCGTCTTCATGACTATCCAGATGCGATGTCGGATAGCGAAGTCGCTGCCAAAGCCATGGCAGAGCGTGCTGAGAAAACTGGCAGTGACTTTCTTCCTCTTTATCTGCAGCGTATCTGTGCAATTTCATGCGTCATTCGCAGGACGACTAAAGAGGGCGCTCCTCAAATTAAAGTGGGGACATTGGGCAGCCCTCAAGATGATGAAAAGGTGCTGGTACAAACCTTCTTTGAGCTCATCGAAAAATACACCCCTCAACTAGTCTCATGGAATGGTAGCGGTTTTGATTTGCCTGTTCTGCACTACCGCGCCTTAGCTAATCATGTACAGGCACCACGCTACTGGGAGATGGGTGAGAGCCAAGAAAACGATAGTCGTGAATTTAAGTGGAACAACTACATCAGTCGTTATCACATGCGTCACTTGGACATGATGGATCTCTTGGCGAAATTTAATGGCCGCGCCAATGCACCGCTTGATGGCTTGGCAAAGCTGTGCGGATTTCCTGGCAAGATGGGGATGGACGGTAGTCAAGTCTGGCCTGCGTATCAAGACGGTAAGCTTGATGAAATCCGCCGTTATTGCGAAACGGATGTAGTGAATACCTATTTAATGTATTGCCGCTTTCAATTGATGCGCGGCGGCTTTACTCTCGAAGAATACAAAGAAGAGATTGCCTTCGTCAAAGCCTATTTAGAAAAAGAATCTAAAGAGCCTCACGGCGAACAGTGGCATGAATATTTATCGGGTTTTTCCCCGGATGCGTAGAGGAGATAAGCCAGTCCACATCGTTGTGACTGATCCGGTACGAGTTGAATCCCTTGATCTCGATGCGCAAGGGATTGCTCGCTTAGCGCCCAATGAGGAAGAAGCCGCACAAGGCCAAAGCGGCAAGGTCGTGTTTATTCAGGGTGCATTACCAACTGAATTAGTGACATATGTTATTACGCGTGACAAAGCCCGTTTTAGTAAGGCCAAGGTTCTCGACATTCTCAAGCCTGCTGTATTTAGAGCAGACCCCAAATGTGAAGCCTTTGGTATCTGCGGTGGATGTACTATGCAGCACTTGGACATTCGGGCGCAGGTAGCCATGAAACAGCGCGTGCTTGAGGATGATTTAAAGCATATCGCCAAGGTAGCCCCAGAAGAGATCCTTCGACCAATGGGGGGTCCCGCTTGGGAGTATCGCCATCGCGCGCGCTTAAGTGCGGTCAATCGCTCCATTAAAAAAGGCACTGTTCTTATTGGCTTTCATGAGGGTAAGAGTGGCTATGTCGCAGACATGACTGCCTGTGAGATCCTGCCTAAGCATGTTTCTGATTTACTCCCGGCGATGCGTGTATTAGTGATGGGCTTATCCATTGTGGATCGCATGCCTCAAATAGAAATCGCTGTAGGTGAACCTGAGGAGCCTCATTCAGCAGATCCCAAAAAGGCCAAGCCAGTCACTGCTTTGGTTTTCCGAAACCTGCTACCTTTAACGACTGCCGATGAGCAGCTCCTCAGAGACTTTGCAGACCAGCATCAAGTATGGATTTGGTTGCAACCTAAGGGCATTGAAACTGTTGCGCCGTTTTATCCATTAATAGGTAAGCTTTGTTATCGCTTGCCCGAGTTTGAAATCGAGATGCCATTTAAGCCTGCGGATTTCACACAGGTGAATCACATGATGAATCGCGCTTTGGTGAGTAGAGCGATACGCTTGCTTGAGGTTAAGCCCACTGATCGGGTACTTGATCTATTTTGCGGGATTGGTAATTTCACATTGCCGCTTGCGAGAAGGGCGAGCAGCGTCTTAGGCATCGAAGGTTTAGAAAGTTTGACCACTAGAGCCAAAGAAAATGCTGAGCATAATCAGCTTGCCGATAAAGCGAGCTTTATGCAAAGTGATTTATTTAAAGTCTCCACAGAAACCATTGCGTCTTGGGGCAAAGCAGATCGTTGGTTGATGGATCCTCCGCGTGAAGGTGCCATGGAAATTTGTCAGGCCTTGGCTGAGTTGCATCAACAACAAAGCGACATACCGCCCCAATGTATTGTGTACGTCTCATGCAATCCCAAAACCTTGGCTCGGGATACTGAGATTCTGTGTCATCAAGCGGGCTATACCCTCAAGAGCGCTGGAATCGTGAACATGTTCCCTCACACCTCCCACGTAGAGTCTATGGCAGTTTTTGAGCGCCAAAATCTTCGATAGACCTGCCTTAAAGGTGGTTTTATGCACCAATTCAGATCATTATGCGTTGTTGCAGTGCAATATATTTATTCGGGATCCTGAGTTAAGGGTAGATTGAGCTTAAGCGGTTTGTTAGTGCTGCGATTGCTTAAATTCACTGCGGGAGCTTGCCATGAAGACATCAGATAGCTTTATGATCATTTTGATTTTGCTAGCCTTATCTTATGCAATCGCTATGTTTGCAGCCAATTAAAAAGCGCCCGTAGGCGCCTTTTAGGTGAAGCTTAGTTACTGGTACTACTTAGAGCTCAGTCGCGGTTACCGCCAACAATACCTAGCAATGCAAGTAGATTTGTGAAGATGTTGTAGACGTCAAGGTAAATCGCTAAGGTAGCCATGATGTAGTTGGTCTCGCCGCCATTGATGATGCGCTGTACATCAACCAAGATGAAGGCAGAGAAAATCGCAATTGCCACAACCATTACGGTCAACATTAAGGCGGGTAACTGCAACCAAATATTAGCCAAAGAGGCAACTATCAAGAGCAATACCCCCACCATCAACCACTTTCCTAGGCCAGCAAAATCACTCTTGCTAACAGTGGCAATGGTTGCCATCACAGCAAAAATAGTAGCGGTGCCTCCAAAAGCCAACATAATCAACGAAGCGCCATTGCTGTAGCTATTCAGGGTGTAGCCCACCAAGCCAGACATCATGATGCCCATGAAGAAGGTGAAGCCTAAAAGCAGCAGAACGCCTAAGCCGGTATCCTTGTTTTTCTCAATGGCCCAAAAGAAGCCAAAGGCCACTGCCATAAAGACAATGAAGCCCATAAAAGGGCTGCCAGCCATGAGATTCAAGCCAAAAGCAACTCCAAGCCATGCTCCTATGACGGTAGGAACCATGGAGAGTGCCAACAGGGCATAGGTGTTACGCAGTACGCGGTTGCGTATTTGAGGGGTGCTAATCGAGCCAGTCTGCCCGAAGCCGTAAGAGTTCAGATCACTCATGTTGACTCCTTCTTCATCTAAATTACACAAGCCCAAGATGGGTTGTTGACACTAAGTATAGACAAAAGGATCTTATATCAAGCCCCATTTCAAAATACAGGGAAAAAGACTACAGGCTGAAGGGTTATGCCCTGTAAATTCAATGGCTTAGCTACACCTAGATCAGGGTAAACACGGTCAGAGGATGTATAATTCGGGGGTCGCTGAATTCCTAGTGCATTGTAGTGAGCGGGGAGGAAGTCCTCTTTGAGTCTACTTAAACGCCAATTCAGCTTAAATCTTTGAAATTACTACTGGAGTTTTGCATGGCTATTGAACGCACCCTTTCTATTATCAAACCTGATGCAGTTGCCAAAAACGTTATTGGCAAAATTTATGATCGTTTTGAATCTGCTGGTTTGAAGATTATTGCTTCCAGAATGGCACATCTGTCACAAGCTGAAGCTGAGCAGTTTTATGCTGTTCACGCTGCACGCCCTTTCTTCAAAGACTTGGTGAGCTTCATGATTTCTGGCCCTGTCATGATTCAGGTGTTGGAAGGCGAAGGCGCGATTGCTAAGAACCGTGATTTGATGGGTGCTACAGACCCTAAGAAAGCCGATGCCGGAACTATTCGCGCTGACTTTGCAGACAGCATCGATGCGAATGCTGTTCATGGATCTGATGCTCCTGAAACTGCTGCTGTTGAAGTGGCATTCTTCTTCGCTGGCATGAATGTTTTCAATCGTTAATCAACGGTTGCTGACGATCAACCTATTTAATTTATAAGTAGGCGCATTGACCTCCCCGCGCGTAAATCTCTTAGATTTTGATGCTGACCAAATGGCAGCATATGTCGCGGGGTTGAATGAAAAACCCTTTAGGGCAAAGCAGCTCATGCAGTGGATACATCAACGCGGTGTTTCCAATATTAACGACATGAGTGATCTAGCTAAAAGTTTTAGAGCAACTCTGCTCGATAAAGCTGAGGTGGTAGCACTCCCAGTCATTAAAGATGAGCATGCAGCAGATGGCACCCGTAAATGGTTGCTCGATGTTGGGGCTGGTAATGCTGTGGAGTCTGTATTTATTCCTGAAGATGGTCGCGGTACCTTATGTATTTCATCTCAGGCTGGCTGCGCAGTGAATTGTCGTTTTTGCTCAACAGGGCATCAAGGATTCTCGCGCAATCTCACTTCTGGTGAAATCATTGGCCAACTGTGGTTTGCCGAGCACTTGCTTCGCAATGATCCTAATGCGATTCGTCGTATCGAAGAATATCCAACCCCGGGCTGGGAACATACCGGCCGCGTGATCTCTAATGTAGTCTTAATGGGCATGGGCGAGCCATTGCTCAACTATGACAATGTTGTTACTGCCTTACGTTTAATGTTGGATGATAGGGCGTATGGTTTATCACGCCGTCGTGTAACCGTTTCTACATCCGGCGTGGTTCCGATGATTGATCGTCTGGCCCAAGATTGCCCTGTGGCATTGGCCGTCTCGTTGCATGCGCCAAACGATAAATTACGCGATCAGCTCGTTCCTCTCAATGTGAAATACCCGTTAAGAGAGTTGCTTGCCGCGTGCGAGCGGTATCTGCCTTTTGCTCCAAGGGATTTCTTAACTTTTGAATATTGCATGCTTGACGGCGTGAATGACTCTGACATTCAAGCAAAAGAGTTGGTTCGCTTATTGGCAAGCATTAAGTGCAAGGTAAATCTTATTCCATTTAATCCTTTCCCTGAGTCTGGATTAAAGCGTTCATCAGCACAACGAGTACATGCGTTTGCGAGTATCTTGTTAGATGCAGGCATGGTGGCAACTGTTCGCAAAACCCGTGGGGATGATA
This sequence comes from Burkholderiaceae bacterium, assembly GCA_947374315.1. The sequence continues at coordinate 19,549 of CANCBK010000007.1, read as the reverse complement.
TTGCTGCAGCTTGCGGTCAACTAGCGGGTGATGTGGTGGATCGCACAAGAGTACGTGAGCGTGCAGTCCACGATGCAAAAATTGTTCACGAAGATCAAGAGCAAGAGCAAGAGGATGAGGATGATTCAGAATATCAAGCCGAGCACCCAGTGCAGTGGCTCAAAAGATTAGATCACTGATTTAATTAGTGAAGTCTAATGAGCAATCTATCTAACAGCCTTCCAAAACTGCCCTTAGGCCCAAGGCCTAAGTGTGCGACGCGTCAAGTCATTGTCGCCTGGAAAACGAACATCATTACCGTTGGCGGAGATGCGCCGGTGCGTGTGCAGTCAATGACCAATACTGATACTGCCGATGCAGTTGGCACAGCCATTCAGGTAAAAGAATTGGCTCGCGCTGGATCAGAGATGGTGCGCATTACAGTTGATACACCGGCGGCGGCTGCCGCAGTGCCATTCATTCGCGAGCAGTTAGATAAGATGGATGTGTTGGTTCCCTTGATTGGCGACTTTCACTACAACGGTCATACTTTGTTGAATGACTACCCCGAGTGTGCAAGGTCTTTATCCAAATACCGCATTAATCCAGGTAATGTGGGTAAGGGTGCTAAACGCGACCTACAGTTTGCGCAAATGATTGAGGCAGCTTGCAAGTATGACAAGCCTATTCGGATTGGCGTGAACTGGGGCAGTCTTGACCAAGACCTGCTCGCCGATATTATGGATAGCAATGCCGCATTAGCAGTTCCAAAGACTGCACAAGAAGTGATGATTGAGGCCTTGATTCAGTCGGCATTACAGTCCGCAGAAAAAGCAGTGGAATTTGGTATGAATCCCAACCAAATCTTATTGTCATGCAAAGTCAGTAATGTGCAAGATTTAGTAGCTGTTTATCGCGACCTCTCGCGCCGCTCTGATTACCCTTTGCATTTAGGCTTGACCGAGGCGGGGATGGGTAGCAAGGGAATTGTGTCTTCAACTGCGGCAATGAGTATCCTATTGCAAGAGGGAATCGGTGACACTATTCGCGTGTCCTTAACCCCTGATCCAGGTGCGCCACGTGAGAATGAAGTGATTGTTGCCCAAGAGATTTTGCAGACTATGGGCTTGCGAAATTTCACGCCGATGGTGATTGCTTGTCCTGGTTGCGGAAGAACTACCAGCACCACCTTCCAAGAGTTAGCCGCCAACATTCAGTCTTACTTGCGACAACAAATGCCGGTATGGAAGAAAACCCATCCCGGTGTCGAGGCCATGAATGTGGCGGTGATGGGTTGTATTGTCAACGGCCCCGGTGAAAGCAAGCATGCCAATATTGGCATCTCATTACCCGGAACTGGAGAAACACCGTCGGCCCCAGTATTTGTTGATGGTGTAAAAGTAAAGACTTTGCGTGGCGACAATATTGCCCAGGATTTTCAGGTAATTGTCGATGAGTATGTGAGGAAGAATTACGCGTCGAAGTAAAAGAGTAATAAAAAATAACAATAAAAAATCAGAATCAATAAAAATATAAACGCACATCATGACTGACCAGGTAAACCCAGCAAAAGAACAAAAGATCCAAAAAATTAATGGCGTTCGCGGCATGAATGATCTCTTGCCGGCCGACGCTGCGCAGTGGACGCATCTTGAGCATGTTTTGCGTGACCTCACTCGTGCTTATGGTTATGAGTTTTTACGCACACCAATTGTGGAAGCGACAGCAGTCTTTCAGCGCGGCATTGGTGAGGTAACTGATATTGTTGAAAAGGAAATGTATTCCTTTGAAGATCGCCTTAATGGTGAGCAGCTCACATTACGTCCCGAAGGTACCGCTGCTTTAGTGCGTTCTGTTGTTGAGAATAATTTGCTGTACGAGGGGCCTAAGCGTCTTTGGTACACGGGGCCGATGTTCCGTCATGAGCGTCCACAACGTGGCCGCTATCGCCAATTTCATCAATTTGGTATCGAGGCACTTGGCTTTGCTGGTCCGGACATTGATGCAGAAATCATTTTGATGGGGCAGCGCCTGTGGGATGAGCTCGGTCTCCAAGGCGTACGATTAGAGATTAATTCTTTAGGTCAGTCCAACGAGCGTGCTCAGCACCGCGCCGCCTTGGTTGCTTACTTTGAACAGAATGCCGAACAGCTCGATGAGGACTCACAACGTCGCTTGGTGACGAATCCTCTGCGCATCCTTGATTCTAAAAATCCAGCAATGCAAGAGCTCATTGAGGGTGCCCCTAAGTTGTTGGATTTTTTGGGTGAAGAGTCGCTGATGCATTTTGAGGCTGTACAGGCGTTACTCAAGGCGAATAACATCCCTTGCAAGATTAACCCGCGCTTAGTGCGTGGCCTGGATTACTACAACCTGACCGTATTTGAGTGGATTACCGAGGAATTGGGTGCGCAGGGCACTATCGCTGGCGGCGGTCGTTACGATCCCTTAATCGAGCGTATGGGTGGCAAAGCCGCTCCCGCCTGTGGTTGGGCAATGGGTATGGAGCGGGTATTGGAATTAATGAAGGTTTCCGGCTCATTGCCGGAGCCTCAGGCGAAATGCGATGTGTTTGTACTCCATCAGAGTGGAGAAACTCTCGCATCAGCCATGATTATTGCGGAACGCCTGCGCAGCGCTGGCATTGATGTCATGTTGTTCTGTCCACCGGACGGTCAATCTGCCAGCTTTAAGTCCCAAATGAAGAAGGCTGATGCCAGTGGGGCAGCCTATGCCGTCATTATTGGGCCAGATGAATTGGCCAAGAATGAGGCCCAATTGAAGGATTTGCGGACGAGCGGCGAGCAAAAAGCGGTTGCATTAGATAGCGTTGTAGAGGCAGTAATTGATGCCATCGTGGGCGCCACAGAATAGAATGACTCTATTCATTATTAAAGTCGTATTTAATTACCTTATATAGCTTGGATTGACATGCCTTTAGACCTAGAAGAACAAGAACAATTAGATCAATTTAAAGCTTTCTGGCAAAAGTATCGCAACGTTATTACTGGTGTCGCGACTGCTGCCTTATTTGCTTATGCAGCCTATAGTGGTTATCAGTGGTGGCGCACTAGCCAAGCCGCCTCTGCATCGCAGTTATACGAAACCATGGTGACTGCCATTGGTAAAGGCGATAAGGATCAAACCTTGCGAGCTGCCGATGATTTGCAAAAACAGTTCTCAGGTACGCCTTATGCCGCGATGTCGAGTTTAGTAGCGGCAAAGATTAGCTCTGATGCGGGTGATTCGGCTAAGTCCATGGATTATTTGCGCTGGGCCGCCAAGAATTCATCTGACAAAGGGTATTTGGCTTTGGCTAAATTGCGTTTGACAGCGCAGTTGATCGAGCAGGGATCTCAAAAAGATCTTGCGGAAGCGGACGACATTCTCAAAGAAAAGCCGGTTGCCGGGTTTGAGGCCCTATGGATCGAGCGTCGAGGTGATTGGTATTTGGAGCAAAAGAATACTACTGAGGCCCGTAAGAGTTATGAAGCTGCTTGGAACCAACTCAATCAAACAAAGGAATTCCCTGAGGAGGCGCGTCGTCTCTTGAAAGTTAAATTAGATGCTGTTGGAGGAGTTTCTTAGTAATGGTTAACTACAAGCATGTAGCAAAACAAGTAATAGCGAGCTTGCTGATCGGCTCTGCTGTGGTCGCTTTAGTGGCCTGCTCTGGTGGCTCACGAGTGCGCAAGCCTGCTGAGCTTGTAGCTGTGAGCAATCAATTTGACTTGGCGCCAGTTTGGTCAACGAGTGTGGGCTCTTCTGAATCGTTTAACTTTCATCCAGCGGTGTCGGGTGATGCTGTTTATGCTGCATCCCACGGTGGTAAGTTGACGAAGATTGATTTACGTACTGGTGAAAAAATCTGGGCAGTTTCAGTACCGGATACCTTGTCTATTGGTCCGGGTTCTGACGGGCAAACAACGGCGGTTGTCACTACTAAAGGCGCAGTCTATGCCTATGATGATGCGGGAAAGCCGATCTGGAATGTCAGTGTTGGTAGCGAGGTTTTGTCTGAGCCTGTAGTGGCAGGTGGCGTTGTAATTATTCGTGCGCTGGATAACCGCTTTGTCGCCTTTGATGCGAAAACCGGCGCTCGTAAATGGACCTATCAGCGCCAACAATCTGCTTTGTCGTTGCGGGTGGGTTACGGCATGTTGCCAATTGGTAATGAAGTAATCGTGACTGGCTTTTCTGGTGGACGCTTTGGTATGATTGCCATCGCTAATGGAGGTCTAGTCTGGGAGACGCCAGTTTCCTTTCCAAAAGGTTTCTCTGAGATTGAGCGCTTGAATGATGTGACGGCAAAGCCGAGCATGGAAGGCGACATCATCTGCGCAGTTTCTTACCAGGGCCGCATCGGTTGTGGCCAAGCCCGTACGGGAAACCTATTGTGGTTTAAAGATTATTCCAGCTATACCGGCACTGCACAAAGTCCTGATATGGTTTTCTCATCCAATGAAAAATCTTATGTCACTGCATTTGCAGTCAAAGATGGATCTCAGGTTTGGGAAAATACTCAACTGACGTTTAGAGATGTTGGTGAGCCTACAGCGGTTGGTAAAGTTTTACTCGTAGGTGATGCGCAGGGTTATGTGCATGCACTCTCACAAGCGAACGGCGAAATGCTAGCACGCATTCGTCATGACAGCAGTCCAATCACTGCCGCACCGATTGCGGTGAACGGCCTCATCTTGATTCAATCTCAAGGTGGAAAACTAGCGGCGTACAGTCCAAAATGAATCCAGTAATTACTATTGTCGGCCGACCTAACGTTGGTAAATCGACACTCTTTAACCGCTTAACGCGTTCACGAGACGCTTTGGTGGCGGATTTCTCGGGTCTGACTCGAGATCGTCACTACGGCAAAGGCCGCATTGGTGAACGTGCATTTATTTGCGTCGACACTGGCGGTTTTGAGCCTGTAGCCAAGACTGGCATCGTTGCTGAAATGGCCAAGCAAACCAAGCAAGCGGTTGCCGAATCTGACATCATTATTTTCTTGGTTGATGGTCGCTTAGGCATGGCGCCGCAAGATCGCGTGATTGCTGATTTTTTGCGCAAGACTGGCAGACCAGTAATCTTGGCGGTAAACAAAACTGAAGGCATGCAGGCTGGTGTTGTGACCGCCGATTTCCACGAACTTGGCCTCGGTGAGCCGTTTCCGATCTCATCAGCGCATGGCGATGGTGTGCGTGGATTGATCGATGATGCCTTGGATTCCCTAGGGATTCCTGAGCCAGAACCAGAGGGCGAACCAGATGATCCAAATCGCCCAATGAAGATTGCAGTAGTTGGTCGTCCAAACGTAGGCAAGTCAACACTGATTAATAAGTTAATCGGTGAAGAGCGAGTCATTGCGTTTGATATGCCTGGTACTACGCGCGATGCCATTGAAGTTCCGTTTGAGCGCAATGGCAAGCCATACATCCTGATTGATACCGCCGGATTACGTCGCCGCGGAAAAGTATTTGAAGCAATTGAGAAGTTCTCTGTCGTCAAGACTTTGCAGGCGATTGCGGACTGTAATGTCGTGATTTTGATGCTAGATGCTCAACAAGATATTTCAGAGCAAGATGCCCATATCGCCGGATTCATTGTTGAAGCAGGGCGTGCGCTAGTAGTTGCCGTTAATAAGTGGGATGGTTTGGATGCCTACGTTAAAGAACGCGCTCGTTTGGAGATTGCTCAAAAACTGCGCTTCCTCGACTTTGCGAATGTGCATCCGATCTCCGCTATTAAGGGTACTGGCTTGAAAGAGCTCTTTAAAGATGTGGATCTAGCTTATGCCGCAGCTATGGCGAAATTGCCAACACCCAAATTAACCCGCATCTTGCAAGAGGCGATCGAACATCAGCAGCCTAAACGTGTGGGTATGGGTCGTCCAAAATTACGCTACGCACATCAAGGGGGTATGAATCCTCCAATTGTGGTGATTCATGGAACATCCTTAAGTGGCGTTACCGATAGTTATAAGCGTTACTTGGAAGGTCGTTTTAGAGAAGTCTTTAAATTGCGTGGCACCCCTTTACGCATTCAGATGAATACCGCTAAAAACCCGTACGTTGATGCGGACAAAGGCAAAAAAGGGAAAAAGAAGTAAAAAGTCTTAAACAGCGTTAAAGTTTTAGAAATGTTTGAGATAAAGGGCTTGATTTTTATAAATCAGACCCCTTATGTCAAGGGTGGGTATCGGTTGATTATTAAATTAAAAAAGCAAGACTCCATAAATTAAAAAGCTAAGAAAAATCCATTAGGGAGCAGTATGAATAACAGCAAAATCCAATTACTACAGGATCCTTTTCTCAATGCCTTGCGCAAAGAGCATGTCCCTGTTTCGATCTATCTTGTAAACGGCATCAAGTTGCAAGGCAATATTGAATCCTTCGATCAATATGTAGTTTTGTTGCGCAATACCGTAACACAAATGGTTTACAAGCATGCCATCTCCACGATCGTCCCAGCTCGTGCAGTGGAGTTCCGCACGGAAGAAGTTGGCTCTGTATAAAACAGGTGTAGATGCGGCGCGCGCCGTCCTTGTGGGTGTAGACACGGGGCGCGAAGATTTTGCAGATAGCATGGCAGAACTCAGTCTTTTGGCTGATAGCGCCGGCTCTATACCCATAGCCAGCGTGATTGCACGCAAGGGTAGGACTGATCCAGCATTGTTTATTGGATCGGGTAAGGCCAATGAGGTTAAAAAAGTGATGGAGGAGCAAGGTGCTGAACTGGCCATCTTCAATCATCCACTTTCCCCAACTCAACAGCGAAACCTCGAGCGTCATATTGGCTTTCATGTCATGGATCGTACAGGCTTAATATTAGATATCTTTAGCCAAAGAGCGCAAAGTCATATTGGTAAGACCCAGGTTGAATTGGCCCAAGTACGCTATCGCATGTCTCGTTTAGTGCGCGCTTGGAGCCATTTAGAGCGTCAACGAGGGGGCATTGGCGTCCGTGGTGGCCCTGGTGAAACTCAGATGGAGCTCGATCGTCGGATGCTGGCGACTAAAGCCAAGCGCCTGGAAAACGAGCTTGAAAAGCTCCAGCGCCAACAAAGAACTCAGCGAAGAGCCAGAAACCGTAAGGATGTTTTTTCCGTCTCCTTGGTCGGCTATACGAATGCTGGTAAATCAACCTTATTTAATGCCTTAACCAATGCGGGGGCTTATGCTGCCGACCAACTATTTGCCACGCTGGATACCACCTCCAGAAAAGTCTATTTGGATGGTATAGGGTCAATTGTGGTCTCAGATACCGTGGGTTTTATTCGAGAATTACCGCATCAGCTAGTAGAGGCCTTTAGAGCCACCTTAGACGAAACTATTCATGCCGACCTGATCCTTCATGTGATCGACGCCTGTAGCCCCGTTGCCCGTGAGCAAAAGGCCGAAGTAGAGGCTGTGTTGCGAGAAATCGGCGCCGATGATATCCCTCGCATTGAGGTTATGAACAAAATTGACCAAATGCCCCAGACTTTTACTGAGGGTTCGGTCCTATTGCGGGATTCCGAGGGGATTCCCACTCAGGTTTTCCTCTCGGCTAAGGCTGGCATGGGTTTGGATTTATTGCGCTCAGCGCTGGCTGAATGCTCTCAAATGACTGATAGAATAAGGGTCGAGCAGAATCGTGCCAAGGCCCAAATGGCCCCAGACGAGTTTTTAGCGCCTTTACCCGAACGACCAGAGACTTCTGAATTTAATCCCATTCCCAATCGAAAATATTCACCTAATGACGCGTAAATTCCTCGAGCTGTTTTCGGTCAATGATCCAGGTTGGGGTAGTAGCCAGCCAAACAGTGGGTCTAAGGATGCCAAAGATGGGCAGGGTGAAGATCAAGCTCCACAATCAAATCCAAGCAGTCCAGAAGCGGAAAGGCCTGTAAATACTCAGCCCAAAAATCCACAAGCAGGCAAACAAGATGGACCACCCGATCTAGATGAGCTCTGGCGTGATTTTAATGACCGTATTGCAGGGATTTTTGGTGGCAAAAAAAAGCCAGGGGCGAGCGGCAACCAAAACAATTCAGCTCCAACTAGCAAACCGAATAGCACTGATATTCCACCTCCATCTCAACGTGGAAATGGCGGCGGCGGTGCTAGTGCGCCCGATTTCAATTTTACAAACCCATTTAGCTCCAAGGCAACGATCCTATTTGTAGCTGGTGGCGCCTTTTTGATTTGGATTTGCAGTGGATTTTTTATTATTCAAGAGGGTCAGGCAGGCGTTGTCTCTACCTTCGGTAAATATGACAATACTGCGAAGCCTGGTATCAACTGGCATATGCCTTGGCCGATCCAGTCGCAAGAAACTGTCAACTTATCGGGAGTGAGATCTGTTGAGGTGGGGCGCCCTATATTAATTAAAGCGACGAATCAAAAAGATTCCTCCATGCTCACTGAAGATGAAAACATCATTGATGTGCGCTTTGCCGTTCAGTACCGCCTAAAAGATCCAACCGATTATTTATTCAATAATCGCGATCCCGATGCAGCCGTTGTTCAGGCAGCGGAAACGGCGGTGCGAGAGATTGTGGCTCGTAGCAAGATGGATACCGTCCTTTATGAAGGTCGTGAAAAGATTGGTGTTGATTTAGCAAACTCCATCCAGAAAATTTTAGATAGCTATAAAACTGGGATCTACGTTACGAGCGTGACCGTTCAAAATGTTCAGCCACCAGAGCAAGTGCAAGCTGCTTTTGATGATGCAGTTAAGGCTGGTCAAGATCAAGAGCGTCTCAAGAGCGAAGGACAGGCATATGCGAATGACATCATTCCGCGTGCTAAAGGCAGTGCAGCACGCTTGATTCAGGAGGCTGAAGGTTATAAAGCCAGAGTAGTTGCTACAGCAGAAGGTGATGCAGCTCGCTTTAAGCAAATTTTTGTTGAATACGCAAAAGCTCCAGGCGTAACGCGTGATCGGATGTACATCGATAGCATGCGCGAAATGTATAACAACGTAACTAAGGTATTGGTGGATACCACTAAAAATAATAGTCTTTTATATTTGCCTTTGGATAAGCTTGTTGCGCAGGTGAGCGCTGAAAGTTCACAGGTCGCCACTAGCTCAGCCCAAGCAAGCACGCCAACTGGGTCTGTGACTGTCGGTGGCGCTACCGGTAATTCTGTGTTTTCTACGCCCACTCCTGCGGCCGTCACTTCATCTTCTTCGGGTGCTGCTTCAGCAGTGAGCAATACGATGGATAAGCGAGATGGCTTACGTAGTCGCGATCGGGAGGCAAGATAATGAATGCCAACCGCCTCTTTGCTGGAATCGCAGCAATCATTGCCTTAACCTATGTTTTGGCCTCCAGTATTTTTATTGTGGATCAACGTAACTTTGCCGTGGTGTTTTCTTTCGGTCAAATTGTTCGCGTGATTGAACAGCCTGGCTTGCAAATTAAATATCCAGCGCCATTTGAAAGTGTCCGCTTCTTTGATCGCCGTATCTTAACGATTGACAACCCAGAGGCAGAGCGCTTTATTACTGCCGAGAAAAAGAATCTCTTGGTGGATTCGTATGTAAAGTGGCGTATTGTTGACCCCCGTAAGTTCTTCATTAGCTTTAAGGGTGATGAGCGTTTAGCGCAAGACCGCCTCACCCAGTTAATTCGTTCCGCCTTGAATGAAGAGTTCACCAAGCGTACTGTGCGTGAATTAATTTCAGATCAACGTGAAGAAGTAATGCAAGGGATCCGTAAGAAGGTTGCTGTCGATGCTGATGATATTGGGGTAGAAATCGTTGACGTACGCCTCAAGCGGGTGGACCTTCTAGCCGAGATTAGTGATTCTGTCTACCGCCGCATGGAAGCCGAGCGAAAACGGGTTGCCAATGAATTGCGCTCAACTGGAGCTGCAGAGTCTGACAAGATTCGGGCAAATGCAGAGCGTCAGCGCGATACTATTTTGGCTGAAGCCTATCGCGATGCGCAAAAGATTAAGGGCGCTGGTGATGCAAGGGCAACAGCCTTATACGCTGAAGCATTTGGGCGTGATCCACAGTTTGCTCAGTTCTACCAAAGTCTTGAAGCCTATCGTAGCTCTTTCAAGGATAAAAAAGACGTGATGGTAGTGGAGCCTAATGGCGAGTTCTTTAAGTTCTTGCATAAAAAAAATTGAAAGTGAATATTTCAAATCATGAATCGTTGGTTACTACCTGAAGATATTGCTGATGTTTTGCCAGCCGAGGCTCGCAAGGTAGAGACCCTGCGTCGTGGCATCTTGGATTTGTATCAGTCCTATGGCTACGAGCTTGTTGCTCCTCCTATTCTGGAGTTTCTTGATTCTTTGCTGACGGGGACTGGCTCAGACCTGAATCTGCAAACATTTAAGTTGGTCGATCAGTTATCCGGCCGTACCCTAGGCTTACGAGCTGATATGACACCACAAGTTGCGCGTATTGATGCTCACTTGCTCAATCGCGAAGGCGTCACCCGTCTTTGCTATACAGGCTCGATTGCGCACGCTCGTACGCCAGTAGGCAGCGCTGCTCGTGAAGAGTTGCAATTAGGTGCTGAGATCTACGGCTGCGCTACTTGGGAAGCGGATTTTGAGGCGATCTCTTTGTTGTTGAAGACTTTAAGTGTTGCCGGTCTCAATACAGTTTATTTGGACCTTTCGCACGCTGGAGTGTTGGAAGGCATTTTAGATGGCCAAGCAATTGCTAAGAGTGAGATTGAAACCTTGTATAGCTTGTTGCAGAGCAAAGATCGTCCGCGCTTAGCGATTTGGGCTACATGTTTGCCTTCGGAAACCGCTCAAGCGTTGATGGCATTAACCGACCTAAATGGGTCCTGTGGAGTGGTTGTGGCCAGCGCAAGAAAGGTTTTGCCCAAGCACAAGCTGATTGATCAGGCCCTAGCCCAATTGGAAATGCTGGCAACAGCCACCGCAACGCTTTCAAATGATATTGAGTTCAGCATCGATTTGGCGGATTTACGTGGTTATCAATATCACAGCGGCGTGATGTTTGCTGCTTATGTAGACAAGCTACCTCAGCCGATTGCGCGTGGTGGTCGCTATGACAGGGTTGGTCAGGCCTTTGGACGCTCTCGTCCTGCTACTGGCTTTTCAATGGATTTGCTGACTTTAGCCAATCTTTCCCCGCTCGGTCAGCGTAAGTCAGCTATCGTTGCGCCTTGGATTGTCGACGCTGCTCTGGAAAGTAAAATTGCTGAGCTGCGTAATTCTGGTGAAGTGGTGATTCAGGCGATGGCTGGTGATGCCGTCGAAACCGCCGAATACCTTTGTGATCGTGAGCTAGTTGAGCAGGATGGCTCGTGGGCGGTGAAAAAGAAATAAGCGACTGTTAAGAAGTAAGTAATAAGTAAGAAGCAAAACAAGATACTGTATTTAATAAAACACTAATTCCGTAATTACCTTTTGGATTTCATTATGTCTTCAAAGCAACAAGCTCATGGTCGTAACGTCGTTGTCATCGGCACCCAATGGGGTGACGAAGGCAAAGGCAAGGTCGTTGATTGGTTAACTGATCATGCTCAAGCAGTAGTGCGTTTTCAGGGTGGCCATAATGCGGGACACACACTCATCATTGGCGATAAGAAAACTATTCTGCGTTTGATTCCTTCTGGAATCATGCACAAGAATGTCATTTGCTATATCGGAAATGGCGTAGTACTTTCTCCTGAGGCGCTGTTCAAAGAGATTGGCGAGTTGGAGGCTGCTGGATTGAATGTCCAATCTCGCTTGAAGATTTCTGAAGCAACGACTCTAATTCTTCCATACCATGTAGCAATCGATCACGCGCGCGAGAAAAAACGCGGCAACGCAAAGATTGGTACAACTGGTCGCGGAATCGGGCCGGCTTATGAAGACAAAGTGGCGCGTCGTGCTTTACGCGTACAAGATTTATTTTATCCAGAAAAGTTTGCTGCACAATTGCGTGAGAACTTGGAATATCACAACTTCATGCTAGCTAACTACTACGGCGCAGAGCCTGTGGATTTCCAAAAAACTTTGGAAGAGGCGATGTCTTACGCAGAACGAATCAAGCCAATGGTGGTGGATGTTTCTAGCGCTTTGTATGCAGCAGAGCAAGCCGGTCAAAATTTATTATTTGAAGGTGCACAAGGCACTTTGCTTGATATCGATCATGGCACCTATCCTTACGTGACTTCCAGCAACTGTGTAGCGGGTAATGCTGCTGCAGGATCAGGCGTTGGCCCTGATTCTTTGCAATACATTTTGGGTATCACGAAAGCCTATTGCACGCGCGTTGGCGCCGGCCCATTCCCAAGCGAGTTATACGACTTCGATAATCCGGCAAAGCAGGATCCGATTGGTGTGCGTTTAGCTGAAGTGGGTAAAGAATTTGGTTCTGTTACTGGTCGTCCACGCCGCACCGGTTGGTTGGATGCTGCGGCACTGAAGCGATCCATTCAGATCAATGGGTTGACTGGTTTATGCATTACCAAGCTGGATGTGCTTGACGGCTTTGAAACCATCCGTCTTTGCGTTGGCTACGTGCTCGATGGCACTAAATTGGATGTATTGCCACGCGGCGCAGAGGCGGTTGCCCGTTGTGAGCCAATTTACGAAGATTTCCCGGGTTGGAAGGGTACGACTTTTGGTATTCGTGAATGGGATAAGCTTCCCGCTGAAGCGCAAAAGTTCTTGCGTCGCATTGAGGAGGTTGCTGGTAAGCCGATTGCAATGGTCTCTACTGGTCCTGAGCGCGATGAGACTATCCTCCTTCAGCATCCTTTTCAAAATTAATAGAAAATATTGTTTCAACTATTCGATTAACCAATCAACACTAGCTCCAAGGGTTCTAAGATGACCGCACGTACAAATTGCAACAGCCTTCAAGTGGCAACTCCTCTCTATCGGTTTATTGAAGATAAAGTTTTGCCTGGATCGGGCATTAAAAGCGAGGAATTTTGGAAGGGTTTTGATGAAATTGTTAAGGACTTAAGCCCAAAAAATGATGCGCTTCTAGCTAAACGTGATCGTCTGCAGTCGGATTTAGATCAATGGCATCAAGCCAATCCCGGTCCAATTAAAGAGATGCCTGCGTATCGCAAGCATCTCAAAGAGATTGGCTATTTAGATGAGGTACCAGGCAAGGTTCTTGGAACCACTAAAAATGTTGACGATGAATTGGCGCTGCAAGCTGGCCCTCAATTGGTTGTTCCAGTCTTAAATGCTCGTTATGCATTAAATGCAGCAAATGCGCGTTGGGGCTCGTTGTATGACGCTCTTTATGGCACAGATGTTATCTCTGAAGAAGATGGCGCTACTAAGGCTGGTGGATACAACCCTATTCGAGGCGCCAAGGTTGTAGCGTTTGCTCGTCAGTTTTTGGATCAATCCGCACCGCTGGCAAAGGGCTCTCATGCGGATGCTACAGCCTATAAGGTAGAAAGCAATAAGCTCGTCGTTAGCCTCAAAGATGGCAGCAGCACTGGCCTTGCAGAAGAGAAGCAATTTGTTGGCTATCAAGGCGAGATATCTGCACCGTCCTCAATTCTGTTGCGCAATAACGGTGTTCACATTGATATTCAAATCGATAAAACTAGAACGATTGGTGCGAGCGATGCTGCCGGCGTAAATGATGTTGTTCTTGAGTCTGCGCTTTCCACAATCCTAGATTTGGAAGATTCGATTGCAGCCGTAGATGCTGAAGACAAGGTGCTTGCTTATGACAACTGGTTAGGCATTCTTAAGGGCACCTTAGTTGAAGAAGTGAGCAAGGGTGGCAAGAGTTTTACCCGCACACTGAATCCAGACCGTAAATATACTGCTGCCATCGGCGCAGTTGATGCCAAGGATGGCATTGTTACTTTACATGGCCGTTCTTTGTTATTTCTCCGTAACGTTGGTCATTTGATGACTAACCCAGCAATCATCACCGCGGAAGGTAAAGAAATTTACGAAGGCATCTTGGATGCGGTCGTTACCGTATTGATTGCCTTGTATGATATTAATCGCCCTGCAACTCAGGCCATCGGTAATACACGCAAAGGCTCTGTCTATATTGTTAAACCAAAAATGCATAGTCCGGAAGAAGTTGCCTTTGCTGGTGAGCTTTTTGGTCGCGTTGAGAAGCTGCTTGGTTTGCCTGCGGATACGGTGAAGTTGGGAATCATGGACGAAGAACGTCGTATGAGCGCCAACATCAAGGCTGCTATTGCAGCTGCAGGTGCACGGGTGGCATTTATTAATACTGGCTTCTTGGATCGCACTGGCGATGAAATGCATACTGCGATGCATGCAGGCCCAATGATGCGCAAGGGTGACATGAAGACGAGCAAGTGGTTATCTGCTTATGAGCGTCGCAATGTCTTAGCAGGTTTGGATTGTGGCTTACGTGGTCGCGCTCAGATCGGCAAAGGTATGTGGGCTATGCCTGATTTGATGAAGGCGATGTTGGAGCAAAAAATTGTTCATCCTAAGGCTGGAGCCAATACTGCCTGGGTACCTTCACCAACAGCCGCAACCTTGCACGCCTTACATTACCATCAAGTTAATGTAGCTCAGCTGCAAAAAGAGATGGAGCAGCTAGATACTGCTGCTGAAGCTGAAGCATTGATTGATGATTTGTTGACTATTCCTGTGGTGGAAAAAGCTAACTGGTCTAAGGATGAAATTCAGCAAGAGCTAGACAATAACTGCCAAGGTATCTTGGGTTATGTGGTTCGCTGGATTGATCAAGGCGTTGGTTGCTCTAAGGTGCCAGATATCCATAACGTTGGTTTAATGGAAGATCGTGCGACATTGCGTATTTCTAGTCAGCATATCGCTAACTGGTTGTTACACGGCATTGTTACTGAAGTGCAAGTGAACGAAACACTGCAGCGCATGGCTAAGGTCGTTGACAGCCAGAATGCTAGCGATCCTTTGTACAAGCCAATGATGCCGAACTGCAATGACTCGTACGCATACAAAGCGGCAAGTGATTTAATCTTCAAAGGGCTGGTTCAGCCAAATGGCTACACCGAACCCTTGCTCCATGCTTGGCGCTTGGAAGTTAAAAAGGCTCATGTTTAAGCTGTTTTTTGCCTGGCTTTAAACAAAAATGGGTTTGTCAGAAGACAAGCCCATTTTTCATTCTGTCAGCTAGCTGCTTTGTTAGCTTCTCATTGGAATACCCATAGACCGTGTTCAGCTTTTTAAATTCCCTCGCTAGGATTATTTCATCGGGGCGGCAAGATCTTGGCTTTATCGCTAACGATGGGGGGCGGACGGCTGCCGGCTTTAAGGGTGCAGCAGGTGACTGTGTTGTTCGAGCAATTGCCATTGCCTCTAAAATACCCTATCTGCAGGTCTACGAGGATCTCAGGTTGGCAAATGCACTCTATGCGGAATCCAGAAATGACAAATTAGCACGCCATTTAAATGCTAGGGGCACATCACCTAGAAGCGGGAATCATCGGAATATATTTCATGATTACATTCTTGATCATGGATTCGAGTGGGTTCCCACGATGAAGGTCGGGGAGGGCTGTCGAGTGCACCTGCGTGCCAATGAACTTCCCATGGGAACATTAATTGTTAAGGTTTCTAAACACTTAACGGCAGTAATTAACGGTGTTATTCATGATACCCACAACCCCTCCAGGGCTGGATCACGCTGTGTATATGGATATTACATCAAGCGCTGAGACCCTTGATGCATTCCATCAAATTACCAGAAAAAATAGAAATAGACCAATTAAAACCCGCTTAAATCAGCTCTTATATTTTTGGATTCATGATGTGGCTGGGGGGGGTAAGTCATAAGCGTTAAAAGCTTGTTGGGTTGATAATGTCATTTTTCCCAATAACAAGTAAAGAAGCCATTGACCCAACATCGCATCCCAGGAGGAAAGCAGAAAGAGCGCTTTTTCTTATTCTCCTTAGCGGGAATTCAGTTCACCCATATCTTAGATTTCATGATCATGATGCCTTTGGGCCCCGAGTTTATTCGGAAGCTCAACATCAATACGCATCAGTTTGGCTTACTGCTTTCTTCTTATACTTTTGCTGCGGCCATTGCTGGTGTATTCGCTACTTATTTTGTTGATCGCTTTGAAAGAAGGGTCTTATTGCTGAGTTTGTATGCCTGCTTCATCATTGCGACCCTTGTTTGCGGCTTTGCCCCCGATTATCACTCCTTGTTTATTGCTCGTGCTTGTGCCGGGGCTTTTGGTGGAATCTTAGGCTCTTTAGTTCAGACCATCGTGGCTGACTCCATTCCATTTGAGCGAAGAGGTAAAGCCTTGGGGACTGTGATGTCGGCTTTCTCAGTGTCAACTGTTGCCGGCGTCCCTCTTAGCTTATTTTTGGCTAATAACATTCCTTCGCTAGGTTGGCGTGCCCCCTTTTTCTTTATCGCCTTAATTTCCGCTTTGATTTTGTATTTGGGCTATCGCAATATCCCAAAGATCGCAGGACATCTGGCGCATAAGCACGAAGGCAGTCGCTTAACTCAGATTTGGAATATCTTTGTTGCTCATCAGCATTTACGCGCTTTTATATTCATGGGGCTCATTATGTTGACCGGCTTTTCTGTTATCCCCTATATCGCCCTGTATCTCACATCTAATGTCGGTATTGATAACTCATACATTTCACTAATTTATCTGTGTGGCGGCATTGCCACCTTAATGAGCTCTCGCTTGATTGGCCATATTGCTGATCGTTACGGCAAGGTGAAAATGTTTAGGGTGTTGGCAATAGTGAGCTTGATACCCCTGCTGGTGACTACCAACTTAGTGCCAGTCCCATTGTGGGTAGTGCTTATTAATTCCACTACATTTTTTGTCCTGGTGTCCGGCCGCATGATTCCCGCCATGGCAATAGTAAGTCAGGTGGTGGATGCCAAAATCAGAGGCACCTTCATGAGCCTAGTAGGGTCCGTGCAGATGCTAGCATCTGGCTTAGCATCGGTGATGGCAGGCGTTGTCATTACCATCGGGGCTGATGGCAAGATACAGCATTACAACCTCGTGGGTTATGGCGCTGCGGTTTGTGGCTTGCTTACCTTCTGGTTGGTGGGCTATATTCACAACGACAAACAAGCGCAATAGCGCATATAAACCAAATCCAATATTGAGCAAAGAGACAGCGATGATTACATTTCAAAGGCCTGATGGCAAGACTATTGATGCTTACATGGTCGAGCCCGATGTTGCGATCAATGCACCAGGCGTTGTTGTTATACAAGAATGGTGGGGCCTTGATGATGAAGTTAAGGAGGTAGCCAATCGCCTAGCCAAAGCAGGTTATCGCGCATTAGTTCCAGACCTCTATCGTGGCAAATTGGCGCTCGAAGCTAATGAAGCTGAGCACTTGATGAATGGTCTTGATTTTGGCGATGCTGCTAGTCAAGATATTCGTGGTGCGGTTCAATATCTTAAGGCTTCGGGTAGCCCAAAGGTAGCTGTTACAGGATTTTGTATGGGTGGAGCTCTGACCGTGTTGTCAGCTGGCCATGTGCCCGAGATTGATGCAGCGGTAGTTTGGTATGGCTACCCTCCAGTGGAGTATGTGGACGCGCAGGCCATCAAGATACCGATATTGGCGCACTGGGCTCTTCATGATGAATTCTTCCCCATTTCTGGCGTGGAACAACTTGAAGAGAAGTTGAAGCAAGCTGGGGTGCATTATGATTTTCAGCGCTACGATGCAAAACACGCCTTCGCAAATCCCAAGTCTGACATAAGGCATCTGCCGCCTCTCGAATACAACCCAGAAGCGGCTGAGCTTGCCTGGGATCGCACCCTGAATTTCTTAAAATCAATTTAACCCATTTATTGGGTCACGATAAAAGGCGCTTATGTTTTTCAATTGGATTTATAAACGTAGCAATGTCCAGATTTTAATTATTCTGGTCTTGTTCTTTGTGCTGTTGATGGATGTGACCCCACGTTTTTTACATACCATCCCTATGTTTTTGCCAACCCAAGATAGCACTCGATTGGGCTTAAGTTTATTTGGCTCCATCATCACTCTAAGTGGTCTTTTAATTGGTTTTTTGCTCAATCAAGCGCAAACTAATTTTCGTGAAGTACAGTCTTTAGTTTCTCGCGAGGCTGGCCAAATCAATAATCTTGATCGTTTGCTGGTTCGGTATGGCGATCCAGCGATTGCTTCGATGCGCAAAGAGTTATTTGACTACATGAACTCCATTGTGAATGATGAATGGGATCTATTAAAAAGCGGTCTAGGATCTGAAAAAACACATATGCTCTGGCGAGGGATTTCTCGCAAGCTTTTATCGCTTGATCCCAATACAAACAGACAAACAGCCATATATACGGACATCATCAAAAAATCTGAAGAGGTTGCTGAAAGCAGGGAGGCTAGAATTGAGCGGTCATCCGTGCGTTTGCCAAACTTATTTTGGGTGGTGATTATTATTTGTATGACCGCTTTGCTCGGAATCAATACGCTTTTTTTGCCCTCAGATTCTTTTTTCTTGGGTTTGAAAATATTGCCACTCACCCTTGGTGCTCTTATTTCTCTTTTGGTGATAACCGATCAGCCATTCAAAGGTCAGAGCTCTGTAAAGCCAGAGCCTTTTTATAAGATCATTGAATCCATTAAAACTCGAATCGAATAATTTTTTTATCTAATTACCACTCATGCATCTCTTCGCCGAAAACCTTGCTGTTGAACTCTCTTCCTATTATCGAAACCTCGCTTTGGGCCATGGTGTTATTCCCAAGATATTTACTTTGGTTAATGGGGAGGGGGGCCAATACCTCTTTTTTATTGATGACTTGCACATGGAGCAGGATGAAGAAAATCAATTCTTGGCTTACATCGTTCAAGCGCATGATGCAGTTTGTTATGCCAGGGGTACCTTAGTCATCCTAGAAAAGTCACAACAGTTGATTGAATTTGCTGTGATTGACCAGGATGATCGCGAGGCTATTGTTTGTTCCGCCGAATTGACCCGGGGTATTGATGGCAGGCCGGTAGGTCTAACTGAGTTCGAGAAGACTTTGGCGCCAAAGAAAACGATCTTCTTTAGCGGTCTTTTTGACCCCTTAGAGCTCTCCGACAACAAGACAGAGGAGTTTGAAAGCCTCTGGGATGAGATGAAGCCTAAGATCTTACATAGAATGATGGAAATCTAAGCCCCTATTGAAAAAGGACTATTTAGTCCCCATATAGGTCTTAGTAGGTGTATTTGGTGCCCAGGAAGGGACTCGAACCCCCACAACCTTACGATCGCCAGCACCTGAAGCTGGTGCGTCTACCAATTTCGCCACCTGGGCATGCCATTATTATAAAGGTATGTGCCTTTTGGCTCCTTTTGTTACCTCTTTTGGCTTTTCCCCTTCAGACCAAGTGGTTTGTTACAGTAGCCTAAGTATGAAAAATTATTGATATATAAGGCATGTATTGCCGAAGGAATTAAATGCGTAAAGCAAAAGACTTGGTGCAGCGAGAGGCTGACCGCCTAGGTACAGTCCAAGGTCATCGAGATGGATTTGGATTTGTGATCCCGGATGATGGTGGTGAAGATATTTTTCTTTCTGAGAGAGAAATGTCCCGTGTCATGCATGGGGATAGAGTGAATGTCAGAGTATTAGGAACTGATCGACGTGGTCGTCCAG
>CANCBK010000006.1 GCA_947374315.1 Burkholderiaceae bacterium | reverse complement strand
TATCTAGAGGGAAGGAATTGTTATGGTGGTGTTCATGCATTACCAAAGAAGATATTTGAATGGGCCCAAAACTGTCCCAAAATGGGCCCAATTTGGGCCCGGGAGATTTTTTAGCTTATTCACAATGATTGAATGCAACCAAAAAATTCTTCGATCCTATCGGTTGTTTTATCAAAGTTGCGCGTGTGAGCCTTGTAATAAAGCTATATATTGATTGGCTTGGCGGGACGCAATACCGTTGCACGGGGTAAGTGCGTCAATAGGGTAAAATCTTGACTATAGGCTCGTAGCTCAGCTGGTTAGAGCACCACCTTGACATGGTGGGGGTCGTTGGTTCGAGTCCAATCGAGCCTACCAACGAATAAAGACCCAAAAGTGCGCGGTTGCCCAAAAGCTACCGCGCTTTCTTTTTGGTGGATGTTATGCAGTAAATCAGTCAATGGGCTGAATCTTAATAAGATGGAGCGGTCATGCTTGTAGTTACCCTGCCGGATGGATCAAAACGAGAATTTGATGCTCCCGTTCGCATTCTTGATGTTGCTCAAAGTATTGGTAGCGGTCTTGCCAAAGCTGCGCTAGGTGGCATTGTGGACGGCAAGATGGTAGATGCTAGCTATGTGATCGATAAAGACGCTCAACTAGCCATCATCACCGATAAAAGCCCTGAGGCACTAGAAATTGTTCGTCACTCCACTGCCCACTTGTTAGCTTATGCTGTTAAAGAATTGTTTCCGGAAGCGCAAGTCACTATTGGCCCTGTGATTGAAAATGGTTTCTATTACGACTTTTCATTTCATCGCCCGTTTACTCCTGAAGATTTAGTTGCGCTTGAAAAGAAAATGACTGAGCTCGCCAAGAAGGATGAGCCAGTGATTCGCACTGTGATGCCACGCGATGATGCGATTACTTTCTTCAAAAGCCAGGGCGAGAATTACAAAGCCGAGTTGATTGCCAGCATTCCTCAGGGCGAAGATGTTTCTTTGTATGCCGAGGGCAAGTTCACCGATTTATGTCGTGGTCCTCATGTGCCGTCTACCGGTAAGCTCAAGGTCTTTAAGCTCTTAAGCGTTGCTGGTGCCTACTGGCGAGGCGATAGCAAGAATGAGATGTTGCAGCGTATCTACGGCACTGCTTGGTTGAAAAAAGAAGATCAAGATACGCACTTGCATATGTTGGAAGAGGCTGAGAAGCGTGATCACCGTCGCCTTGGTAAATTGCTTGATTTATTTCATTTTCAACCCGAAGCTCCCGGCTTAATATTCTGGCATCCCAAAGGCTGGTCGATTTGGCAAGAGGTTGAGCAGTATATGCGTCGCGTTTATCAGCGTGAAGGCTATCAAGAGGTGAAGGCTCCACAAATCCTGGATCGTGGATTGTGGGAAAAGTCTGGACACTGGGATAACTACAAAGAAAATATGTTTACGACTGAGTCGGAGAATCGTGCTTATGCATTAAAGCCGATGAACTGCCCAGGCCATGTCCAAATCTTTAATTCCGGATTGCATAGCTATCGCGAGTTGCCATTGCGTTATGGTGAGTTCGGGCAGTGCCACCGCAATGAGCCATCGGGCGCATTACATGGGTTGATGCGTGTGCGGGGCTTCACACAGGATGATGGTCACATTTTCTGTACAGAAGATCAGATTCAGCCGGAAGTGGCTGCATTTGATAAGGCAGTGCGTGAGGTGTACCAAGATTTTGGTTTTACTGAGGTTGCTGTAAAGCTAGCTTTACGTCCGGCTAAGCGTGTTGGTGATGATGCGATATGGGATAAGGCAGAAGCTGCTTTACGTGGTGCCTTGACAGCATCTGGCCAAGAATGGGAAGAATTGCCAGGTGAGGGTGCTTTTTATGGTCCCAAGATCGAATATCACCTCAAGGACTCCATTGGGCGTACTTGGCAGTGCGGCACCATTCAGGTGGATTTCTCGATGCCAGCCCGTTTAGGCGCTGAATACGTCACCGAGGAAAATACCCGCAAGGCTCCAGTCATGCTACATAGGGCAATTGTGGGTTCTTTAGAGCGTTTTATTGGTATTTTGATCGAAAATCACGCTGGAAACATGCCGGTTTGGCTTGCGCCGACCCAGGCAATAGTCCTTAATATTTCAGGAAATTCTGCTGCATACGCGCAACAAGTACAGCAAACTCTGAAAAAACAAGGGTTTAGGGTTGAATCTGATTTGCGAAATGAGAAAATTACATATAAAATACGCGAGCACGCATTACAGAAGATCCCATTTTTGCTAGTTATTGGTGATAAAGAGGCTGAAAGTAATTCGGTGGCCGTTCGTGCCCGTGGCGGAGTGGATTTAGGTGTAATGCCTCTTGATACCTTCGTTGCCCGACTCCAGCAGGATATTTCCCAGAAAGTCGGACCCGAGCTTAGCTAGGGGTGGAATGGTTTTGATTATTTTTTTAAAGGAATTAAGAAGATCGCTACTGATAAATCGCAGCGCATAAACCGGGAGATTACCGCTCCTGAAGTGCGTCTGATTGGACTGGATGGGGAACCCATCGGTGTAGTTACATTGAGTGAAGCCTTGGCTTTAGCGGAAGAGAAAGAGACCGATTTGGTTGAAATTGCTCCGACTGCTGTGCCGCCTGTAGTTCGCATCATGGACTTCGGCAAATTCAAATACCAAGAAGCCAAACGTTTGCATGAAGCTAAGCTCAAGCAAAAGGTGATTCAGGTGAAGGAAGTGAAATTCCGTCCCGGCACTGATGATGGTGACTACGGTGTGAAGCTACGCAATCTAGTCCGTTTTTTGGAAGATGGCGATAAGACAAAGATTACGCTGCGGTTTCGGGGTCGTGAAATGGCCCACCAAGAAATCGGAGTCAGGATGTTGGAGCGCTTGAAGTCGGATTTGATTGAATATGGTCAAGTTGAGCAGTTTCCAAAAATGGAGGGTCGCCAGATGGTGATGGTATTGGCCCCCATTCGCAAGGCTAAGTAATCAGTAGATTCATAGGGATTTGCTGATTGTTTAAGTAGGGAGGAGTCGCAAGACTCCGGTTGTCAGAAGTGCTTCTAGGTACAGGAAGCGTAACCGTCGGTTACCACCTAAGTTGCACATGCAGAAGAAGGGGTGCTTTATGCCCAAGATGAAGAGCAAGAGTAGCGCCAAAAAGCGCTTCACGGTTCGCGCAGGCGGAACGATTAAACGGGGTCAGGCTTTCAAACGCCACATCCTCACCAAGAAAACCACTAAGAGCAAGCGTCACTTACGTGGCACTACCGAAGTTGCGAAAGCTGACGTTAAGTCAATTCGCTCTATGCTTCCATACGCTTAACCTCAGACTAGATCAGGAGAAATAAATGCCAAGAGTCAAACGTGGGGTTACAGCAAGAGCCCGCCATAAGAAAATCACCGATGCTGCAACAGGCTATCGTGGACGTCGTAAAAACGTATTCCGTATTGCTAAGCAAGCAGTTATGCGTGCTGGTCAATATGCATATCGTGACCGTCGCAACAAGAAACGTGTATTCCGCGCTTTGTGGATTGCTCGTATCAATGCGGCAGTTCGTGAGCATCAATTGACATATAGCGTATTCATGAATGGCATGAAGAAGGCTTCGATCGAACTTGATCGCAAAGTGCTTTCCGACATGGCCATCAGAGACAAAGCAGCTTTTGCCGCTTTGGTTACTCGGATCAAATCCGTAGTAAACGCTGCAGCTTAATTCTTAGTTAATAGAACTAAGCTGCAATGGTTTCTCTCGACCACATTGTCGAGGATGCTAAACGTGATTTCCTCGGAGCTGCCGATGCGGCAGCTCTGGAGGACGCGAAAGCCAAGTATCTCGGTAAATCAGGTGTTCTCACTGAGCGTTTAAAAGCGCTTGGTGGAATGTCGCCTGACGAGCGCAAGAGTGCTGGCGCCCAAATTAATCAAGTTAAAACTCAAGTAGAAGTCGCATTACAAGAGCGTCGCCAAGCTTTGGCAGATGCGGTATTGCTGCAACGACTTGCGGCGGAATCGATTGATGTTTCATTGCCTGGCCGTGGTCAAGCAGTAGGCAGCTTGCATCCTGTGATGCGCACCTGGGAACGCGTTGAAGAGATCTTCCGCTCGATCGGTTTTGACGTGGCTGACGGCCCTGAAATTGAAACTGATTGGTTTAATTTCACAGCCTTAAATAGTCCTGAAAATCATCCCGCTCGTTCGATGCAGGATACTTTTTATATTGATGGCAAAGACTCCGACGGGAAACCTTTGCTATTGCGCACGCATACCAGCCCCATTCAGGTTCGCTATGCCAGCGAGCATGTAAAGAAATATGCTCACGCTGATGTGATGCCTCCAATCAAAGTCATTGCGCCGGGTAGAACGTACCGCGTGGATAGTGATGCGACGCATTCACCGATGTTTCATCAAGTCGAAGGCTTGTGGATTGCAGAAAGTGTTTCCTTCGCTGATTTGAAGGGCGTGTACACGGATTTCTTAAGAACCTTTTTTGAAACGAATGAATTACAGGTTCGTTTCAGACCATCTTATTTTCCATTCACTGAGCCTTCAGCTGAAATTGATATGGCCTTTGCTGGCGGCAAGCTAGCCGGCCGTTGGTTGGAAATTTCAGGGGCAGGGCAGGTGCATCCAAACGTATTGCGCAACATGGGTATTGATCCTGAACGCTATACCGGCTTTGCTTTTGGCTCTGGCTTAGAGCGTTTGACGATGTTGCGTTATGGCGTTGATGATTTACGTCTTTTCTTTGAGAACGATCTCCGTTTCTTAGCGCAATTTCCAGCTTAATTAGCTAACCTCTTAATAGTAGATAGCGCATATGCAATTTTCTGAATCTTGGCTTCGCCAATATGTAAACCCTTCGCTTGATAGCAATGCTTTAGGTCATGCAATGACTATGGCGGGTCTTGAGGTTGAAGAGCAACATTCAGTAGCGCCTGCATTTACTAAGATTGTGATCGCGCAAATTCTTACGGCCGAGCAGCACCCTGATGCAGACCGCTTGCGTGTTTGTAAAGTCGACGCAGGCACTGGCGAAGTATTACAAATTGTTTGTGGTGCACCGAATGCGCGTGCTGGCATCAAAATTCCTTGCGCCATGGTTGGCGCATTGTTGCCACCGGCAGAGGCGGGTGGCAAGCCATTTCAAATTAAAGTAGGCAAGTTGCGTGGTGTAGAAAGCCAAGGTATGTTGTGTTCTGGCCGCGAGCTCGGTCTCGGTGACGATCATGAAGGTATTCTTGAATTGCCTGCGGATGCGCCGGTTGGCAAGGATATTCGCAAGTACTTGGATCTGGATGACCAGATCTTTGTAATTAAATTGACGCCGAACAAAGCTGACTGCCTTTCACTGATGGGCATAGCTCGTGAAGTGTCAGCTATCACTGGCTCTACTTTGTGCGCGCCTCAGTGGACCGCTCCGAATGTGGCCATTCAAGAGAATCTAAAAGTTACAGTCGAAAATATAGATCTCTGTGGTCGCTTTGCAGGTCGTGTTATTCGTGGCGTCAATCCCCAGGCGAAAACTCCTGATTGGATCGTTCAACGTTTAGCGCGCGCTGGCCAAAGAAGTATTTCTGCTTTAGTGGATCTATCCAACTATGTCATGCTGGAAATGGGTCAGCCTACACACGTATTTGATATCGACAAGTTGACTGGTGATCTATCAGTGCGCTGGGCAAAGCCGGACGAAAGCATTGAGTTATTGAATGGTCAAATAGTGACTCCGGTGATGGTAGATCAGTCCGGAAAAGTATTGCCAGTAGGCGTAGTGGCCGATCAAACAGGTCCCGTTGCTTTAGCGGGAATCATGGGTGGCAATCATTGTGCTGTTAGTGACGCTACAAAAAATATTTATGTTGAGGCGGCTTATTGGCAGCCCTCAGCAATTCAGGGTCGTGCCCGTCGCTTTAATTTCAGCACTGATGCTGCGCATCGTTTTGAGCGTGGTGTTGACCCGCAAAATACTGCGAACTGCTTAGAGTATTTAAGCTCGCTGATTGTTGATGTATGTGGTGGCCAAGTAGGTCCAGTTGACGATCAAATCTTAGCTGTCCCAGAGCGTAATTCTGTGAGTATGCGTTTGTCTCGCGCCATGAAAGTCATTGGCATCCCGCTGACAGTGGGCATTGTTGCTGATGTATTTAAGCGCCTTGGTTTTGAATTTAAGCAAGAAGCTAATGATGTATTTGTAGTGACGCCGCCAAGCTATCGCTTTGACATTGAAATTGAAGAAGATTTGATTGAAGAAGTTGCGCGCATGTATGGCTTCGAAAATATTCCTGACGTACCACCTGTTGCCCCATTAAAGATGAGCGCCAGGGCAGAGGCAAAGCGCGGAGTGCATTTATTGCGCCAACGTTTCGCTCTCCAGGGCTATCAAGAGGCGGTGAACTTTGGATTTACGGATTTAGAAAGTGAACAGCGTTTAGCTGGCGCAAGCGAAAAAGATATCATCGCAGTGGTCAATCCCATTGCTAGCCAGTACGGCGTGATGCGAAGCAATCTCTGGGGCGGCTTATTAGCCAATCTTAAGGCCAACCTAAATCGCAGCGCTAGCCGCGTGCGTTTATTTGAAGCTGGTCGAGTCTTTAGGCGTGATGCAAGTGTTCAAGAAGAGGCTGGCAAGGTAGCGGGCTTCTATCAACCTCAGCATATTGGTGGATTGGCTTATGGCTCTTTTGTGCCTGAGCAGTGGGCAAGCACCAATCGCGCGGTTGATTTCTTTGATGTGAAAGGCGATCTTGAGCGTGTGCTTGATCCTTTGCATTTTACGACTGAGGCTGCCGCACATCCCGCATTACATCCAGGCCGTAGCGCACGCATTCAGTTGTTGACTCAATCTGGTAAGTTAAACATTGGTTGGGTCGGCGAATTGCATCCCGGTTTGCAGCAAGCCTATGAATTGCCTCAGGCTCCAGTCCTATTTGAAATGGATTTAGAGGCTATTCGCAATCTTGATATTCCGCAACCGGAAGAGCTGAGTAAGTTTCCTGCGGTGCAACGTGATTTGGCGGTTGTGGTTAAGCAGGTAGTCTCGGCACAGGCTTTGTTGGACGTGATGAAGGCAAGCAAGCAAGGCTTTGTTAGGGCTATTGAGCTCTTTGATGAATTCAAGCCTAAGGCCGGTTCTAGCAGCATGGCTGATGATGAGAAGAGCTTGGCATTCCGAGTGACTTTATTGAACCCGCAAGAAACATTGCAGGATGTGCAAATTGAAGCGGTGATGACGGCTTTATTAGCGTCGCTTGAGAAAAATTGCGCAGCTCGTCTGCGCTAGGTTTAATATTAGCCCTAGACATAGTACGAAGAGACTTCCGCCATGAATGAATTAGTTAGCAACGATACCGTTACCAAGAATGAGCTCTCGGAAGCACTCTTCGACCAAGTGGGTCTGAATAAACGCGAGGCCAAGGACATGATTGATGCTTTCTTTGACCGCATTGGTAAGTCATTGGAGTCTGGTGTAGAGGTAAAGATTTCTGGATTTGGCAACTTTCAGTTGCGTAATAAGTCCGCACGCCCGGGCAGAAACCCTAAAACTGGTCAAATGATTCCGATTGCAGCACGTCGTGTTGTCACTTTTCACGCCAGCCAAAAACTCAAGGATGTAGTTGAGTCACATGCTCGAGAAATCAGTATTTGATACTGGGTCGGCGCTGCTTAGCTCGCAGCTCCCCCCGATACCGGCTAAACGCTACTTCACCATTGGAGAGGTAGCGGATCTGTGCGGTGTTCGCTCACATGTTTTGCGCTATTGGGAGCAAGAGTTTTCCCAGCTAAGTCCTCAAAAGCGTCGTGGCAATCGTCGCTACTATCAACATCATGAGGTAGTTTTAATTCGGAAGATTAGGGCGCTTTTATATGAAGAGGGCTTCACCATCAGTGGCGCTAGAAATCGTCTTGATGAAGCTCGCGGAGAGCTTCGCTTGCGTGATGAGCTGCAAGCCGTTTTGCAAATTCTCTCAAAATAGTTACTGATACAATTTTGTTTCTCGTCGGGGCGTAGCGCAGCCTGGTAGCGTACATGCATGGGGTGCATGTGGTCGGAGGTTCAAATCCTCTCGCCCCGACCAACTAATTCTGTATGAATTTCATATCTCCGTGACTTCCATCATCTCAGCGAACCATTTCCCATGACATCAAGCTCAAACGGCACTACCTATTTTGGATTAAGCATTCCTTTTTTGGCCCACTTAGGCGTGGTGCCTGAATTTGCTGAAGGTGGTAAATCACGAATTAGCCTAGTGATTAAGCCTGAGTTTGAGAATAGCTTTCAAATCGCCCATGGTGGCGTTGTCATGACTTTATTGGATTTTGCAATGGGCGCGGCAGCGCGCAGCACCATTGATCAGCCCCTAGGTGCCATGACTATCGATATGACTGTGAGCTTTTTGCGCCCCAGCGTTGGAAAAATTATCGTGGAGGGTAGCGTCTTAAAATCCGGCAAAACGATTAATTACTGCGAGGCGGTGGTGCTAAATGAGGCGGGCGAGATAACTGCTAAATCTAGTGGTACATTCATGCTCAGAAGATGATTCCATAAGGATAATTATAAATATATTATTTATAATTATTATGTCATTTATGTAATTATTAATAGATTAAGGGATTAATTTATAAGGAATTTTGTCTATTTTCTATAGATGCAAACAAATTAATTTATATCTGTATATAATTACCATTCAGAATTAACTTATTTTTAGTTATTTCATATAATTAGTATTCGGAGAAATTAATACATGTCTTCTTATAAAGAGCTTTTAGCCCAACGCGAGCAGTTGGACAAACAAATCAAAGAGGCGGTCCAGCGTGAAAAGGCTGACGGCATTGCCAAAGCCAAGCTCATTATTGAGCAATATGATTTGACGGCATCAGACTTGTTCAGCCGTAAATCAGGCGCCCGTAGCCCTAGTGGTAAGGTGGCTCCCAAGTACCGCAATCCATCCACGGGTGATACGTGGACGGGCCGTGGTAAGGCTCCAAAATGGATTGAAGGCAGAGATCGCAGCAGCTTTCTGATCTAAGTAATTGATTTAAATAGTTTTTAGATTCAATAAAGGCCACTCAATGTAGATTGATTGGCCTTTATTTATTGCTGGTAATGGTCGAGCCTTACGCACACTTTCTATTGAGTGCCTGGATGAAGATGGGCTCCAATAGGTCATGCCTATTTTTATCACCCAGGGATGATTCCAGCTCTGGATTGGTGGCTGGGTAGCCAAGAATCAAGGGATTTTGGTCAATGAGTCCATTTTCCAGCTCCTCCTGAAGGATTTCTGGGTATTGGGATC
Source organism: Burkholderiaceae bacterium (assembly GCA_947374315.1). The sequence goes on along the minus strand of CANCBK010000006.1, from coordinate 42,150 downwards.
GAACCCCGACAGTGTTCTCATCTGCTAAGCCCATTACACCTGGGTGTAGCTTGATAAAACCCTCGTCTACTAGAATCGGAATCCGCTGTGTGTCCTTGTTTTTGCTCAAATAATGGATTGGATGTACCTGTTCAACCGGCGGTATGAGCGCATCCAGAAATATTAAATCTGGAGAAATTGAGACCGCCTTCATTAAGCCCTCCAGGCTATCTACTGAAACCTCCATCTCTACCTTGAGTTGCCAGCATTGAATGGATTCGATTAATTCATGGCTATTTTCAGCGCGCCTAAATATCCCCATGGCAATGCAGTTTTGAGTGCTTTTTTGCCGCATGGCTCTTTTACGCCGAGCGAGCTGCTGATCTAATGAGCTGGCCAATATACGACGATGGCCGCCACGGGTCTTCCATGCTATTAACTCACCCAATTCAACCATTTTCTGAACCGTACCAAGTGAAACTTGTAAAACCTTTGCGCTTTGCCGAGTGCTGAGATATTCCATTTCCGGGGTAATTGCTTTCATATTTCCTTAATTTCATTAATTCATTTGAAGATTTAGAGAATACGAATCAATTTCAAGGGAATCTGTCGGGAGGGGCTTAAAACCGAGTAGGAAAATTCTTATTCAGGGCTGGGCTAGGGAAATATCCCTGAAACCCTAAAAATCAGGGAAAGCCCTTTATCTGTTGATGGGTAATCGTGTTAAATTAACGCCGTACTAACAGTATTTGCACAGATCAATTCGTGAACCGGTTCAGCCGGAGATCGGATGGTTATAACCACAGTTTTTATTCGGGAAACCCGATGAAAGGTGAGCATCATGATGCAGGATCAAAGAGATAATTCCTATCTCTTCGGCGGAAACGCCCCCTACGTAGAGGAGCTCTACGAATCCTACTTGCACGATCCAGCTTCTGTAGCTGATCATTGGCGAGATTATTTTGATAATGTGAAGCAAATTCCAGCGGCCGATGGTTCATCTCGAACTGATATTGCCCATGGCCCTATTGTTGCTTCATTTGCTGAGCGCGCGAAGCAAGGTCCTATTAGAACTGTGTCTGCTGATTCGGCAGACTCGGCAATGGGCCGCAAGCGTGTTGCCGTTCAGCAGTTAATTGCGGCATATCGTAACGTTGGCAATCGCTGGGCAGATATCGATCCGTTGAAGCGCACAGAGCGTCCGGATATTCCCGAGTTAGATCCCGCCTTCTATGGTTTTACTGATGGCGATATGGATATCGTCTTTAATACTAGCAATACCTTTTTCGGCAAAAACGAAATGACCTTGCGCGACTTGTTGCAAGCATTGCGTGAAACCTATTGCGGTACCCTCGGTGCCGAGTACATGTTTATTGCTGATCAAAAGATTAAAAAGTGGTGGCAGGAGAAGTTAGAGTCTATTCGCTCAACACCACGTTTTAATATGGATGAAAAGCGTCATATCTTAGATCGCATTACGGCGGCTGAAGGTTTGGAGCGCTACCTCCAGGCAAAGTATGTGGGCCAAAAACGCTTCTCTCTTGAGGGTGGTGAAAGTTTCATTGCTTGTATGGATGAGTTGATTCGTGAGGCGGGTGCCAAGGGAGTTCAAGAGATCGTTATAGGCATGGCTCACCGCGGTCGCCTGAACGTCCTTGTGAATACCTTAGGCAAAATGCCTACGGATTTGTTTGCTGAGTTTGAGCATAAGGGTCCAGAAACATTGCCTGCAGGTGATGTGAAGTATCACCAAGGCTTCTCAAGTGATATTTCTACGCCAGCTGGCCCAGTGCATTTGTCATTAGCCTTTAATCCTTCTCACTTAGAGATTGTTAATCCAGTGGTAGAGGGTTCTGCACGTGCCCGTATGGAGCGTCGCGGCGATTTACTGGGTGAGCAAGTATTGCCAGTGCTAGTGCATGGTGATGCGGCGATTGCAGGTCAGGGTGTTATGCAAGAGACCTTGGCAATGGCTGAAGTACGCGGTTATTCAACTGGCGGCACGATTCACATTGTGATTAACAACCAAATTGGTTTCACCACGTCTGATCCACGTGATTTACGTTCTAGTCTGTATTGCACCGACATCATGAAAGTGATTGATGCGCCGGTATTACATGTGAACGGTGATGATCCTGAAGCGGTGGTGTTAGCAACTAAATTGGCCGTGGAGTTCCGCACCCAATTCCACAAGGATGTTGCGATCGATATTGTTTGCTTTAGAAAGTTAGGTCACAACGAGCAAGATACGCCAGCAATGACGCAGCCTTTGATGTACAAAATCATTGCCGCTCATCCTGGAACTCGCAAGCTTTATGCCGATAAGTTAGAGGCACAAAATGTCTTGCCTGCTGGTACCGGTGATTTAATGGTTAAAGAATACCGTGCCGCAATGGACGCCGGTAAGCAAACTTCTGATCCAGTATTGAGCAACTTCAAAGGTAAATTTGCGGTAGATTGGTCGCCATTCCTGAATAAGAAGTGGACTGATGAGGCGGATACAGCTATTCCGCTAACAGAGTGGAAGCGCTTGGCAGACAAGATATCTACCATTCCTGATGACTTTAAAGCCCATCCATTGGTTGAGAAGGTCTACCGTGACCGTGCAGCCATGGGTCGTGGTGAGGCAAATATCGATTGGGGTATGGGTGAGCATATGGCTTTCGCATCCTTGGTAGCTAGCGGCTACCCAGTGCGTTTATCAGGTGAGGATAGCGGTCGCGGCACATTTACCCACCGCCATTCAGTGCTACATAACCAAAATCGTGAGAAGTGGGATACCGGTACTTATATTGCACTTCAGCATGTGGCAAAAGATCAGGCTCCTTTCCTCGTGATCGATTCAATCCTGTCAGAAGAGGCTGTGCTCGGTTTTGAGTATGGCTACGCTGCTGCTGAACCAAATACTTTAACTATTTGGGAGGCGCAATTCGGTGACTTTGCCAATGGCGCTCAAGTGGTGATTGACCAATTTATCGCTTCTGGTGAAGTGAAGTGGGGTCGTGCAAACGGCTTGGTCATGATGTTGCCACATGGTTATGAAGGCCAAGGTCCTGAGCATTCGTCTGCACGTTTAGAGCGCTTCATGCAGTTGTGTGCTGATACTAATATGCAGGTGATTCAGCCAACTACTGCGGCGCAGATCTTCCACGTGTTGCGCCGTCAAATGATTCGTCAGTTCCGCAAGCCGCTGATCTTGATGACACCAAAATCATTGTTGCGCAATAAGGAAGCTGCTTCGCCGTTGACTGAGTTCACTAAGGGCGGTTTTCAAACCATCCTACCTGAGCGCGATGAGAATATTGATGCGAAAAAAGTCACTCGTTTAGTGATGTGTTCTGGCAAGGTTTATTACGATCTAGCCAAAGCGCGTACCGAGAAAAAGCAAGACGAAGTCGCCATTATTCGACTGGAACAGTTATATCCATTTCCTCATAAAGCATTGACTGCTGAGTTGAAAAAGTATCCAAACCTCGAAGAGGTGGTGTGGTGTCAGGATGAGCCACAAAACCAAGGCGCTTGGTTCTTTGTTCAGCACAATATTTTGGAGAATATGTCTGAGGGTATGAAATTGGCATATGCAGGACGTCCAGCATCAGCTTCACCAGCTTGCGGATATGCCCATCTCCATCAGGAACAACAGAAGTCTCTTCTTACTGCAGCATTCGCAAAACTAAAGGGTTATGTCATTACGAAGTAATCGTAGACGTCACTCAATACACAAACACTAAATAGGATTAATCATGGCTATTTTTGAAGTTAAAGTTCCCCAACTCTCTGAGTCAGTAGCTGAAGCTACTTTGTTGCAATGGAAAAAGAAAGTCGGCGATGCTGTCGGTCAAGATGAAATTTTGATCGAAATCGAAACTGACAAAGTGGTGTTGGAAGTTCCGGCGCCATCCGCTGGCGTACTCACAGAAATCGTTATCGCTGACGGCGGTACTGTTATTGCTGAGCAATTGATTGCGAAGATTGATAGCACTGCTGTTGCCGCTGCCGCTCCTGCGGCCGCTGCTGTACCAGCACCTGTAGCTGCTCCAGTCGCCGCTCCTGCTAAGGCTGCTCCTGCCGCTAACTCAACAGGTGCCGCTGCCGCTCCTTCAGCAGCAAAGATCCTTGCTGAAAATAATATAAGTGCCGCTCAAGTTGCCGGCTCTGGTCGTGATGGTCGCGTCACTAAGGGCGATGCATTAAACGCTGTCGCTGGCGGAGCAAAATCTGCCACATTGCCAAGCGCACCAATTCCGATGGGCGATCGTCCAGAAGAGCGCGTGCCAATGAGCCGCTTGCGTGCTCGTATTGCTGAGCGTTTGTTGGAGTCACAAGCAAACAACGCTATCTTGACTACCTTCAATGAAGTCAACATGGCTCCAGTCATTGCTATGCGCAACAAGTACAAAGATCAGTTTGAAAAAGTTCACGGTGTGAAGTTGGGCTTTATGTCTTTCTTTGTGAAGGCTGCTACTCATGCGCTGAAGAAGTTTCCATTGCTTAATGCTTCGGTGGATGGCAATGACATCGTTTATCACGGTTACTTTGATATCGGGATCGCAGTAAGTTCACCGCGTGGTTTAGTAGTCCCTATTTTGCGTGATGTTGACCAAATGAATTTAGCTGACATTGAGAAAAAGATTGCTGAGTTTGGCGTTAAAGCGCGCGAAGGTAAATTGTCATTAGAGGATTTAACTGGCGGCACATTCTCCATCTCTAATGGTGGCGTATTTGGCTCGATGCTTTCTACTCCAATCATTAATCCTCCGCAGTCCGCCATCTTAGGTATTCATGCGACTAAAGAGCGTGCGGTAGTTGAGAATGGTCAAATCGTCATTCGTCCAATTAACTATTTGGCCTTGTCTTATGACCATCGCATTATTGACGGTCGCGAGGCTGTTCTTGGTTTGGTTGCTATGAAGGATGCGTTGGAAGATCCTTCACGTCTTCTCCTTGATCTGTAAAAGGAAAGAATATGAGCCAATCATTTGATGTATTAGTTATCGGCGGTGGCCCTGGTGGTTACATCGCTGCGATTCGTGCGGCGCAACTAGGTTTTAAAGTTGCCTGCGCTGAATCCAATGCCTATGACGATCCAAAGGGCGAGCCACGCTTAGGTGGAACCTGCTTGAACGTCGGCTGCATTCCGTCCAAAGCTTTGCTTGCCTCTTCTGAAGAGTTTGAGAAAATCAGTCACCACGTTGCTGACCACGGTATCACTGTTGGATCGGTTAAGCTGGATTCTGGCAAGATGATCGCTCGTAAAGATGCGATTGTGACTAAGATGACTGCAGGCATTCAGTTCTTGTTCCGTAAGAACAAAATCACCTTGTTAAAAGGCCACGCTTCTTTTGAAGGCAAGGGCGCTGATGGTTATCAGGTCAAGATTGATGGTAAAGATAAAGAAGTAGTTACAGCTAAAAACGTGATCATTGCTACTGGATCTAAGGCACGTCATTTGCCTGGCATTCCTGTCGACAACGTATTGATTAGTGATAACGAAGGCGGTCTGAAGTTTGATTCCATTCCAAAGAAACTGGGCGTCATTGGTGCTGGTGTAATTGGCTTAGAGTTGGGGTCTGTTTGGCGTCGTGTTGGCTCTGATGTGACGATTCTTGAAGCGCTCCCAACTTTCTTGGGTGCATGCGATCAAGGTATTGCAAAAGAAGCTCATAAGATCTTCACCAAGCAAGGCCTCAAAATCAATATGGGCGTCAAGATTGGTGATGTTAAGGCTGACAAGAAAGGTGTAGTTGTTAATTACACCGATAGCGAAGGCAAGGCTCAGAAATTAGAGTGCGATCGTTTAATTGTTTCTGTTGGGCGTGTTCCGAATACGGAAAAATTGGGTCTCGATAAAATTGGCCTCAAGGTGGATGAGCGCGGTTTCATTCCCATTGATGATCACACTTGTGCAACGGCAGCGCCTGGAGTTTATGCGGTAGGTGACGTTGTGCGTGGACCGATGTTGGCTCATAAAGCCGAAGATGAAGGCGTACTTGTTGCTGAAACGATCGCTGGTCAAAAGCCGCATATTGATTACAACTGCATTCCTTGGGTAATCTACACCGATCCGGAAATTGCTTGGGTTGGTAAGACTGAAGAGCAGCTCAAACAGGCTGGTATCGCTTACAAAGCAGGCCAGTTCCCGTTTGCTGCTAACGGTCGTGCCTTAGGCATGGATCGCGCTGATGGCTTCGTCAAAGTATTAGCCGATGAAAAAACAGATGAAATTCTAGGTGTTCATATCATTGGACCAAATGCTTCTGATTTAATTGCTGAAGCAGCCGTGGCAATGGAATTCAAAGCAGCTGCTGAAGATATTGCTCGTATCTGTCACCCACATCCAAGCTTATCGGAAGTGGTTCGCGAAGCAGCATTGGCGACGGATAAACGTGCATTAAACATGTAATTGAAAGCATTAGAGTATTACCATCAAGAGTTAAAAGCGCGCGGGTATCAAAGTGATCCCGCGCAGCTTGCTGCCATTGAGCGCTTACAGCGTTGTGAAGATGAGTGGATTGCTTATAAAGAAATACGTAGCAGTGGCTTAAAAAAGAAACTCTTTAAACCAAAACTGCCTCGAGGTGTGTATTTGTGGGGTGGTGTAGGTCGTGGCAAATCCTTCCTAATGGATTGCTTCTTTGCTGCATCGCCTTTAGAGAAAAAGATTCGCATTCACTTTCATGAGTTTATGCGTGAAGTGCATCGCGAGCTTCATGAGCTCTCTGGATTGGCAGATCCATTGGATGTGCTATCGAAACGAATTGCTAAGCGCTATCGCCTCATTTGTTTCGATGAGTTTCATATCAATGACATTGCCGATGCCATGATTTTATATCGCCTGCTGACCGCGCTTTTTGAGGATCGCGTGCAGTTTGTAATGACCTCGAACTATCAGCCTAACCAGCTCTATCCTAACGGCCTTCATCGTGATCGCTTGCTGCCTGCGATCAAGCTTTTAGAGGAAAAGTTAGATGTCATGAATGTGGACGCAGGCAATGACTATAGGCGGGTGCAGATGGCTCAAGTGGAAGCCTATCTCACTCCACTCAACGCTGAAAATCATGCAGTTTTAATGCAAATGTTCCAAGCTTTGATTGGCAATCAGAAGGAAACGGCCAAACCGGTTCTCCGTATTGAATCACGCGAGCTAAGGCCGCTTCATATGTCTGAGGGTGTAGTGTGGTTTGATTTCCAAACCTTATGTTGCGGTCCGAGATCTCAAAATGACTATTTGGAGATCGCAAATCAGTTCCATACGGTGATTTTGTCGGGTGTGCCGTATTTGCCCCCCAGAATGACTAATGAAGCCCGTCGCTTTATTTGGCTGATTGACGTCCTCTATGACCATAAAATCAAATTAATCATCTCGGCAGAGGTTCCAGCGGTTGATCTGTATACAGAGGGCCAAATCACCAGTGAGTTCTCTAGAACCGTTTCCCGCCTCATTGAAATGCAATCTCGCGACTACCTAGACGCGCCGCGCCGGGTCATTGACACCAGCTTGACCTAAAATAGGGTCATGACCAGTAATTCCATCCTCAATGCAGATTTACATTGCCATTCCGTGGTCTCCGACGGCACCCTAACGCCTGAAGAGCTAGCGGAGCGTGCTCACGCCAATGGTGTGCATTTATGGGCATTAACGGATCATGATGAATTAGGCGGCCAAGACAGGGCTCGAGTAGCGGCTAGCGCGCTGGGAATGGATTACCTTGCTGGCGTAGAGATTTCGGTAACCTGGATGGGTCAGACCATTCATATTGTTGGGCTTGGTATTGATGCCAACCATTCAGGAATTTTGGAAGGCTTGCGCCGCACACGCGAGGGTCGCGTTAATCGCGCTCAGCAGATGGCAGAGCAATTATTGAAAGTGGGCATACCTGGCGCATATGAAGGCGCACTCCATTTCGCTGGTAACCCTGAACTCATTTCTCGTACGCACTTTGCTCGTTTTCTAGTGGAGCAGGGTATTTGTCGCGATACCGAGCAGGTCTTTAAGAGATATTTGGTTGAGGATAAGCCTGGGTATGTACCTCATCTCTGGGCAACATTAGATGATGCGGTTGCGTGGATTAAAGCGGCTGGTGGCGTGGCAGTGATTGCCCATCCTGGACGATATAAGTTGAATGCGATGCAGATGGATGAGCTCTATAAGCACTTTAAGGAAATCGGTGGCATGGCAATCGAGGTGATCACGGGCAGCCATAGCCCAAATCAATATCAAACCTATGGCAAGATCGCTCAGCACTATGGATTTTTAGCTTCGCGGGGATCCGACTTTCATGACCCCAAAGAGAGTTATATTGACCTTGGAAAATTGCCTCACCTGCCCGATCATTTAACACCAGTGTGGTCACTGTTTCATTAACTGACCATTCATCAATTACTTAACCTGTTTTAATTACCTTTAAAGAATAAAGATCAAGATGTTTGCAGAACGCGTTCTCTCTGGCATGCGACCAACCGGTAGTTTGCATCTCGGCCATTACCATGGCGTTTTAAAGAACTGGGTTCGCTTGCAGTCTGAGTATCCTTGCTACTTTTTTGTAGCGGATTGGCATGCGTTAACGACTCACTACGAAACACCGGATGTCATTGAGCAATCCGTTTGGGATATGGTGATTGATTGGCTCGCTTGCGGCGTAGATCCAAATCAAGCAACTTTGTTTATCCAAAGCAAAGTTCCCGAGCATGCAGAACTTTTCTTGCTGCTGTCGATGGGTACGCCTCTAGGCTGGCTTGAGCGCGTACCTACCTATAAAGACCAAATTGAGAAGCTCAAAGAAAAAGATTTGCAGACTTATGGTTTCTTGGGCTACCCCTTGCTGCAAGCTGCTGACATCCTCATTTATCGGGCGCAATTTGTGCCAGTTGGTGAAGATCAAGTGCCGCACGTAGAGATGACGCGTGAAGTGGCGCGCCGTTTTAACTATCTCTATGGACGTGAGCCAGGATTTGAGGAGAAGGCATTAGAGGCGGTGAAGAAATTGGGCAGTAAGCGCGCCAAGATGTACGCCGAGCTGCGTGTAGCCTTCCAGGAGCGTGGCGATGATGAGGCGCTAGAACAAGCCAAGGCATTGCTGCAAGAGGCGCAAAGTCTCTCGATGGCCGATCGTGAGAGATTGTTCGGCTTCCTAGAGGGCGCTCGCAAAATTATTCTGCCTGAGCCACAAGCTTTGCTGACTTCTGCTTCTCGTATGCCGGGCATCGATGGTCAAAAGATGTCCAAGTCCTATGGTAATACGATTGGTATTCGTGCGAAACCAGAAGAGGTGACTCGTTCAATTCGCACTATGCCTACTGATCCAGCTCGGGTGCGCAGAACTGATCCAGGTGATCCTGCGCGTTGCCCTGTATGGCAGTTGCATACGGTGTATTCCACTGAAGAGACCAAGGCTTGGGTTCAAAAAGAATGTAAGTCTGCAGGTATTGGATGTTTGGAATGCAAGCAGCCGGTAATTGATGCCATCCTTGCTGAGCAGCAACCAATGTTTGAGCGCGCACAGAAGTATTTGGATGATCCAAGTTTGCTGCGTTCTATCATTGCTGATGGTTGCGATAAAGCGCGCAAGGTAGCCCAAGAAACCATGCGTGAGGTCCGTGAGTGTATGGGCCTAGCATACGACTAAGATCGGCGCCACCTTGCTTCCTGCGCATGATGTGATTGCGGACGCCTCCTCTTGGTTGAGACGCTTTGCGCCCATCATCCCCAAACCAGGCTCCGTTTTAGATTTGGCTTGCGGAGCAGGGAGGCATGCAGCCTTATTGGCCTCGCTTGGCCACTCTGTCCTCGCGGTAGATCAAGATATTGCTGCCGTCAAGAGTTTGGAAATTTCCGCAATTGAAGCTCAGCAATGGGATCTGGAGGGTGCCTCTTGGCCATTAGCAGGCCAGACATTTGCTGGGATTGTGGTGACCAATTACCTTTACCGGCCATTTTTAGAGCAATTACCCCAGATGTTGGTAGAGGGGGGTGTGTTGATCTACGAAACCTTTGCGGAGGGAAACGCAGTATTTGGCAGGCCATCAAACCCCAATTTCCTCTTAAAGCCAGGGGAATTACTTGCTTTGGCTGCTCGTTCTAGCCTTAAAGTGATAGCTTATGAGGATATTTACCTTGACCTGCCTAAACCAGCCATGGTTCAGCGGATTTGCGCCGTAAAAGGGCATTTAAAGGGGTGCGTTCCGTTACAATTTGGTGGTTAACATTCCAATAATTCAGGCACATTCAGTGACTAGTACAACTCAATCTCAAGGTAGTAAAAAGCCCATCGCTGGCAGCATGCCCGCCATTGTGACGCCGATGTTCGAGGATGGAAGTCTGGACTTTCCTGCCTTGCGCGCTTTGCTTGATTGGCATGTCACTGAAGGTTCAGATGGCATTGTGATTGTGGGCACAAGCGGGGAGTCTCCAACCGTTTCCGTAGAAGAGCATTGTGAGCTGATTAAAACTACGGTCGAGCATATTGCTGGCCGTATCCCAGTGATTGCTGGAACGGGCGGCAACTCAACCACCGAGGCGATTGAATTAACCAAATTTGCTAAAGCAGTTGGCGCTGATGCCAGCTTACAGGTTGTCCCGTACTACAACAAACCAACTCAAGAGGGCATGTATGCCCATTTTAAGAAAATTGCTGAGTCGGTGGATTTGCCCGTCATTCTCTATAACGTACCCGGCAGAACTGTTGCCGATCTTGCTGGTGAGACGACAGTGCGTTTAGCAGCAGTCCCTGGAATTATCGGCATTAAAGATGCTACCGGTAGCATCGAGCGCGGCACTTTATTGTTGGCTGATTTGAGGCGTGCTGGGCATCAAGATTTCTCCGTATTTTCTGGCGATGACTTGAGTGCTGCGATGCTGATGCTCATGGGTGGCAAAGGGAATATCTCTGTGACGGCGAATATTGCCCCCCGATTAATGCATGATTTATGTCAGGCTGCGATGTCTGATGATGTAGTGAAAACCCGCGCTATCCAATATCAATTACTGGCTGTTCATAAAGCCATGTTTACCGAGGCAAATCCAATTCCTGTGAAATGGGCTTTGCATGAGATGGGCAAAGTGACCGCAGGAATTCGTTTACCTTTAACTCCTTTAAGTGTTGCTTTGCGTGAACCTTTGAAGACTGCAATGAAACAGGCTGGCTTACTATGATGAATTTGATGCAACTCCTGCGCCAACATTGCGCAATGTTACTAATCCTTGTTTTTGCCTCTCTTGGCTTGGCAGGATGTAAGTCTGTTGGAACGAACGACACGGTTGACTACAAGTCTGCTGGCGCTGTTCGTGGACCTAATTTGTCCTATCCTCCAGACCTGATTACGAGTCAGGCAGATCGTCGTTACATTGTTCAGGATGGATCGGCAACCATGTCTGAGTACAACGCTGCCGTGAAGAAATCCGTACTCACTCGCAAGAATGTGATGACAGGTATTCCAGGGATGCGTATTGCTCGCGATGGTGAGCGTCGTTGGTTGGTTGTAGAAAAGCCAGCACCAGAGCTGTATCCGCAGATTAAAGATTTTTGGCAGGAGAATGGATTCCTCTTGGTGGTTGACTCACCATCCACTGGAATTATGGAAACAGATTGGGCTGAAAATCGCGCTAAGATCGCTCAAGACTTTATTCGCTCTGCTATTGGTGGCGCACTAGATTCTATTTACGATACTGGTGAGCGCGATAAGTACAAGACACGCCTTGAGGCTACTAAGCCTGATGAAACTGAGATTTACATTACTCAGCGTGGCGCCATTGAGAAGTGTGTAACGGATACAACTGGCGCTTGTATTTCTACAATTTGGACTGCTCGTCCAAATGACCCTGAGTTAGAGGCAGCATTTTTGGCTCGCCTGATGGAGCGCCTAGGCATGACTCAAGAGCAGGCAAAGGCACAGGTAGCTGCTCCGCTAGGTTCTAAGACGCCTAAGGCGACATTGGTACAGGATGGCGTGAATACTGCTCATATTGAAATGACTGCTGGTTTTGATCGCGCATGGCGTGATACTGGTCTGGCTTTAGATCGTTCTAACTTTACCGTTGAGGATCGTAATCGCTCTAACGGTATTTACTATGTTCGTTATGTCAATCCAAAAGACTTGGGCGACACCAAAGGTTTCTTCACCAATTTATTTAGCAGCAAGGATGACTCAAGCCTTAAAGCCAAGAAGTATCTTGTGGTAGTGAAATCTACTGGGGATAACTCAACAAGCGTATACGTTCAAGATGCGGATGGTAGACCTGAAAATACTGCTGCTGGTTTACAGCTCTTAACTCTGTTGACTGAGCAAATGGCTAGATAAATCAAGAAATTCTAGTTAATAAAAAAGCCGCTTTTCAGCGGCTTTTTTTCTTCAAAGAGAAGATTACTTCTTAGCGTCAGCAGCAGGAGCAGCTGGAGCAGCAGCAGGGGCAGCAGCATCAGCAGCTGGAGCAGCAGCAGCTGGAGCGGCTTCCATTGGCTTTGCTTCTTCTTTTTTACCGCAAGCTGCCAAAACGATTGCCAACATTGCTACGAGTGCTAGTGATTTTTTCATTTGTAATTTCCTTTAAAAAATTATTATTAATAACCGGTTATTAATACCTGGAATGCACAGGGTAAGCCCTTAGTTACTTTCCAGCGATCATTATAGCCATCTCGTTAATCACCGCTGAAAAATTAACCAGCCGGCTTGATAAGCCTCAAAAAGGCTGTTGTTTGCCTCGATCTTGCCAATGGCGCTCTTGGCCAGTTTTTTAGCTGCGAGTGAGCGCCAGGCCTTTTGGATGGGGGCTGGATGGCCGCTGGTCATGTCCTCGCCGTTGCAGTAAATGGTCTGGCCTAAGGCTAGTAGGCGGGTCTGCGGGTGAGGGGTTAAGCCTTGTTTTGCCAACGAGGTCTTGAATGCCTCGAATGACTCAACGCAGTCCAATCCATCAAAAATTGCCTGAGGCTTTGGTTCGCTCAAATAGGCGGCTATACCAGGTAAAAATGTCTCCACTTGATCTAGTTTCAGGCTCTTTAGCTTGCGTGCAATTTGTTGAATGAGCTCATCTGGAAGCTGTTCTGCTGAGCTGGTTGCTGGTTGCTTGGGGTCTGCAAATCGTTTTTCCAGTTCAGGAACATCTTCCAGTGATTCAGCTAAGCGCCACAAACCTTCTTGCAGCATCTCTTTATAGGTTTGCGCCCGAAATCCGATCGACCAAGTTTGGCAGCCTGGATCCAGCGCAATTCCATCATGAGCAACATGCGGCGGAAGATAAAGCATGTCCCCTGGCTCCAAATCCCACTCGTGTTCAGCTTTAAAGTGCTGCAAAATTTTTAAGGGAAGATCGGGATTTAGAGTTAAATCCTTTTGTTCGGAGATGCGCCAGCGCCTGCGCCCTGACATCTGGATTAAAAAGACGTCATATGAGTCAAAGTGCGGACCAACGCCACCGCCTGGGCCGGCAATACTAATCATGAGGTCGTCTAAGCGTGCATCCGGAATAAAGCGAAACCAAGAAAGTATTTTTGCTGCGGCTGGATGCCTTGCTTCCATGCCCTGAAGCAAGAGCGTCCAATCTGCTGCCTCGGGAGAGGGGATTGATTTTTTCTTAAAAGGCCCCTCGGTGAAGCTCCAAGGTTTTGCTTTGATTAACCTGGATTCAACGGTATCAGTGCCGGCGATTTTGAATAGTTCTTCAGCTGAAATTGCACTACCCAGGGGATCTCCCGCTTGCTTGGCAAGTTCAAAGGCGGGGATGGCTCCGCGAACCAATAGAGGTTTTTTGTGCCAATAGGTTTTCATAAACTGAGCTGGGCTGTTACCCCCCAGTAGTGGCCAAGGATGCCCTAGGAGAAGGCTTTCAGGTGCCTGCGGTGGTTCGTAGGGCTTGCTCAAGTAAAATGAAGTCATATAGGTAAGAAGCTGTTTAAAACATAATGTTGGATGAATTACGCATGAAGATAGATAAAGACACTGTAGTATCCCTGCGCTATAAATTAACCGATGCGCAAAACAATATTATCGAGGAACCAGATTCCCCGATGGTATACCTGCATGGTGGATATGAGGGCACTTTTCCGAAGATCGAGACAATGTTAAATGGTCAGGATGTTGGGTACGAGGCCAGTATTCAGCTCGAGCCAAGTGAGGCTTTTGGTGAGTACGATCCCGAACTATTAAAAATCGAGCCACGGGCGCGCTTTCCTGAGCCTTTGGAAGTGGGTATGCAGTTTGAGGGTGTGCCTGATGCTGAAGAAGGAAATGATCCTCTAGATATCGATACGGATGATGAGCCCTTGATCTATACCGTGACTGATGTTGCCGATAGCCAGGTCGTGTTAGACGGAAATCATCCGCTGGCAGGAATGGCTTTGCGCTTTTGGGTTCAGGTGGAAGATGTCCGTGCCGCGACGGATGAAGAGATAGAAAATCGTCACCCTGAAGGTGGTGAAGGTTTTGCTTTTGGCATGCCTGATGAATCAGGCGATGGCGATGATGAATTTATTGGTGGCATTTCCAATCCTGGCGGCTCATCACCAACTTTGCATTAAGACTACTCTTTAAGCCATTCTTTCAGGGCGCCTAGATCACGCTTGGTATCGCTGGATTCGGAAGCTGCTGGGGAGTTGCTGAGTTTCGCCAGCGCCTTCTCAAGCGTTGCAATTTTGGCTTCTTGCTCCAGGGTGGCGTCAATCAAACCCTTCAAGGCCATAGATACCGGATCATCCACATTGGGTGTGACACCGTAGGCCGAGAAATATTCTTTTGTCTTGCTATCTGAGCTAGCAACTTGCGGTAAATCTGGGTGCAGGATACGCGCTGGTATCCCGACAGCAGTAGCGCCAGGAGGAATTTCTTTTAGTACCACGGCGTTAGAGCCAACGCGAGCACCATCGCCCACTACGAAGCCTCCGAGGACTTTTGCACCTGCGCTAATCACAACGCCTTTGCCCAGGGTGGGGTGACGTTTCACCCCTTTGTATAAAGAGGTTCCACCCAAGGTCACACCCTGATAGATGGTGCAATCATCGCCAATTTCAGTGGTTTCCCCAATCACAATACCAAGCCCGTGATCTAAAAATACGCGATGTCCAATCTTGGCGCCGGGATGGATTTCAATACCGGTAATCCAGCGGGCGATCATGGAGAGCAGGCGCGCAATCCATTTCAAGCCGAGGCTCCATAAACCATGGGACACTCGATGTATCCATACGGCATGAAGGCCGGGATAGCAGGTAATCACCTCTAGGCGATTCCGAGCGGCTGGGTCACGAAGAATGATGGAGTCGACTTGGTCGAAAAGCGAATTAAACATAGAGCGATTTTAACGGGTAAAGGCTGAATTTATTTTCTTAAGAGCATCTGCTTAGCAATTCCACGTAGCAGGTCAATTTCCTCTTTTTGCAGCCGAGTTCTAGCAAATAGCGCTTGTAGGCGGGGCATCAGTTTCTTTGGGTTGGTGGGGTCAAGAAAGCCTATTGCCTCAAGTCCTTCGCGCCAATGCTCTAGCATGGCAGCCACAGCGGCTGGGTCAGCATAGTCTATGAGTTCGGATGCCTCATGCGCTTCACTCGATGCCTTGGCTTCAGGCCTCTCTCCTAAGGCTTCCCTCAGGGTAAAAGCGCACACCATTATGGCTTGAGCTAAGTTGAGTGAGGGATAAAGGGGGTTGGCATCTAGCCAGACCCGATGAGTGCAGAGCGAAAGGTGGTGATTATCTAAGCCAGTGCGCTCAGGACCAAATAAGAGCGCCACTTTTTGCTTGCCAGCAAGCGCAGCCCTAATCAGAGGTCGAGCATCCCGCCAATCTAGTGCCGGTGGTCCAAACTCCCGGTCGCGGCTGGTAAGCCCTAAAACGAGGGCGCATCCCTCAACCGCAGACTCCAGCGAGGGGGATTCTTGGCTGGATTCCAAAATATCGACTGCGCCGCTGGCTAAGGCAATGGCTTCAGGCACATTAGCAACCCTGCTTATTTTGGGGTTAATGAGGCGCAGATCGCCAAATCCCATGGTTTTGAGTGCGCGCGCTGCCGACCCAACATT
Source organism: Burkholderiaceae bacterium (assembly GCA_947374315.1). The sequence goes on along the minus strand of CANCBK010000006.1, from coordinate 26,166 downwards.
TCCAGGGTGGCTGGTCTCAACGAGAACCCAGCGCAATAACTGAGCTTGAGCAGTATTCATAAAAGTAGGGCTAAGGCAGGCGCTGATAGGGTATTCAAATGGATAAAAGGGCAATCGTTTAGAATCATGCTGTTAGCTCCTTATTGTCATGCAGTTTGCAATATAGTGAGCTTGTTCTTATTTAATTTGTCCATCAATACTATGCATCCCATGTTAAATGTGGCCGTAAAGGCTGCCCGTCGTGCCGGAACCGTGATTAATAGAGCGTCTCTGAATTTAGAACGCCTCCAGGTCGATCGCAAACAACATAATGATTTTGTCACCGAGGTGGACAGACAAGCTGAAGCGGCGATTATTGAAACGCTAAGCGAAGCGTATCCAAGCCATGGATTTTTAGCGGAAGAAACTGGCGCTCAAAATGCGGATGCTGAAAATGTTTGGATCATCGATCCATTAGATGGCACTACCAATTTTATTCATGGCTTTCCGCAATATGCAGTTTCAATTGCATTGTCTGTGAATGGGGTTACTCAACAAGCAGTCGTGTATGACCCAACCCGCGATGAACTTTTTACTGCTACACGTGGTGCGGGTGCGTACTTAGATCGTCGGCGTTTGCGTGTTGCCACTCAAGATCGTTTATCTAATGCCTTATTGGGTACTGGCTTTCCTTATCGCGAAGACCAGGATTTAGAAAAGTATTTAAAAATCTTTGCGGATATGTCACGTCAATGTGCCGGCTTGCGTCGCCCTGGCGCAGCTTCTTTGGACTTGGCCTATGTCGCTGCTGGTCGTTACGATGGATTTTTCGAGAGTGATCTCAAGCCATGGGATATGGCTGCAGGAGCCCTGTTAATCACTGAAGCCGGTGGCTTAGTTGGCAATTACCGCGGCGAAGAAGGATTCTTGAAAAGTGGTGAAGTGATGTGCGCGAATCCACGCATCTTCGCTCAGATGGTGCAGTGCTTATCTAAGTACTCTACCTGCTAGGACTTGATCAAATCGGTGTAATGTACGCCGTTTTGATCAATCAGTAGTGCGCTTGCTTTAGGCTTTACGCTCTCGGGATGATCCAGATCCCAGTCTGATAAAACCCAGCGTTGCCATTCTTGCCCTTGTAAATTCTCATGATGATGCGCGGGTAGATGGGTATGGCCATGGATTAGCTGATCCCCAGCTTGATCTCTCAAGATTGCGGCACATGCTGCTAATGTCACATTAGTTTTGGCTTGTGTTACCTCGGTCGATGACTTCGTAGAGCGCTGGTATTGCACACTGCTATTCATACGCAGATGGTTTGCGATGCCACGACGCCAATGTAATGGCAGCATCAGAAATAACTTTTGAATCCAGGGTTTGCGAACCCAGCCACGGAATACTTGATAGCCAATATCGGCGGTACATAGTGAGTCTCCATGGCAAAGCACATAGTCAGATCCTGCAATGGTGACCTTACTTGACTCGGGCATCAAGGTCATGCCTGTTTTACTTAAAAAATCTACCCCAATCAGAAAGTCGCGATTGCCATGAAGGTAATATGTTTTCACTTTGGTGGAGAGGGTTGCAAGCGCACGCTTTACTTCTTGCTGAAAGGGTGAGTTCAAGCCGGCATCATCGCCGACCCAATATTCAAATAAGTCCCCCAAAATGAATACTGCCTCCACCTTGGGCGCTTCTTTTTCGCAAAAGTCGAAAAACCGCTGCGCGGTCAAGGGCATTGACGGCGTAAGGTGCAGATCAGATATGAGCAGTGCGCTCGCGTATTGCGGAATCATTCCTCGAGGACAGTTGCCTTTTCAATGACAACATCTTCTGCAGGTACATCTTGATGGAAACCGGTATTGCCCGTTTTGACTTTACGAATCGCATCAACCACATCCAAGCCGTCAGTGACTTTTCCGAAAACAGCATAACCCCAGCCTTGCGCATTTGGCGCTGTGTGGTTTAAGAAATCATTGTCATTCACGTTGATGAAAAATTGTGCTGTTGCAGAATGTGGATCGCTTGTGCGGGCCATTGCTACTGTGCCACGTTCATTCTTCAAGCCATTGTTTGCTTCATTTTCAATTTTGGCGCCTGAGGATTTCTCTTTTAGGCCGGCAGTCATTCCCCCGCCTTGAATCATGAAGTTATCAATGACGCGATGAAAGATTGTGCCGTCGTAGTGGCCACTTTTAACGTACTGCAAAAAATTCACCACAGTCTTAGGCGCTTTAATAGCATCGAGGGTGAGGGTGATATCACCCTTATTTGTTTTTAGTAGAACTTTAGCCATGATGAGCGAGCTTTCTGATGGTTGGTAAATGTAAAAAAATGGGGATTACTTTGATATGGGTAGTGCCGGAGCCACGGTTTTTTTGACGGGCTTTAGTATCTCCATTAATGCTTTGGCACGATTGGAGTATTGGCGCTGATTCAGTGCGGCATCTTTGGCTGCGTTGTCATAAGCTTCTGCACCAAGGCGAATGTAGACTTCCCCTAAGTTTGCTGATGCGGTTGTGTAGCTTGGGCGTAATTTCAATGCGAGCTCTAAATAATCTCGTGCTTCAACCCAATTACCCTGATTAGCAGCAAGCGCTGCTAAATTATTATAGGGCTCTGGTAGCTCTGGGAATTGTTGGGTAATCTCAATCAAAGTCTTTTTTGCTGGTTCCCATTGACGCATTTCTATCTGCATGCGCGCCTTGAGGTAGCGCAGCTGAACATTTCCAGGGGTTTGCTTTAGGCGCTGATTAATGAGATCGATCGCCTCAGGATATTTCTTGGCCTTCACCAACTTTTCGATATCCGATGGAATGGCATTTTTTGTTACTGGATCGGGCTCGATAATTAGAAATGACAGAAATGGGACGGCTACAGAGTCGGATAGCTCTGCATTGAATTGGTCATATCCCGCATCATTTCCCGCAAGTCTTGGCGGGTCATTCGGGCCATAGGATCCTAAATAAGGGGCTTGGGTGGCCTGAATCGCACCGGCAGTAGCAGCATTAAGCGCCTTAATTTCGGCATCGGCGAGTTGTTGGCCGGGAGTGCTACATCCGCTAATCAGGAAAAGCGCGAAAACAGAGCTTAAGCTCCCCAAAAGGGCTGGACGCGGTGGAAAGGGGTTAGCTAGCATAGGGGGTGGGGTGAAAAACGGGCTCATTCGATATACTCAGCGCTCAGTCTAACAAATTGGCGCTGCTTGCCTCCCTTTATAGTCCCTATGCTGCAAATCTATAACACCCTTAGTCGTTCCAAACAGGCCTTTAAACCCATCGAGCCGGGTAGGGTAAAGATGTACGTCTGCGGCATGACGGTTTATGACTTTTGCCATATTGGGCATGCTCGGGTCATGATCGTCTTTGATATGGTGGTGCGTTGGTTGCGCGCCAGTGGCTATGAAGTCATGTATGTTCGTAATATCACCGATATCGATGACAAGATTATTAATCGCGCCATTCAGAATGGTGAACCTATTGCTGCATTGACGCAGCGTTTTATTGATGCCATGCATGCGGATTCCGATGAATTGGGTTTGATGCATCCGGATCAAGAGCCGCGAGCGACTGATTACATCGCACAAATGCAGGGAATGATTGGCCGCCTCATTGAAAAAGAATTGGCTTATCAATCTGAGGATGGTGATGTGAACTTTGCGGTTCGTCTATTTCCTGAGTATGGCCGGCTCTCCGGCAAATCCCTGGATGAATTAAATGCTGGCGAACGTGTCGCTATTGGCGGTGGTAAGCGCGATCCCCTGGATTTTGTATTGTGGAAAAGTGCCAAAGCAGAGGAGCCAAGCGATACTCGCTGGAAATCCCCTTGGGGTGAAGGTCGTCCTGGTTGGCATATTGAATGTTCTGCAATGTCATGTGACTTATTGGGTGAGCACTTTGATATTCATGGCGGCGGCGCTGATTTGCAGTTTCCGCATCATGAAAATGAGATTGCTCAAAGTGAGGGCGCTTTATATGGTCAAGATCACAAAGCTGACGATGCGCCATTTGTAAACTACTGGATGCATAACGGTCACATACGAGTGAACGAAGAAAAGATGTCCAAGTCTTTGGGCAATTTTTTCTTGATTCGTGATGTTCTCAAGAGCTTTGATCCAGAAGTATTGCGCTTTTTTATGTTGCGTTCACACTATCGTAGCCCTATTAACTACAGTGATGCACAGCTTGAAGAGGCTCGCGCAGGCTTGGTTCGCCTCTATACCGCTCTTGCGCACATCCCAGTGAGTGATAGGCCTGTAGATCCTCATTCACCATGGGTGAAACGTTTTACTGATGCGATGAACGATGATTTCAATACCCCTGAGGCAATTGCCGTGCTGTTTGATTTGGCAGGCGAAGTCAATCGCGCGCTCGGCGAAGAAAAAGCCGCATTAGCCAATGTCTTAAAAGGGCTTGCTGGTACCTTGAGCTTCTTACAGCGTGATCCCATTGTTTTTCTGCAGGCAGGATCCCGAGGCGTGGACGAGGGTTTATCCGTAATTGATATTGAAGAACAAATTTCAGCGAGAGTAGCAGCCAAACAGGCAAAGGATTTCGCTAAGGCTGATTCGATTCGCAAAACATTGCTAGAGCAGGGCGTAGTATTGGAAGACAAGCCAGGCGGTATAACTGAATGGCGCAGAACTTAATTCGCAAAGAAGCCGAAACTAAGCCCAAAGATTACGTGATTGAGAATGTATTTTGACTAAAGTGGTAGAGCAAGCAATTTTGGAAGAGGTGGCCCCGCAATATTGGGAGCAAGCTTGCGCTGAATTGATGAAGCAAGACCGTATTTTAAAAAAGCTTATTCCGAAACATGGGTCTGGTTTTTTGATGACTCGTGGCGACGCATTTACGACTTTGGCAAGAGCAATTGTTGGTCAGCAAATCTCTGTGGCAGCAGCGCAGTCCGTCTGGAACAAGCTGCTTCTAGCGCTGAAAAAGAAGGTCAGCCCCAAGAATATCTTGGCCGTAACGATTGAAGACTTGCGAGCCGCAGGATTATCGGGTCGTAAGGTCGAATATATCCGAGATTTGGCCGAACACTTCGATTCTGGCCGTTTACATGCAAATCAGTGGAAGGGTATGGAAGATGAGGCAATCATCAAAGAATTGAGTGCAATTCGGGGAATTGGTCGTTGGACCGCTGAAATGTTCCTGATTTTCAGCATGGTTCGGCCTAATATCCTACCTTTGGACGATGTGGGTCTCATTAAGGCTATTTCCCTCAATTACTTCAGTGGAGAGCCTGTTAGCCGGCATGAAGCCCGTGAGGTGGCTGCAAATTGGGCTCCTTGGCGGACCGTTGCAACCTGGTATATGTGGAGAAGTATCGACCCCATCCCCGTTGAATATTAAAATCAAGCTATGAAAACGACCTTCCTGGATTTTGAGCAATCAATCGCTGAACTAGAGTCAAAGATTGAAGAGCTGCAATTTGTACAAGATGAATCATCAATAGACATCTCTGATGAGATCAAAACGCTCACCGAAAAAAGTCAGCAACTGACTAAAGATATTTATGCCAACCTCAGTCCTTGGCAAGTTTGTCAGGTGGCACGCCACCCTCAGCGCCCTTACACCTTAGATTATGTGGGTGCTTTATTTACAGATTTCCATGAGCTTCATGGCGACCGTAATTTTGCTGATGATCAATCTATCATTGCTGGCTTGGCGCGTTTTGAAGATCAGCCTTGCATGGTTATTGGCCATCAGAAGGGTCGAGATACTAAAGAGCGTGCCTTAAGAAACTTTGGTATGAGTCGTCCAGAAGGTTATCGCAAGGCGATGCGCCTGATGCGCTTGGCGGAAAAATTTAAGATACCCGTGTTCACATTTGTGGATACGCCTGGGGCATTCCCGGGTATTGATGCGGAAGAGCGAAATCAATCGGAGGCAATTGGACGCAACCTGTATGTTCAAGCGGAATTAGAAGTGCCCATCATTGCCACGATTATTGGCGAAGGGGGTTCTGGCGGCGCATTAGCGATTGCCATGGGCGATGTGGTATTGATGTTGCAAAACTCCACCTATTCCGTGATTTCTCCTGAGGGTTGTGCTTCCATCTTATGGAAGACGGCTGAAAAAGCGCCTGAAGCTGCCGAGCAACTAGGCTTGACTGCGCAACGTTTAAAAACATTGGGATTGATCGACAAGATCGTGGCTGAGCCAACTGGTGGCGCGCATCGGGATTACGACACCATGATGAGTAGTATGCGTAAAGCCTTGGCTGAATCTCTGAAGACCTTTGATGGCATGAAAGTGGATGCGCTACTTGAGCGTCGCCATGAGCGCTTAATGAGTTATGGCAAGTTCAAGGAAATCGAAGCAAAAGCCTAAGGCAGGCAAGCGAATTGCGGTTGCCTTAAGTGGCGGCCTCGATTCGGTTGTATTGCTGGATACGGTTTGCAAGTCACTGCTAGTAAACCCATCATCCAACCCAGTCAACGAGGTTTGGGTTTTTCATATCCATCATGGATTACAAAAGCCTGCCGATGAATGGCTAGAGTTTTGCGAAAAGCTTGCCAAAAAATACCAAGTTTCTTTTGATTTTCGCCTCCTGCATTTCGCTGATAAAACACAGGGCAATATTGAGGCAAGAGCAAGGGAGGAGCGCTACGAGGCCTTGACCGAGCTCTGTATTGAGCATGACATTGCAGATCTGCTGCTGGCCCATCATCAAAATGATCAGGCGGAAACGATTCTCTTGCAGCTCTTGCGGGGCTCTGGCGTTGCTGGCCTTTCTGGAATGCCTGAGCAACGCATTGGTATCTCCGATGGGAAGCCCATCACCTTGTGGCGACCGCTACTCAATCAGAGTAGGGCTGAGTTGGAGGCTTATGCACAGCAGCATAAGCTCAAGTGGGTAGAGGATCCCAGCAATCAAAATACTCGCTATCGTCGAAATGCGATACGCAAAGACATCATTCCGAGATTGGCAAAGATTCAGCCGGAGGCGATCGCCAATCTAGCGCGTAGTGCAGAGCTGTTGGCTCAATCTCAGAAGCTACTCGATCGGTTGGCCGAACAAGACGGCAAAGGCATTATTCTGAATGCCACATTAAAACTCTCCCCACTCTTAGTGTTGGCAAACCAAGATATGCCCGCGGCTAACAATTTGGTTCGCTATTGGTTGAAGTCGAATGGCTTGGCCATGCCCTCGCAAGAGCGCCTAGGTTCATGGTGGCAGGATCTGATGGGTGTGAAGAAAGATTCCAATCTAGAGTGGCTGCATGATCGGGCCAGTATTCGTCTTTGGCGGGGCATCTTGCAAGTGGCTAATGCCGAGTCTGGCCATTGGATATTCAAGCCTGTTCCTGTGCGCGGTAAAGCGCTTGGCTTACCGGCAGCTTGGGTGCATGAGGCCCAACAGCAGGGCCTAGTGGTGCAGAGGCAGCGTGTGGGTGCTGAGAAGATTCAAATCAAACCTAATAGCCCCCGTAAAACCCTCAAGAACCTCTTTCAGGAGTCTGACGTGCCTCCATGGGAGCGTCAGGCACCCTTGCTATATATCGGTGATGCGCTTATCGCCGTGGCCGGCGTGGGCGTGAGTTATCCCCATTTGGTGTCATCGGGAAAGCGACTCCTTCCCGAGTGGTCTGAGAAGCTATAGCCTGGGCATAAAACCCTGTAAAATAAGCCCCTTTTAGACCCTAGGGAATTTAATTTCCTGTAAATAGACAATACGACAGTTTTTTATGGCTCTTATCGTTCATAAATATGGTGGCACCTCCATGGGCTCGGTAGAGCGCATTCAGAATGTCGCTAAACGCGTTGCCAAATGGATGCGGGCAGGCCATCAAGTGGTTATCGTTCCCTCCGCCATGTCTGGCGAAACCAATCGCCTGCTCGGTTTGGCAAAAGACATCAATCCAGACGCCAGTCCTCGCGAACTCGATCAAATCGCTTCTACAGGCGAACAGGTCAGCTCTGGCTTGCTGGCCTTGGCATTGTTGCGCGAAGGTGTTGATGCTGTGAGCTATGCCGGCTGGCAGGTTACGGTTCACACGGATTCTTCATTTACTAAGGCGCGCATCAAGAGTATTGATGACAAGAAAATTCTTGCCGATCTCAATGCTGGGCGCGCTGTAGTGGTCACTGGTTTTCAGGGCGTTGACCCCAATGGCAACATCACCACTTTAGGTCGTGGTGGATCCGATACCTCTGCGGTAGCAATGGCTGCGGCCTTAAAAGCCGATGAGTGCCTGATCTATACCGACGTCGATGGCGTTTACACCACCGACCCGCGTGTTTGTGAAGATGCTCGCCGTTTAGACAAAATTACTTTTGAAGAAATGCTGGAGATGGCCAGCCTGGGTTCAAAAGTATTGCAGATTCGTTCCGTGGAATTTGCTGGTAAGTACAAAGTTAAAACCCGTGTTCTGTCGTCTTTGACAGATCCGTTGATGCCCCTTGATCAGGAGATGAAGTCGGGCACCTTGATTACATTTGAAGAGGACAGCACTATGGAAGCCGCAGTTATTTCCGGCATCGCCTTTGCGCGTGATGAAGCAAAAATTACCGTTCTTGGAGTTCCTGATCGCCCAGGCATCGCTTACCAAATTTTGGGCCCGATTGCCGACGCCAATATTGATGTTGACATCATTATTCAGAACCAGTCATTCGAAGGTAAAACTGACTTTACTTTCACTGTGCCACGCGCTGATTATCAAAAAGCCTTAGATTTGCTCAAAAATACTGTGCAAGCCCATATCGAGGCAAAAGAAATCACTGGCGATCCAAAGGTTTCAAAGGTGTCTGTGGTTGGGGTTGGGATGCGCTCCCATGTTGGTGTCGCTAGCAAGATGTTCCGTACATTATCGGAGGAGGGCATCAATATCCTCATGATCTCCACTAGTGAAATCAAGATTTCCGTAGTGATTGATGAGAAGTATATGGAGTTGGCAGTCCGAGCTTTGCATAAGGCTTTTGAGCTCGACCAGAAGTAAAAAATACGCATTAAACGCTTTAAAACCGTAGTAAAACCCCTCAGTCCGCGGAATCCGTTAAACTGTGGGCGTTGTAAAGGTATCAAGTAGGGAGACGTGGCCGAGCTGGTCGAAGGCACTCCCCTGCTAAGGGAGCATCTGCGCTAAAACGCGGATCGGAGGTTCGAATCCTCTCGTCTCCTCCAGAATTTTTCGGAATTCAACTGCTTGAGCCAATATGACGCATAACTAAGCCCCTTCATTGGGGCTTTTTTATTACCCATTTTTCCTGAGTTAAGTCCATTCTCATTCCCCCGAGAGTCGCGGCCCAACCCTTAACTAAAAACAATTGAGATATGAAATTTCCAGATTTTTGTAATGCTTATCACTAAAGCTCACAACTTCACAACTTCACAACTTGTGTGCTATAGTCTCAGCATAGGAGGTGAAATGAGAAGAGTGATACCTAAAACACATCAAGCTTTAGATTGGATAGGGAAGGGGATGACCGCAGCTCAAGCCGCTCGGAAGATGGAAATTTCAGAATCTAGCGTCTACGCTGCCTTAAGAAAAATAAGAGCAAAAGATTTAGGTTGTTGTCCAACATGTGGTCACAAATTAAGGAAATAAGATGAAAAAGACTCTATTAGCCGTTACCTCAATCTCCGCCGCTGCCTTTGCATATGCAAATACTTCGTCCGACTCTTCTGAGTTGGTGAGTCAGCAATGCAAGATTTCAGCTGAAGCAGTTTCTACATTGAAGGGCTTGCGATATGGCAATACCTCCATTCGCAAAGATGTTGCGGGATTGATTAACCTCAATTTGAAGGTGCAAGAGAATAAAGATGCAGCTCAAGCAATCTTAAATCGAATGGTCGATGATCACGTGAGCACTACATCAGCTTTGGAAGAAAAATATTGCTCCTAATGAAGGTATAGATGGGTTATCTCCAATCATCTTTGAAGGCGTGCGATGACCCATTCATTTGAATGTCCAGAGTGCGGCAATTCCAGGGGAATGCTTGGGGAGTGTCGCCAATGCGGCAGCGATGAACTGCCTTTACCGCTTGGCGACACGCTTGTGCTGAATTTAAAATTTGATAGCCCAAGCGCTGAAGAGGCCCTGGATCGATTGACTATTGCGCTACGCCGAGCATTTGAAGTGGGAGTCAAAGCCATTGTTTTGATCCATGGATATGGTGCTAGCGGTGAGGGTGGCAAGATTAAATGGGTCGTACGCGATGCCCTTGAAAATAACTATTTTTCTGACCGCGTTGATGAATACCATTTTGGCGAGCAGACCGCATTTGGTACTGAGGCCTACCATACGCTATTGCGCAGGCGACCCGGATTAAAGGCATATCTAAAGCACTTCAAGGAAGGCAATGCAGGGATGACCGTATTAATGCTGGGAAACCAAGGCAGAATTGCTTAGAATGATCTAGTGCAGCAACTAATTGAGTGTCAGTAAGGAGTGGTAATGACCGCTAAAAAAACTACAGCAGTGCATGATAAATCCCAAATGAGTTCGGATAATCTGATTGTTGATTTCAAGGCGTTGATGGCAGACGCTGAGGATCTCATTAAAGCCACAGCAGGCGATGAGGAGGGGCCGCTGAGTACGATTCGCTCTAAGGCGCTTGACACTCTGAATAACGCAAAAGAGCGCCTCTCCTCTGTTGAAGGTACTTTGACTGAAAGGGTTAAGGATGTTGCCGAGGGTGCCGATGAATTTGTGCATCGCAATCCTTGGGAGGCTGTTGGAGTCGCAGTCGGCCTGGGGTTGTTGATTGGCCTTTTCATTCGTCGTCGCTAGGCCCCCCATGTCACAAGAAAATCTCTTATCTTCTTTAAAAAATCTGGTTTCTAGTGGCGCCTCGATAGCGCAGACTCGCTTAGAACTTATTTCTACCGATGTACAAATCGCACGCGCTCGGTTTCTGAGTCTGCTTGTGATGGTAATCTTCACCTTATTCTTTTTATTCTTTGGCTTGGTGATGCTAGCGCTTCTTATCGTGATTTATAGTTGGGAAAGTGATCGTATGCTGGCACTGAGCTTATTGACTAGTGGCTTTTTAGCCGCTGGATTGGTTTTGGCTCTAGTGGTACTTCGCACACTCAAGACGATGCCAAGGTTATTTGAGGCAACCATTGCTGAATTGGCTAAAGATCGCCAGGAACTTTCAAGTCGATGAATCGCAAACTGAAAGCACTCGAGGCAAGGAGGCTCGTATTGCAAGAGCGTGCCGCGCATGAGCGCGCTGATTTTGCATTGCACTTTGAGTCAATTGAAAAGCCTCTATCTTGGGCTGATAAGGGCATAGATGCCTTCAATTTTATAAAGAGTACTCCGATTCTTTGGACCAGTGCTTTTGCAGTGCTGGCCCATTACAGGCCTAAGCTAGCCAGCAAGGTGCTGGCTGTTGGTTGGGGTACTGTGAAGGTGCTTAAGGGCGCCAAGACTTTACTCTAGGCGATCAACACCGTCTTATTGGGCAGACCTCTTTGCGTTAATATCTCGCCGCCATTGAGATTGGCAATTTCCAGAAGGGTGATGGCGCCTACCACCTCAAAACCGGCATTCTTCAGCAAATTACTAGCTGCGATGATGGTGCCGCCCGTAGCCAATACATCATCGACAATTAAAATGCGAGCATCCTTGGGTAAGGTCGATTGCTGGACCTCTAGAGAGTCTGATCCGTACTCCAGGCCGTAGGATTCGCGATGGCTGGCCAAGGGTAGTTTATTGGGTTTTCTAGCTAATGCGAGGCCCTTATGGGCTTGGAGCGCCAACGCAGAGCCGAAGATAAAGCCGCGAGATTCGATGCCTAGGAGATGGGTATATTCAAACTGCTGAGCTAGTGCCTCGAGCTGTGAAATTGCCTCTTTGAAGGCATCTGGATGAGCCAAAAGTGGGGAGATGTCCCGAAATAAAATGCCGGGCTTAGGGAAGTCAGGGACTCCGGGTAGATAATCTAATAAATTCATAATTGACAGCCATGAAAACACAATTACTTATTATTACCGCATTGGAGTCCGAGCTGGAGAAAGCGGCCTTGCCTGCTGGTGTGAGCATTGTGTATTCAGGGGTGGGCAAGATTAATGCGACAGCGGCATGCATTAGCGCCATTCATGAGCGCCAACCAAAGCGGATAGTGAACTTCGGTACCGTAGGGAAAATTAATCCCTCGCTTCACGGTTTACTGGAGATTCGTAAGGTGATTCAGCGTGACATGATGGCAGCCCCTTTAGCCCCAAGAGGGCAAACTCCTTTTTGTACCAAGCCATCGGAATACTTATCCCTGAGCGGTGATCATATTTGTGGCACAGGTGATAGCTTTGTGACGGCCCATGATCCTTGGTTAACGTCTCAAGGTATCGATGTCGTAGATATGGAATTATTCGCTATTGCTAGTATTGCATTTCAACACAATATTCCTTGGCACTCGTTCAAGTATGTCACCGATGATGCTAATGCAGATTCCGGTAATGAATGGCAGCATCGAGTGAATCATGGGCAAGAGCTCTATCTTAGTAAGCTCAAAGATTTAATGAGTGCATAAGTGCGAATGATCAATTGATTGCCTTATAAGCTAGCAATGAAGATAAATACTGAAAAACCTTGGTTAAAAAATTATCCTGATGGCGTTCCACATCAGATTAATTTGGCAGATCGCTCTTCGCTTATTGAGTTGATAGAAGAGTCGTTTGAGCGATACCCCAATCGCATAGCGATGGAGTCCATGGGGCACTCTATTAGTTACCGGCAATTAGATACTCTCTCGAAAGATTTTTCTGCCTACCTGCACGCATTAGACCTGGCTACTGGAGCTCGAGTAGCCATCATGTTTCCCAATGTGCCGCAATACCTTATTGCGATGCTAGGAACTTTACGCGCAGGTTATGTGGTGGTGAATATCAATCCGCTGTATACGGCGCGCGAGTTGGAGCACCAGCTACGTGATAGCGGGGCATCTGTATTGGCTATATTGGAAAACTTTGCCCACATTTATCAAGAAATTGCAGATCAGGGATTGGTTAAGAAGGTGATTGTCAGTAGCCTCGGGGAGGTTCTTGGTCCCAAAGGAGTGATCATCAACTTCATCGCTCGCCACATTAAAAAAATCATTCCGCGCTGGAATTTCCCATGCATCAAATTTAATGAGGCCCTGAGAGTTGGTGCGGGACATGGCTTCACCCAGCCAATCGTTGCGTTGGACGATATCGCTTTTTTACAATACACAGGCGGTACTACTGGCATCTCTAAGGGCGCTGTCTTACTTCATCGCAATATATTGGCGAATATTCTCCAGATTGAGTCTTGGCTTGAACCAGGCCTTCAGCATCAACGCCAGCAACAACTCATTTTTTTATGCGCGCTGCCCTTAACGCATATATTCGCTTTAACTGCTTGTGCTTTATTGGGAATCCGTAAGGGTGGAAAATTGATTCTGGTGGCCAACCCACGAGATATGGGTGGTTTCATCAAGCTGTTAATGAAGCATCCAGATATCAATATCTTCCCGGGTGTGAATACTTTGTTTCATGCGCTCATACACCGCCCTGAATTTAAGAAGGTCAAGCTGCCCAATCTCCTGGTGACTATTGGTGGCGGCATGGCGGTGCAAAAGAAAACTGCTGATCTCTGGCAAAAAATGACGGGCGTACCCATAGCGCAAGGCTATGGCTTATCCGAGACTTCACCAGTAGTTTGCGTGAATACACCGCTAATTACTGAATTTACTGGCTCAATTGGTATGCCAGTACCGAGCACTGATATTTTGATACTGGATGATGATGGGCTCGAAGTACCATTTGGCGCTCCTGGAGAAATCTGCATCAAAGGCCCGCAACTAATGGCGGGGTATTGGAATCAACCAGAAGAAACTGCTCAATTTATGACTTCTGAGGGGTATTTCAGATCGGGCGATATTGGCATCATGAGCCCCGAGGGCTATGTACAGATTATCGACCGCAAGAAGGACATGATCGTAGTTGCTGGCTTTAAGGTATTCCCCAATGAAATTGAAGAAATCATTTGTCGCTTACCCGGTGTAAAAGAGTGCGCAGTCATCGGCTTCCCACATCGAAAGCTTGGGGAAATTGTGAAGGCGTATATTGTTAAGGATATGCTAGAGCTCACTGAAGCACAGGTCATTCAGTATTGCAAAGAACAAATGACTAGTTATAAGCGCCCAAGAAAAATTGCCTTCATTGATGAAATGCCAAAGTCCAATGTTGGCAAAATTTTACGTCGACACCTGCGAGATTTATAGTCCGCCGCCAAAACGGTATTGCCAAGAAATTCCGTATAAGTCGTAACTATTATTAGTCCTTGAGTATGCGCCCGTGCTGGCAGAGAGTCTAACGGCATTATTTTTATTGATGGGGTAAGACATCGTCGTGCCAAAGCGCCAATTCTCTTGGCTTCCGCTAATGGGGTTGCCGTTTACATATGACTGTCCCCCTGTGAAATACGTCGCATCCATTGATATCCAGGCTGTATTCTGAAAATAATATATCGCATGTGTTTGGGTTGAATACACTGGATTTTGTGACAGGGAATTATTGCCCATAAAGTTCGTATTGCTGGTGTAAAAGATGCCAGCCTCAGCAAGCTCAAATCTCCATGGGCCAATCGCTTTAGATGCACCAATGCCCGGTTGAATAAACCAACGATTGGCACCCACATTAATTATTTGGTTGTCATCGTACTTCCCCCAAGGAACAGAGGCTGTGAGGCTCATGCCAATAATCAGATCTTGTTGATAGCTCTTGAATTCATCCAGCGTTAATGCAGGGGCACCATAGAGATTTAGTGAGGCCTTAATTAATGGGTCGGATAAACCTTCGGTACTGGCGTTCACTGTATGTCCACCAGCAGTAGATGAGCCAGTTAGTTGCCCATAGGGCAGCGCTAGAGTCAATTTTCCAGATTGACCCGCTACATCAAACACATGGGTCAGACTCATCATTTCGCTGGTGAGTGTGTAATTACCGCTTTTGGCTTGAGCGATGCCCGCACTCAAGAAATTGATTCCAATGGGTGTATTGGAATAGGTGCGCGCCTCAATCTCTTGGGCGCCAGTAAGACTAGGGAGGGCTAACAGGACAACAAGCAGCAGCTTCCAGATGAGGCTGGTAATGCGAGTATGAAGTAGGGTGGTTAATTGGCTACCCACGAATGAACTACTTGCTTGATTCCGTCTTGTGGCCAAACAAGATTTCAAATGTCGCTGTACTGCCGAGCGCTAATTTCATGCCGATGAGCAATAGGTAAGGCCACACGATTAACCAATACACAATCATCATGGCCACTACATGCAATGGATTTGATCTGCCGAATGCGCTCATTGAGATAATGAATTCTTTGCCATGAATGAGGCCATCAATACCAGCTTCAAGATAGCTCAATCCTAAGACTACGACCATATAAATCAGCGACTCAAAAATCAGCGAGCTGACAATGCCATTACTCTTAGTCACTCTGATTGGAAAGGCAGCTTGGGCCAACATCATAAACTTAGCGCAAAGCGCTGCCTTCACCAGTGAAAAACCAAAAATCGATAACGGAATCGGTCTGACGTCTAGTGATGTCGCTGCTAAAAAAGCTAAAGCACAAAACCAAATCCCGAAATACAGACTGAGTTGAGAGGCCTTAACGAGCTCCTCCTTCGCCTTTTGCTTTAGGCTATGGGGTAAGGTTGGGGCAGTCTGAGTAGTATTCATGGGGCGTATACGTGGAATGAGGACCTGATTTAATTGTTTAGCAATTACTACAGGATGAGGCGGCTTCGACTGGTGCAGGTTCTTGGGTGTAACGCGCAATAAAGGCATGTTTACTCTTTAGCGGCAACTCAATCCACACAAAGTGACCAGACCCTGGAGCGACGTCTATTGATTCGCCCTTCATATTCCACATCGCCTCTAGAACCAGATCCTGGTTTCCTTGGGGCTCAATAATTTCCAATTTATCTCCAACAGAAAAGCGGTTCTTCACATCGACTTTTACGCGACCAGAAGCTTCATCTATTTCGAGCGTTTCACCAACGTAAAGACTTCTGCCGGAGAGGGAGTGACCGCGCATATAGAGTTGATACTCTTTGTCGTGATGACGCTCATAAAAGCCATCGGTATATCCACGATTAGCAAGGCCCTCTAGATTGCCAATGAGGGACATATTCATAGGGCGACCAGCGACGGCATCATCAATCGCAGTGCGGTATGACTGACAGGTTCGGGAAACATAATAGGGTGACTTGGTACGGCCTTCAATCTTGAATGAGTCCACGCCCATCGCAGTCAATCGTTCAATATGCTCAATCGCACGCAAATCCTTAGAGTTCATGATGTATGTGCCATGCTCATCTTCTTCCATCGGCATTAAATCATCTGGCCGTCTTGCTTCTTGCAATAGAACCACGTCACCACTGGTATTTTGCTGTCCCGGTTTAACTTTGTAATCCCAGCGACAGGCATTCGTGCAAGCGCCTTGATTGGAATCGCGATGAGACATATAGCCAGATAGTAAGCAGCGACCGGAGTAGGCAATGCATAAAGCACCATGGACAAATACTTCCAGCTCCATCTCGGGGCAATCTTGACGGACTTCTTCGATTTCATCAAAAGAAAGTTCACGCGACAAAATGACGCGGCTAATACCAACTGAGCGCCAGAACTTAGCAGAAGCACCATTCACGGTATTGGCTTGCACTGATAAATGAATGGGCATATCTGGCCAGGCTTCTCTTGCCATCATGATGAGGCCGGGGTCAGACATGATGATCGCGTCGGGTTTCAAGGCGATCACTGGATCCATATCTTTAATGTAGGTACGCGTCTTGCCGCCATGCGGCAGTAAATTAGAGACAAGGTAAAACTTCTTGCCTAAGTTGTGCGCAGTATCAATGCCCTCCTTGAGGGTCTCGATTTTTCCGAAATCGTTATTGCGCACGCGCAATGAATAACGGGGCTGTCCGGCATAGATCGCGTCTGCCCCAAAGTCAAAGGCGGTACGCAGCATATTGAGGCTGCCGGCAGGGGCTAATAGTTCTGGAATTTTGGTCATGCGGCTATTTTAGTGAAAGCAGGCAATCCTGCTTGATTTGCGCCAATCTGGCTACAAAAGGGTTTCGACCATGCTTCAGGGGCTCGGAAGTGCCGTATGTTGATGAATTTTCCCTAATCAAGAGTATTCTACGGGGTCTGTGGCACGCATTATCAAAGCGCGCAGGAGGCTTTGCCACCCCAAATTAATCGCATTAACGAAAGCATCTCATGACAAAACTTACATCCAAAGCAATCCTCATGAAGGCCAGCGGTATTTTGGCTCAAGAGTCTGCGACACCGAAAGATATTGCTTGGGCTTGGGTGACTTTATTGTTGTCACAAGAAGAGCAAAAGCGCGATAGCGAAGAAAAACGCTATACCCGTATCGCAGAATTTGAGGCTTGGATTTTGGAGTTGAATCTACCGAGTGATCCTAAAAATCCTCAGGGCGCTACAGTCAGCCCAGAGTTAGTAAAAAATTCAGCAAGAAATGTATTTGAGTGGCCCCAAGATTTTATCTACGACACTCCAGCAACCCCTAAGCATCCCGACTCCAAAGTGACTTATAGCGATACGATTACCAAGCCTATTTTGGATGCGGTAAAAGATGCTGGCGGATCAGATGACCGCGCTGCATTGATGGCGATTCTGGAGGGGTATGCAAAAGAGGGTAAGGAGCCCTTTGCGAGCGTTACCGCTGAAGGCATCGAGTGGAAGGGCAGTAATTGGTCTGAAGGGGGTAAATACAATCTTCTCACTATTAAGACCTTGAATAATCGTCTGGCCAATCTGCGAAAGAAGGGCTTGGCTTAGTCTGACTAAACCGTCCCACTGTCAGTCGATGCTTAAATATTAATTCATCATTAAGGAAACCGGGAATATGAAAATCACTAAATTATTTCTTTTGGCGTTATTTGCAATTAGTGCTCAGGTTTTTGCTGCGCCCATTGAAGCCTCAAATACCTATCTATTGGCTCAAGTTGATTCAAGGGAATTAATTAGAGATAAAGTCAGCCCTCGAGAAATGCGTGAAGATGAGTCAGGGCGCAATAGCGACCAGTCTACGCAGCACCCTCAACCAGTTCGCAATACTGGAATCCAAGCATGCAATGGTGAATTCGCACTTTGCGCAGCATCAACCTGTACGTTGACTGGAAGAAGTATTAAGGTCAATGAAGCCGATGGCAAAACTACCAAAGAGTACCCTGAGGTTATTTGCAAATGCCCGATTATTAGCAAAGAAATTGCCTTTGCGAATGGCAAAGAGCTTACGGCCCTTGCTGGAGTGAACCAAGGCAATATGAAAGGCTCATGCGCAGTACCTAGTCCTGACAAAATTTGGTCATTATTTTCACCCTTGACTATGTACCCGCAAGAGAGCGCAAATCCTCCATTTCAAAGAGATCAGCAAAATACATTCCACCAACAATCCTGTTCATCGGGTAAGGGCTCTAACTGCTGGAGTTTTTTATGTACTCGCGATAAAAAATTGACCAATGGCACTAGAACAGCAAGTTGCTCTTGTCCAGCAGGAGAAAATCCTTTTGGCGCACCAACACAGAATAGTGAATTTTTGACTGGTGCAGGATCTCAATATACCTCCGCGCAAGGTGGACCTCAGGCGGCTTGTAATCAGTACCCAGTGAGCATTCCGAATATTTCTGATATGAAGTAATAGTTGATAGCAGCGATTAACTTAATGCATGTTAAATGCATTAAGTAATGCCAACAAACTACCGCCGTAAATAACCCCCAACAGTTGGACGCAAAGACTAGCCAAGGGGGTTTTTACCAAGAAGCGCAGCTTCACTTCATTCTCATGGTGGTTAAAGGGTTCTGCAATGTGGCGTATGGTTTAGCTGTGTACACACGGTTCCGCTTGTAATAGCCCCCTTTAAGGATTTGTCCGATACTGTTATTTCTTTATTAAATTCGCTTCAAAATACCTCTTATTTCCATGCTTAAAAATATTTTTTTACAACAAGGCAAACTGGTGCTGAAGGTGTTTTTTTTATGCTCGCTGGTATGGACGCCAATCAGCGCGAATTCTCAGGCCATGATTACGACACTCGGCTCCCCATTCCCTTTATTAAATGGATCGGATTTATCGGCTTGGACTCCTAAAGGCAATGCAAGTTGGCAAATTAACAATAAAGAGCTGGATATCACTCAAGGGCAGGGAACGCTTGTTTCTCGTTTAAGTGTTCCGGACATTCAGGTTGAATTTGATTATTGGGTCTCTGATTCTGCGCGGGCATCGGTATTTTTCCGTTGCACAAATCCTGATGTGATTAATGCCGATACCGCATATGAGGTTTCGCTTGTAAATGGACCGGATGGTCTCGGCGCAGGCTCTATTCGATTATTGGGAAAAGTGAAGCCTACTCAGGTGGCCAATCAATGGAATCACATGAAAATTAGCGCAATAGGTAAGAAAATTTCGGTAACTTTAAATGGGGTAACGGATCAGGTGATTGATACTCGTTTTAATGCTGGGCCATTAGCAATGAACTACCAGGGCGGTGATTTTCGGTTGAAAAATATCTATGTCACCATCCCCGGAAGATGGTGACTTGTTTCATACCTCGGATCTAATATTATTTTTTAGCGTTTAATAAGTTTTTTACTTCTTGTTTTAAAACTTCCTCTGGGACTGCCCCTGCAAGCACATTGAATGAGCCTGTTTTGTGGTTTATTAAGATCACGCCAGGAGTTCCGCTAATGCCTGCATTAGCTCCATCATTCAGATCTGCAATGACTTGATTCTTGACTATCTCGGACTGGAGGCAGGATTCAAATTTTTCCATATTCATTCCTTGCTCCTTTGCCATTGATAGCAGGGGGTCTACGCTCCCCGAGCTAGGCATGCCTTGGCCGTTTGAGCGGGTATTCTTAAAGATGCCGTCAGCATATTTCCAAAAGGCATCATTACCGCCTTGCTGAGCAGCGCAAACTGCCGCAACCGCTTCTTTACTTGCCATGGGGTCATGGAATGGTAGTGGAAAGTTACGCCACACTAAGTTGACCTGGTCAGGCATTGAATCAACTACATGAATTGGAATATCTCCAAACTGTTTGCAGAATGGACACTCAAAGTCAGAGTATTCAATGATCGAAATAACCGCATCTGGTTTCCCGTAGATAAAGTCATTTTTGACATCTATTACACGAGCATTTTTTGCAAGTGCAGCCCTTTGGGACTCTTCTTTTTCTTGTTTAACCTTGGCTGCATTAATTTGTTTTTGCCTATAACGCTCAATGCCTCTCTCTATTGCACGATCTAGTGCGCCAGATTTCTCCAGGTTTTGGACTATTTGATCCATGGTTGGAGCGGGTGTAGGTATCTGAGCGTGGGCAAGATCCAGGAGTAGGCTCGCAGTAAGAATGCCTGAAAAAAGAAGGGCTGAATTGAAAGTAGTCTTAGACATAATTGCCATAGTTAGTTAAGAGAAAAGAGTATATAGCGGTATGGAGACGGCCAAAGTATGACCATGGGGCAAATACCTTCAATGGTTGCCGCCTCTAGGAGGTCGGTAATCACTTATTATGTGATTTCATGGTGTTTTATCACCCAGGCCTATAGATATTCCAATTGAGGCATATTTCTGTAGAATATCTTCACTAATATCCCCATATAAAGCAACTCTGAATTTATGCCCATTTGTAGACTGAAACTCTGTTTAAAGCCAGAAATTACTGGCATGCTCTTTGTCTGCATGGTTGCGCTAGCGGGATGCGCGGGCACAGTTAGTCGGAGCGCTCAAACAGGCAGCACATCCCCAGGTAAATACGAGCAAAAAATAGCAGCGCCCAAACAGAATGTTACGCATGAGCTAGTAAAGCAGGGCATTCAATATCTTCGGGAAGGTAACTATGAGGATGCACAGCAGGTATTTAGCGCCTCAGTCAAGGTCAGTCCGAATAGCTCTACATTGCACTTATTAAATGGTATTAGCTATCATTTGCAATATTTGAATAACACGCCTGATAGTAAGGGCCTTGCTGAGACAGCTTATGAGCTTTCAGCATCCTTAGATAGATCCGATACCTTGCCGCTCATTCAGTTGGGTCGTTTGCATATTGATTCTGGAGAGTACTCAGCGGCCAGCAAAAATTTCATTAGCGCTTATGCGATTAGCCCATCGAGTCAAGATGCTTTATTCGGGCTTTTGCAATCTTCCTTGTGGCAAAAAGATTTTAAGACTGCACTTTGGGCTGGTGAGGGTTTAAAAAAACTCAACACAACTGACGCAGATAAGATAAGGCTAATGGTCTTGATGTATGTAGCGGTTGGAAAAACCTCCGAGGCAAACCAAGGCCTAGATGTGTACTCAAGACTTAATGCTGTCAATCCTAAAGAGATTGCGCAATTAAAACAGCAAGTTGCTTATATATCGACTCAGTTCAATAGCATCCAATCTATGGAGTTAGATCCAGCACAAAACCCAGCTAGCCTAGCTTCAGCCAAGCCGGGCGAAGGGAAGATGATTAAGGTTGCCGCAGGTCAAAGTAAGGGCGCGGCAGGACCTACTGGTATTAGTGGGCCTAATAACGGAAACAATAACTCTTCCTCAGGTAGAGGGTCTGGCACAAGAGGCGCCAATATAACAAGTTACGAAAGCAATCAGAATAGCGATGACTCTGGCTCTGGCGGAGGTTCATCGGGCGGCTCATCGAGCGGCTCATCGGGTACGGGCGCAGCGCCTTACCAACCGCAATCCGCTAGCGCGCCAATGACTACAAGCGGAGGCGGTGGTGGCGGTAGTTACACCGCAGTCTCTATGAATCAACAGCAACAACGCTGGTTTGATTGCGATACAAAACCTGGGCTTGGTAAAGCCCCGGGTGGAAGTTATGGCGTGCCCGTTGGTGGAACCAGTGGTGATCAAACGCTTTATTTAGAGCCATTGCCGAGCCCCTGTAATAAGCAAAATCCTCCTAAGATGGCCTCAATTGATGCGGTATTGATCAGGACTATCGATAGTGAGAATAGTCAGTACGGTATTAATCTACTAAGTGGACTGCAAGTTTTCGCTGGCTCACAAAGCTTCTCGACTACGGGCTCTGCAGATGGAAAGAGCGTGAGCGGCGTCGTCCAGAATAGTGTGATTGGTGTTGGTAATGCAACTAGTGCCGCGATTAATAGTGTTAGCGGCCTTATTAGTTACACCTTAAATATCGCTAACTCCACAACGAATAATTCTCAAGTCATTGCTAGACCTACCCTAACTGCGCTCGATAGAATTCCTTCCACCTTTTATTCTGGCTCTGTAATTACAGCGGGTTTAAATGGCGGCGGCGTATCCGGAGCTCAGATTACCAATATTCCAACAGGCGTGAGCTTGTCTGTTACCCCTACCTTCATTGACGAAGAGTCGATGATGCTTGCGGTGAAGGTTTCTCGCTCTTATATTTCATCTGCAGCGGCAGTTGGCGGCTTTAATGCAGGCGTTGCAACTGATCAGCATGCCGTCACTGCTAACGTAAAAATTAAGTATGGGGAAACATTGATAT
Organism: Burkholderiaceae bacterium; assembly: GCA_947374315.1. The sequence goes on along the minus strand of CANCBK010000006.1, from coordinate 3,698 downwards.
TGGATGGCTTGGCTTCTCGTCAAATATCTGGTGGTCAGGATGGAGTACCTGTCCTTAAAGATATCCCAATTATTCAATATTTGTTTAATCAAAAAACGCAATCACTCTACTCTGAGAATGTAGTAGTTCTGGTTACGCCAAGAAAAGTTCAAACTGAAGAGGAGGCAAGAAAGAGCGCCTCCAAGAATGGTAGCGACGAATTGTTGTCCCCCAAAGAAAAAAGTATTTATAAGGCGATGAGGCAATATCAGGATATTATTTCTTCATCTGATACCAATCTGGACAACACCCTGTTGGCACTGGATCGGGACAGTTCTTATTTCCGAGCATTCAAAACCTCAGCGCTCGGGACCGACCATTTGGATGGTTGGGTGACAGAGCCTGGAATTAATAAATTTTTTGATGACGCAGCAAACTTGCTTTACTTCACTAGGTAAGTGGCCGTTTTTTGGACGCTATCCGCACATTTATAAAAATTCAATAATTAAAATTAACAGGATGATTGAGAAATGTTTAAAAAATTGCTTTGCACATTATTTTTTGCTGGCTTGAGTTTGGCTTCATTAGCTCAAAATGATCCTAATCTCAGAGGGCGGGTCGAGCAACGGCTTAATAACGGATCCAATGGTGATGTTAGGCAATCCGCTGATGGCGATCGTCGTAAAAATGACGATACTACGAAAACTACCGCCACAAAAGATGGCCATGGTACAGCTGGCATTGCAATGTGCCCTGGAGAGTTTGCATTGTGCGCATCTTCTACTTGTAAGCCAACCGGAAGAACGATCACCGTTAAAGAGGATGGCGGTAAAACGACTAAGCAATATCCAGAAGCTATCTGCAAATGCCCTGTGATTACACCCAATATTGCCGCCCAAAATAATTCACCTTTAGTTGGTGTTGCTGGGTTGAATGAAGGCAATATGAATGATTCTTGCCGTTCCCCTGGAACTGGAAAGATTTGGTCTTATTTTTCTACGACGGTCACTACCTACCCACAAGAACAGCCCGATGGTAGCTTTATGCAGCCAACTGCTTCAAAGTCGCAGAATTGCACGGCCAAGGGTTCAGCTCAAGGATCGAATTGCTGGAGCTATATTTGTACCGTAGATCCAAAGGAAACTAATGGCGTAAAAACAGCAAGCTGCCGTTGCCCGTATGGTGAAGGCTTGTTTGGCGGAAAAGCTAAAGGCGATCGTGGGTATGTAACCTACGCTGGAAGTACTTGGAATGATTCAGCTGCTGCTTGCAAAATGTTGCCAGTAGGCTTTCCGGATCAGTTAAACCAATAACCATATTTATTGGAAAATTATCCTAAATAAATATCGACCCAGATTTTTTCTGGGTCGATTACTTTGTACCTCTTAATAAATACAATATGAAATGTTCACCATATTCTGTAGTCGCATTATTTCTTTTAACAGTGTTATGTGGCAGCTCTTACGGGGCTGATTTTGTAACCCCATCTGCTAGCTCCGCATCCAGCCTGTTGCTTGCGCAAAATGATCCGCACGTTGAGCCGCTTCGTTCTAAGGTGCAAAGTAAGCGTGACGGGGATGCTCGCGACCGTGCCAATCAAATGAGCACTACCAAGACAACCATTGATGACGCTGCGGGTATGACTCAATGTCCAGGTGAGTTTGCTTTATGCCTAGCATCGACTTGCAAGCCAACGGGTAAGAAAATTAAAGTAAAACGTGATGATGGCAAAACATTCCATTATTTTGAAGAATCTGAATGTAAGTGTCCGGTGATTACCGCTGAAATTGCCCAGCAAAACGGAACGAGTCTGACTGCTATTGCTGGAGTAAACGAAGGGAATATGAATGGTTCATGCGCCCATCGTCAGCCCAATACAGTTTGGGCGCTTTATAATGAGAGCATTGTGATGTATCCCCAGGAAAGTGCTAATCCGCCTTTTACAAACGCAATGGCTAACATGCATCTATGCCAGGAAGGCACTGTGGGTTCAAATTGTTGGAATTTTGAATGCAAGGTAGATAAAGAAACCATTAATGGCGCAAAAACGGCCACTTGTTATTGCGCAATAAATGATGGTCAGTTTGGGCGTGAGGTTCGTCCAAATGACTCTTTGTTCACTGCGGCTGGGGGTTATTACAATCCACCGGCTAAGGCATGTGGAATGTATCCGGCTAATGGCTGGTTGCCACCGGTCAGCAAGTAAGGCCCTGGCATAGATTTAGCATATGATTTATCTGCATTATCTATAAATATTCAACGAATGGAGCGGTGCTAATATAACCTTACAACTACTGCTGCATTGGTAGCACCGTCGGGTTAAGCTATAGCGGGTAGTTTTGGATTTGTAAATCAAGTGGCTACATAACTACCGCGAGGCCCCTCCGAAATTTAACTTTATAGCTCTAGCATTAGATATTCAATCAAGCGCCATTACTTGAAATAACCACTTAACAAAGTGGTTATTTCAAGGGTGGTAATTATTCGCTTACTTAATCCAGCTGATAAAGTTTTCGCTGGATCGTCTAACTTTCTTAAGCTTAAGCAGCCAATCCTCATCTGCATTTCTGTATCCCAGCGGCAGCATCACTACACTACGCAAGCCCTTTTCTTTGAGGTTGAGAATGGCATCCAATGCCTTGGCATCAAAACCTTCCATTGGCGTGCTATCAACTTGCTCGTATGCGGCAGCAATGAGTGCTGTACCCAAGCCGATATAGGCTTGTTTGGACGTGTGCGTAAAATTCACTTCGGGATCTCTTGCGGGGTAGGCATTCAATAGCATTTGACGATAGGCTGTGCCAGATTCACTTTTGAAGTTGCGTAGTTCCTCGGTCATATCAAATGCCTGATTAATTCGGTCTGCGGTATAGGTATCCCAAGCAGCAAAAACCAATAAGTGAGAGCAATCAGTCACTTGCGATTGGTCATTAGCAATGGCTCTAATTTTCGTGAGTATATCTTTATTGGTGATGACGATGATTTCATAGGGCTGCAATCCGCTTGAGCTTGCTGTCAATCGAATAGCCTCCAGGATTTGGTCAATCTTTTCTTTTGGAACGGCTTTACTTGAATCCATTTTTTTTGTGGCATAGCGCCACTGCAATTTATCGATCAGACTCATTTTTTCTCTCTGTGTTGTGTTAATAAATGGATATTTGCTAGTTTAGGGGATGTAAGCTTTATGCGTATGTTGTTCGCGAAATAGGAAAAATGGGCTCACAATTAGCTGAAGACAAAAGAAAAAGCCCCTAGATTTCTCTAGGGGCTTTACTTATTTGGCTCCTCGACCTGGGCTCGAACCAGGGACCTACGGATTAACAGTCCGGCGCTCTACCAACTGAGCTATCGAGGAATAAGCCGATATTATAGCAAGATGCAATCACTTCTTCCCACTTCTGTGCAGATCCCCAAAGTACTGACCATTGCTGGGTCCGATAGCGGCGGCGGGGCGGGGCTCCAGGCCGACCTCAAGGTCATCACCGCCCTTGGTGGCTACGACATGTCCGTCATAACTGCAATTACCGCCCAAAATACCTTGGGTGTCACGCGCATTCAAGATGTCGATCTTGAAGTTGTGGAAGCCCAGATTGACGCAGTTTTAATGGATATTGGCGCTGATATTGTCAAAATAGGCATGTTAGCGAGCCCAGAAATAGTCCGCACAGTTGCTAAATCTTTACGCAAACATAGTGTTAAACGCATTGTTTTAGATCCTG